>JBFIHF010000057.1:0-23984 GCA_041601915.1 Bradymonadaceae bacterium
CGTCCCCCACAATCCGGACCGACATCGACCGGTGCTCGGCTCGCAACGCGAGGTCCTGCGCCGGGACCGAGGCCTCGCGCTGCACCTGACGCGCAGCCTCGCGACGATCGAAGGGATGGATCGAAGGCGCCGGGGCGGCGGGGATCGCGCGGGTGAACTCCCCGATCATCGCATCGATGTCGGGCCACCTCTTCTCCGGACGGTCGTCGAGCGCCGTACGCAACGCCTCCACCAGCGCCTTGGGTGCTTCGGGCTCATCGTCTAAACGGCCGCCGGGGCCCACGAGCATCATCCATGTCAGGTGAGCGATCGCGTACTGGTCGGCCTTCGGCCCCGGCCGCGCGCCGAGCTTCTGCTCGGGAGCCAAGAGCTCCCCTTGCAGGGCGGGAATGCAGACGTCGAGCAACTTCCACACTTCCCCGTCTTCGGTTTCCATGCGCCGAATCGTCGACGCGGACAACCGACCATGCACGATCCCGATCTCGTGCAACGCGGCGACGGCGCCGCCGATCGAGTGGGCAAAGGCCACGGCTTCCGCCGCATCCCGAGGACCTTTCGTCCGAAGCCACTCCCCCATCGTCGGGCCGTCAATCCACTGCTTGACGACGTACGCCCCAAACTGATCGCAGCGGCCGAGGTCTGTGATGAACTCGATGTTCTGATGCCCGAGCAGTCCGGCCGTGCGAATGTCGCGCTGCAACTTCGGCCACTTCACCGGATCATCGACGACGGAGCGTGCCAGCTGCTGGACCACGAACCTCTTTCGTAGCACCACGTGCCGAGCCTCCCACGCCCCCATCGATCGGCGCGCGGGACCCACAATCTCGTACTTGTTATCGACCGTCGACCCCGGCTCCAGGTCGGTCTCGAGGTCGGCCGGATCCAAGACGTGATGCGAGAGGGGGTCGTCGATTCCGAGCGCCGGAACATCCACGAGTGAAGGCGGCGCCTCCTTCAGAACATTGCTGTCCTCGAACCACTCGCTCAGATCGACGTCGCGTTTGGCAGTCCGCGCCGCAGCCACCGGTTCGACGGGGCCAACAAAGTTGTCCGCGGCGCGCTGCAGCGCCACGAGCAACTGCTCGAACTCTGTTCTTGGCTTGAGCCCCACACGCTGCTCCTTCGGACCACAAACTGTAATCCAACGCCCTGCCGATCGCAACGTGTGGCCCCACGCTGTCGGGCCCAGATCGAGGACGGATGCGGCTTTGTGACGCGGCTATCCGCAGAGCAGGTCGACGTCGATCGAGAGCACGCGCGCGACGCCACCGACCAGCTCCGCGATGATGAGTGGGGAGCCGATCGGCCAATGACAGCCCGCGACGCTGGCGGCATGCGGAGTGACGGTCGACACGGGCTTCATCACCTTGCGCGCGAGGTTCGCGACGAGCAGTCGCCCATCCTGAAGCACCACGGCCAGCATGCCGTCCGAGCGCAATGCGCCCTCCGTGGCACCGGCGGGGAACAGGTACTCGCCGTGGATCTCGCCGGTCGCGGCGTTTAGCCAGGTGCCAAACCAACGGCTCTTGCCCACCACCCGGCGACCGCACACCAGCACGCTGTCGTCGTCGATGCTACGGATCAGCGCGAGATCGAGGCAACCCTCTGCGAGCAGCAACCGCTTGGTCCCGTGCCGCCGATCGACGGCGTGTAGCTCGTTCCCCTTGGGGTCCAGCACCACCAAATTGCTGCTGTCATCGGACCAGAAAAAACGCGGACGGCCCCGATACTCGCCCCGAACGACTCCCTGGCCGGTAATCGGTGCGACGTACAGCGTCCAGCTCCCCGCGGGCTGTGCTTCGACCCATGCGATGTGCTGCTCGTTGGGTGAAAACCGCGCGTCGTGGACCTGCGACGTCGACGCCTGCGACAGCTGCGTACCGCCGCCAAAGACCCGCAGCCCCCCCGTGGTGGCCGCGGATAGCGTCGAGTTGACCGTTCGAACCTCGGCGCACGGCTCGCGCTCGAAATGAGGCCCGAAGCCCGGAAACCGACGAGCGAGTTCGATCTGGCGCGTGTGACGCTCCCGACCGGACCGGATCGGGACCGGCTTGCGTCGTTCCGTGGTGTCGAACTCGGGGTCGTTTTCTGCCACCGGTCGGAAACTACTCCCGCGCGCGGAGCGCTTTGCGGTCCCCGCGCGGTAGTCGACCTCATAGATCGCGTTCTGCGCCCCCCGCTCCGCGAACCAGACGCGGCCCAGCGCAGGTTCACTGCGCAACCAACTCCCCTGGCTACCAAGGGCGCGCTCCCACGCAATCCGCACCGCCGCCATCTCGATGAGTGTCGCGACATAGCGCTGACTGCCGTTGAACTCCTCGTTCCCGGGGTCCAGCTCCAGCGCGATGCGAATCGAGGACCGCGCCGCGGTGAGGTTCATGTCGAAACGAGCCCGCATCAGGCCGAGACGATGGTGGAACACCGCGACCTTCGGTGCGTTCGCCGTGGCGCTCTCCAACACGCGACCCGCGGCCATGAAGTTGCCCTGCTCTTCGAAGTAGTCGACCGTCTCCAGTACGCGCGTGACATCGCTCCACTCGTGGCCGGAGAACGTCGGCGGACGCGTGCCGGCGGCTGGTGTGGCGTCGATCCTGACGGCCTTGAGCTTCGGCGCCGACCGCACCGCGACGGACCGGCGAGGGCGAGACCGCGCGGGCCCTTCAGGACGACTGCGCGACACCTCGACAAACTTCTGCTCGATCAACGACGCGACACACTCGTCGAAGTCATAGGGCAAGCCGGAGAACATCGCCTTGGCGGGCCCCAAGCGCATCGACTTGCCCAGCCGCGACAGCAGAAACGCGGCCCCGGGGTCGATGTTCGCACTCGCGTCGAGTGCGCGCTTGACGTGGAGTTCGTCCTCCGGCGACAGGCCCAGACCCAGGTCGAGCTCCCGGACAAAGTCTTCGATTTTTTGGCGCGACGGCGCGTCGAACGCGACGCCGTAGCCCCGCGGGCGATCGGCCGAACCCGAATCGAACGTCACGACGAGAGCCTCGAGCGGAACCTCGAGTTCGCGCGGCGTGAAACTCAGCGTCACGCGCACCCGCGACCCGACCGTGAGGTCCGTCGCGGTCGGAACGAACAACCCCCCCGTGAGCATGTTGCGCCGATACTCCCGTCGCAGACGCGCGCCCGTGCTGAACTCGGCCTCCACCGCCGACGCCGACTCCCGAGGCACGACGCGGATCAACATCGAGCGGGGGCGCTCAGTCCGCGACGCGACCGGCTCGTCCACGACCGGAATCGCGATCCGGGGGTCCTCGATCAGCGCCTGTTGCACGTGGCGCGACGCCTCCCGCCGATCGAACGGATGGATCGATGGCGTCGGCGCGATCGGCACCGCGCGGGCCAACTCCACGATCATCGCGTCGATGTCTGGCCATCGCATCAGAGGAACGTCGTCGAGCGCCGTCCGCAGGGCATCCACCAGCGCGGTCGGGGCATTGGGCTCGTCGTCGAGTCCCCCGTGCGGGCCCACGAGCATCATCCAGGTCAGGTACGCGATCGCGTACTGGTCGGCCTCCGGTCCGGTCGCCTCGCCGCGCTGTTGCTCCGGTGCAAGCAGCACGTCGTTGCCGCCCGGAATGCAGACGTCCAGCAACTTCCAAACCGCACCGTCTTCAGTTTCCACGCGCCGAATCGTGGACGCCGACAACCGCCCGTGAATGATCCCGATCTCGTGCAACGCCGCCACCGCCCCGCCGATCGAGTGCGCGAACGCCACCGCCTCAGCCGGACTGCGACGACCTTCGGACCGAAGCCATTCGGCCATCGTGGGGCCGTCGATCCACTGTTTGACGAGGTACGCGCCGAACTGATCGCATCGACCCAGGTCCGTGACGAACTCGATGTTCTCGTGGCCGAGCATGCCCGCCGTGCGAATGTCGTGCTGAAACTTCGGCCACATCAGCGGATCGTCCACGATCGAGCGGGCCAGCAGCTGCACGACAAACTTCTGGCGCAACACCACGTGTCGAGCCTCCCACGCGCCCGCGGCTCGCGGCGCTAAACCGAGAATCTCGTACTTTTGATCGACGGTCGAACCCGGCTGCAGGTCCACGTCGATGTCGTCCGGCTGCGTGATCTGATGCGACAGAGGGTCATCGAATCCAAGCGCACGAAGGTCCACCAACGACGGCGGTGCCTCTTGCAGCACGCTTCCAGTCTGCAACCAATCGACCAGATCGAGGTCGTCGTCGGCCTCCGGCGCGGCCGCTGCAGCTCCGGACGGCGCACCGATCTCGTCCGCGGCGCGCTGCAGCGCCCCGAGCAGAAGCTCGAACTCTGACGGTTCGTCGATGCCCACACGCTCTCCTTCGGACCTCACAGAGTAGACGAAGGCAGGGGCCGTCGCAACGCGGCGGACGGCCTGCTCGAAGCGATCCGCGGACGACGTCCGAACCGGGGTCGAAAGCGGCGGGCGTGTTACGCCAAATCGGCGGCTCGGTTATGATCGCGCAATGGGCGAGCTGGTTGGCGGAACACACGGATCTGAACTCGACGCATCGACGTGGCGATCGATCGAGGCCTTGTACGAGGCGGTTTGGCCCACAATGCCGACACGCCTTCGACTCGCCGAGTCATTTGGGGCTCGCTGGTCCGACATCACCACGCCGTTCACCTGGTTCGAGGGCGGGCTCGCGCTCGCGACAGTGGGGGTGCTCCAGCAGCCCATTCGTGTGGATGGCGAGGACCGCTTGGTCGCGGGCATCCACTCCGTGGGTACGCATCCCGACCACCGGCGCCGGGGGTTGTGCGACGCGCTGCTACGGGCCGCGTTAGTGTGGGTCGACGAACGCCTGGACGCGGCGAAGCTCAGCACCGGTTCACCCGCAGTGTTCGCAGGCCACGGCTTCGTCGCACAACCGCTGCGCCGTTGGGTGACCGCCGTCACCCAGCCACGTGCGCGCCTGAGATCCCTCGATCTCCGCGACGACGGCGACCTCGGGGTCGTGGTCGCTGCGCTCGAGAATCGCGTCGCGCAGTCCGACGTCTTGTCCACCCGGGAGCCCGGCTGGTTGACGTTAATCAACGCCGCGCTGGAGCAGGTCGAGTCAAGCTGGTTCTGGGGAGTGCGGGGAACCGACATCGTACTCGTGGCCGACGTCACAGCCGAGCGCTGCACGATCCACGATGTGATCGCGCCCCGACCCGTCGACATCGCCGAAATCGCCCCTGCCGGCTACGCTGAAGTCACCTTCACGCTCGAGGCCGAGCGCATCGCCCCGCAAGCACGCCCGGTTCCGCTAGAGCCACGCGGAGCGTTCATGGTTCGTGGCGACTGGCCGCCGCTCGATCGGCTGGCGGTGCCGCCACTTTGGGAGCACTGACGACGCCCGCCAGCGCGGGGGCGGCGCGGGGAGGTCCGGCGCACGCGCCGGGGAGGTCCGGAGGTCCTCGCACGCGCCGGGGAGGTCCGGAGGTCCTTGATTCGCAGGCACGGCGCGGTGAAGGCGGAGTGACGGCATCGAGGGAGACATTCTGCGCTGGAACTCTGAGACCGAGGGCGACAGGTTGAGCGGTTTGGACCGAAGTCCACCGAATCTCGACGGCGCGCGCGACGTCGACGCCACGCGGCGTGTCCCGATACGCAGAGCTGTGCCTTGAGGATGCGACTCTGCTTTATTGATGGTGGGGACTCAGGCAGCGCGGCGCGTGAGCCAGTCGTCCCACTGAGACTGTATGCTTGCCGTCCAGACCGCTCGCGTGAGGTGGGGGTCGTTGTGAGCCAGCGGCGCACACGTCACGCCCGCGCGCAGCGCCATCTGGACGGTGCCGGCCGGAAACGCGATGTCGCGCTCTCCGGCCCGGAAGCGGTTCAAACATTCACGCTGGGCGACCCGAAACGCGCGTTGGTGGCGCAACACCTCGACGATCAGCTTCTTGTTTTTCGAGCTAAATCTCGGGTTCAGTCCGCCCACGGGGGAATTGGACTTCGGCGCGTCGTAGGGGTTCACGGCCTCGCAAAGCCGGATTCCCGTCACGGGGCCCTGGCGCTTACGCGCGATACGTTCCTCGCCCCGACGAATCAAATCCTCGAAGAAGGCGATCACCGCTGGAAGCGGAAGATGTTCAAAGCCAGGGGGCGGCATCGGAGTGAACTCGATGAACTCCGGCATGTCCTCGCCGCAGTGCGCCGGGCGCTTGAATCGCATCGTCTTCCCCCAGTTCGAAGGCAAGATCTGAAAGCCGGTCCAGTCCGTTACACGTTCGACGCAGCCAGCGGCGACGGATTGCAGACATATGTAGACAACCTTGTCGATAATGTCTTGGAGCTCGAGCAACACCATGTCGCCCGGCGTACCGACCGCCCACATGTTCTCCTCGCGGCCTAGCTGAAGGTTGCGCTTGCGTGTCGCGTTGGAGAAGAACTGAGCCATGAAGGCGGACCGCTGCGCCGAGTGATCTACCTGTCCGGCGTGGAAGTGATTCGACATGCAACACGCCGCAGATGCTGTTTGATTGTGGTCGAGCAGGGCCTTGCCATACATGTAGCCAATGAGGTGGCGCGTTTCGGCGCCCGGCGCCAGCAAGAACTGCCGGCCGGTCGTTCGCCGCGTAATCTCTACGAATTGCTCAGGAAGGTGGCGTTTAGGTGGCGTCATGGTCGTCTCCGTTTGGGTCGGAGACGTAATCGGCAGCACACGCCCAGCGTTGCGTATTTTCATCACGCGGTGCTCGATGAGGCGCATGAAGTAACGGCCAACCGCACGTCCAAAGTCGGCGCGCCCGTGGGCAGGGAGATGCGCGATCGAGATCCTTCGGACCCACTTACCGAAGACGGGAGCAATCGCGGTCCTCCAGACCCACTCAGGTCCTCGGTCCTCCAGCGGATACGCCGGGCGGCACCTGGCGTGTCGATGTGACCCCACGACGCACTCAGGTCCTCCGGAACACGCACTCACCACCGCACTCCGCACTCAGGTCCTCCGGACCCCGGACCGCCGGACGCACTCGCCGGACCGCCGGACGCACTCGAGTCCACCGGACCGCGGACCCCCGGACCGCCGGACGCACTCAAGTCACCGGACCGCGGACCCCGGACCTCGGACGCCCTCGGGTCCTCTCGAACCCCTGCGGGATCGGGTTAGTTGCAGATCTCGGCCGAAAAGCTGCCACGCACCGATGATTCGGGCCCGGATGCGTCGATCGCTCCGTTGATCGTCCCGAAGCTGAGGTCATCGATCGTAACGGTGCCGGACGTTGCCGCTTCACCGGCGCTGACGCCGTTCTCGAACACGTTGAAGAATACGCGTCCATCGGCATCAAAGGTGCCGACGTTGTCGATGTCGCCGACCACGATCTGGAGGTAGTTCATCGGCAGGCCACTCGACGAGCTGCATGAAAACTCTGGGGTGTCGGCGAGGGTCACAACGTACGTACCGTCCTCGCCGCGATCCGCGGAGGCGGAGGCGACCATGAAGTCGCTTCCCCCCACGCTACCGTCGATGTCGGTCACGCCGTTGTTCTCCCCAGGCAGGCACCCGATCGGAACGGCGAGCATTGCTGCGAGCAATATGCATGCGTCTCTCATCCGCTCATCGTACCGATAGAGGCTCACTGTTCCAACGCCAACAGCGCGACGCGGACGGCGGTCCGGGGGTCCTCGTCCGCCGTCATGGCCAGACACGCCCCACGGTCGAAAACGGCGCAGCTCCACTGGGCGTCGTGGACGAGCTCGATCTTCAAGTGGCGCCCACCGTGCTTGATCAGTGCGTGAATCTCCGGGCTAGCACCATCCCAGGTTCCGCCCCACGCGGCGCGCAAGTCGTCGACGACCGAGCTCATGGGAGCATGTGTCGCAGGAGATCGGAGTAGTCCAGGTAGGGCACAACGTTTGGCGGCCCGTCCGCGAACTCCATCTGCCGTTGCGTGACGTCCACCACCAGGGACGACCGAGTCCCGTAGTTCAGATCCGGCAGCAACACGCTCAGCGCGTCGAAGTCGTTGGGCCGATGAATGGCCAGCAGCCGCTTCAATGCCGCGGGCGTCAGAGCAGCGCTCCGGGCGAGCTCGTTCGCGACGCCCTGAACGAAGTCGGCGCGCGCGTTCTCCGCCGCTCCAAACGAACGTTCGGTCACAATGTGAACCCCAGCATCAAGCGGAAACCGTGTGATCGACGACCCATCGCTCCACACCACATAGGCGCTGTTCTCGTCGGCCAGCAGCAGGTGGAACGAGTTGTGCGCATCGGCGGAGTACCCGGCTGCGATCTGCGAAGCCGCGTTGGCGGTCTTCCCCCCGAGGGCATCGACAACAAGGGCCCCGCGGGACCTCCGGTCGTGGTCGGGCGAGGCGCCGAAGCGGTTCGTGATCGCGACGATCACCCCATGAGCATTGACCCCCAGCCATGTCCCGCCTTTGAGTTCGTCCCGCGGTCCGACGAACGGCGGTGTCGTCTCCCAGAGTATCGGGTCGGACGCGGGCCGATCGAGCCGCTCGTCGCGATTTGACGCCAGAAATGTGGGCGAGGCGTCGAAGACGCGGGTAGCGAGAATCAGGGTGCACACGAAGGAGACTTCAGACGGCGAACGATGTGCCGCAACCGCACGAGCGGCGCGCGTTGGGGTTCTCGAACTTGAACCCTCCGCCGGTCATCGTCGACTCGTAGTCGATGGTGAGCCCATTGATGTACAGGTAGCTCTTCGGGTCACAGAACACGTTGATCCCGTGTGCCTCGAAAATCCGGTCGTTCTCGGACGGCTTCTCGACGATGTCGAGCACGTAGTTGAGTCCTGAACACCCACCCGCCTTTACGCCGACTCGAACGCCGCCAGATGACGGAATCTCGTTCTGCTGCATGATCTGCTGAGCTTGCTGCGCTGCATTGGGCGTGACGGAAATCATTGGACAGACCTCACAGGGGACTACAGGGCACGAACGCCCTACTGTTGTTGTAGGAAGACCAGCGCCCGGGGTCAAGAACGGCCCGTCGTCGGTTCGAATTCCTCTCGGCGAGGCATCTCGTCGATTCAGGCTCGTCAGTCGTTGGCGAGGGCCCTGATACTCGCGGCCACGAGGTCCGCGACAGCGCGCATCCCCTGCCAATCCAGCCGACCCGGTGTATCGGACGGGCGATGGTAGTCGCGATGGTGCCCGGTCGAGAACCCAATCGACTCGAACCCCAGCTCGGCGAACGGGACGTGATCGCTATGCGCCGCCTCCAGATCGAGGCGCTCGAGCGTCAGACGCACGCGGGTCGCACCGTCGAGCACGCGGCGAAGCGACTCGGTGTTCGGTTGGGCGTACACGCGCAGTTTTTGGTTCCCCAGTCGTCCGACCATATCGAGGTTCACGAACGTAGTCTCCCGACCGGCGCGGCGATCAACCAGCACGCGAGCCAGCGTGCGAGAGCCGCGCAGCGCACGCTCTTCACCGGTGAGTGCCGCGAAGTACACCGGCCGCGCGGGCTGGTCATTGCGCAGTCGCCAGGCCGTCTCCAGCATCACGGCCACGCCGCTCGCGTTGTCGTCGGCCCCAGGATGCAGCCGCGGCGGGCCCTGATAGTTCGACGCCGGCCCCCCCATTCCGAGATGGTCGTAGTGGGCCCCAAGAACGACCGGAGGTCCTTCTCCACCGCCCAGCTTGCCGACGACATTGTGTCCGGTCACGATGGTGCGTTCGAGCCGAAGGACGCCGGTGACGTCGATCGGGATCTCGACGCTGAGCGGTCGGCCGTAGTCGAGCTTCTCCTGGTACTGCAGGATGTCGAGGCCCATCTGGCCGAACACCTTGCGTGCGGCGCGCGCCGTCACTCGGGCTGCTCCGATGCCACTCAACGGAAACTCGGGGCGCAGAGCGCGCAGTTTGTCTTCGGTCTGACCGGTGCCGTCTCCGTGGGTCCGGGGGCTGTTGATGAACACGATGGCGGTCGCCCCGCGGCTCAATGCCACCGCGGCCTTCGACCCGTCGCTGAGCAAGTACCGGTCCTCGACGGCGAGCGAGCGCTCCACCTCCGGAGGTCCTCCGGTAAAGGCGATGACGGTCCGATTGCGCACGTCGTGCTCGCCGAGGTCGTCCCAGCCGGCAAGGGGCGCGTGGAGTCCGTAGCCGAGGAAGATCGGCTGGCCCGTCAGGTCGCCGTCGGAGAAATCCGCGACGCGGTACTCCACGTCGGGGGCGAGGACGGTCGTGCCGATCTTGAGGTTCGACTCATCGCTGGGTCGGGACTCGCGCACGATGCGGACGGGGACGAGCCAGCCTTCGGTGCCGGCGGGCAGCAGTCCGGCGTCTTTCATCGCGTTGACGATGTAGTCGCGCGCGAGGTCGTGGCCCACGGTTCCCACGTCGCGGCCGCCGCAGACGTCGGACGACAGGTAGTCGACATGCTGCTGCAGACGGTCCCCGGCGAAGGCCGGGGTGGCCGACAGAAACACGAGCGCAAAAATGACGACAAAACCACGCACGATGCTATCGCACTCCCAAGCCCGTCGCGCTACGCACGCGGTCCATCACTTCCTCGACCACCGGGCGCACTCGCTGTGCGCCCGCTTCGAGTACCTGCTCCAGATAGTCGTGATCATCAATGAGCGCGTCGTAGCGCTCGCGATAGGGCGTAAAGTACGCGTCCATTTTCTCGAACAACGCCTGCTTGGCGTGGCCGTACCCGAAATCTGGCAGGGCGTAGTTCGCCCTCATGGCGTCTTGCTCGTCCTTGGCCGCGAACAACTTGTACAGCGCGAACACGTTGCAATCGTCGGCGTCCATCGGCTCCTCGATCGGCGTCGGCGCGGTCACGATCTTCATCACCTGCTTGCGCAGCAGCTTCGACGTCGTCAGCGGTTCGATGATGTTGCCGTACGACTTCGACATCTTGCGCCCGTCCAGCCCGGGTACGGTCGCGACATCGGCGCGGACCATCGGCTCGGGGATCTTGAGGAAGTCGCCCTTGAACGCGGCGTTGAAGTGGCGCGCCATCAGCCGCGTCATCTCGACATGCTGAATCTGGTCCTGCCCGACCGGCACCACGTCGGAGTCGTAGATGAGGATGTCGGCCGCCATCAGGACCGGATAGGCAAAGAGCCCATGGTTGGTCTCGTTCGCGGTGCCCTCGTCCTTGGCGGCTTTGTAGGCGTGCCCGCGCTCCAACATCCCCATGTTCGTCACGCACGACAGCATCCAGGCGAGCTCGGTGACCTCGGGAACCGAGGACTGCCGGAAGAACGCCGCGCGCTCGGGATCGAGCCCGAACGCCAGGAAGTATGCGGTGATCATCCGCGTCGATTCGCGCATCGCCTGCGGGTCACGTTCCGTGGTCAGCGCGTGATACTCGGCGACAAAGTAGAACGATTCGTACTCGTCCTGCAGATCGATCGCGGGGCGAATCATCCCGAGATAGTTGCCGAGGTGCGGGATGCCAGTGGATTTGATGCCGGACAGACTACGTTTCATTCCGGGCTCACAGGTTCGGCAGAAGGATCGGAAACGTCAGGGTCAGCGGTTGCTCGGCACAGGACAGTGACCTCACCTGCGATGGAATCATCACGGGGTCGTTAAGGTCGGGTCCGTCGGTCGTGGTCGCGTTGCCATCGGTATCCATGAAACCGAGGAACTGATAGTCGCCAGCCGGCAGCTCGAAGTCGAGCGGGAAAGGTCCCGCGGGTCCTTCTCGTAGATCGACCTCGTCGAAGGCGAACGAGCCGACCGGCTCCGCGCCATCGATGGGGCCGCTGAGGCGGACGTCTTCCGCCCGGTATACCGAGCCGAGGATCGGGGCCTGTAGATCCCCTTCGATGCTGGAGTTTCCGCGGATCTGGGCCGCATCGAAGGTCAGCGAAAACCGTCCCATTTCGGCCGCGACGGACCCCAGGTCCGCACATTCTGCGGACCCGGACGAGACGCCGCTGACGTAAATGCTCGCCGCACACATCTCGTCGTAGGTACCCTCGCCCCACCGCACGTCGGTCGGGGTGCGCCGGTTGCCCATCGTGATCGGCTGGTTGTTCGCGGAGTTGTCCCACTCGCAATGGATGCGCAGCTGGTCGCCGGGCAGCATCGTGATCGGATCCGCGAACTCGTAGTAGCCCTGCCAATCAAAGTCCCAGCGGCCGATCTCGACGATGCGCTCCGTGGAGCCATCGACGCGGTCGATCTCGAACCAAATCGCGGTCCCGAGCTTGTGCAGGTGCGGCAAGATCGAGTGCAGCACGATCCCCTCCGACGCATCGAGGCCCGGCACGAACTCACCCAGCAGCGGGGACAGTGTCGGATCGGCGACGTACTCGTGAATCACGTTCTGGGCCCCCGCTGGGATCAGCATCGAGTCCGGCTCCGACACCCACTGCAGGTTCAACCACGGCAGGTTGCCGGCGTTCTTGGCGACCTCGTCGGCGATGCTGAACTCGACGCTGGTCGTGTCGGGCTGCGCCCCTTGGTCGAGGATGCTGTAGTGCATCTGCAGCACGATTCGTGAGCCGGGTTTCACGCGCACACCCGTGCCCGCCGGGAAGTCTTGCCCGTTCTCGCCGGGCGCCCAGCCGGTAATGATCTTGGTCGGAAACGAGTCGGTGTCGGGGGGTGTCGCGCCGCCGAAACAGGGGTAGCCGGGCTTGCCGTCGAGGCCATCGGCGCCATCGACGAGGTGCACGTAGTCCGGGTCGATCAGGTACGGCACCGCGTGGTGCGCGACGGCCAGATTTCCGGGCCGTACGTTGACGCCGGTGATGAACCGGAGGTCCTCCAGCGGCCAGTCGAGGACGAAGCAACGGTACTCGTCCGGCACGATGGTCGGCGTGTACGCGGTCGGCATCGTGATCATGAGGTCCGTCTTCGACAACTGCCGCACGTCGAGCTCCACCGCAGGTGCCGGCGCCGTGTCATCCCCGGCCAGCTTTCCGTCGGCGACCCATTTCTCAAACAGCGCGATCTGCGCGTCGCTCAAGCTGGTGTCGAAACGCAGCGGGCGAGCCGCCGGCGCGGCGAGGAACGGGGGCATCAACCGGCTCTGAACCGTCGACGCGACCAACTCGCCGACCGCCGAGACTTGCTCGTAGGTCGTCAGCTCAAATGGGCCGACACCACCGGCGCCGTGGCAGCGCACACAGTACGCGTCGACCAGCGGCTTGATGTCATGCGCGTAGGTGACGGTCTCGCCCGCCTGAACGTCGTTATTGGACAGTCCGTTGTTCGCCGAACCACACGACACGATCGCGGCGAGCGCGAACACACTGAAAGATTTCATCGGGTTGCTCCGCTGCCAGAACCGCACGCAGGGTTCTAACAACCTGTGCAGGCAAGCTCAAGGCAGGCTGACGGGCACCATCACTACTCGTTGTCCGGCTTCTGCCGCGACTTCTTGATCGAGGAGCGCTTCTTCTTCGCCTCGAGGCGACGTCGCTGGGCCCCGCGCGATGGCTTGGTCTTCTTGCGGCGCTTCCGGCGCTTGAGTCCGTTTCGAATGAGTTCGGCGAGCCGCTCACGCGCGTCATCGCGATTGCGATGTTGGCTGCGATTTTCGCTGCTCGTGACCTTCACGACGCCGTCGGCGTTGATGTGGGCCGCCAATCGGGTCAGCAACCGGGCTCGCTCGATGTCGTTGAGGATCGTCGTCGAGGCGAGGTCCCACTCCAGGGTGACGCGCGAACTCGTCTTGTTCGCGTGCTGGCCACCCGGGCCGCCCGACTTGCTCGTCGTCATCGTGAGCTCCCCGCCGGGGATCACGAGACCATCCTGTACGCTCAAATCGTCCATGGCTACGCCTCGGGCGCCCCAACCTGAGCCGCTCGAGTCCTATTCCGCCTCCGCCTACATTCTACCAGACTGCTACCGAGCCTCGAAACGGGCGACGAAGTCCAGCAACGCCGCGACCGGCGCGCGAAAGGCGAGCTCACTGCCGGGATTGAACACCACACCGGCGACATGGTCGGACAACTCGCGGATGCGTTCCACGGCCTCGCCGGGCTGCAACGCGAGCATCGGTACTTCCCCGGTGTCGGATCGCATGCCTCGTTCGCGCGCAAACTCGTTGAGCGCGCGGAAGTGCGTGAACGCCACGATCCAGTCCCCGTCGTCGAGCTGTGCGACGAGCGGCGTCGTCGCGGCGTCCAGTGCGGCCGGCAGCAGGTACCACGCCGGCAACCCCATCACACGCCGCCACATCGCCTCGATATTCTGGGATGTTGGTTCGTCCCGCGCGTTCCGAATCGCCGCTGTGATCTCCTTCATGCCGCCGTCCGCGTCTCGATTGGCGTGTGCATGTACAGCGACTGCGACGGGAACGCGAAGCTCGACCCGACGTCCTCGATCACGCGCATCACCTCCAGCAGGATCTGTTGGCGCGCCGGGGCGAACTCCGCAAACGAGTTGGTGTTGAGGAACACCACGACCAACAGGTCCAGCGAGCTCGCGCCGAAGCCGGTGAAGAACACGTTGATCGTGCTGTTGTCCGTCATCGGATGCTCGGTGAGCACGGTCGTGACTTCTTCGATGATCTGCAGCATCTGCGCGCGCGTCGTCCGGTACTCGAGCCCAATCGTCATGTTGATCCGGCGCTGCTCCCGCATCGACAGGTTCTCACAGTTCTCGTTCGCGATCTTCTTGTTCGGCACCGTGATCAGCGATTTGTCGAACGTGCGAACCTTGGTCGAGCGCAACCCGACCTCCTCGATCACGCCCTCGATGGAGCCGGCCCGGACCGTGTCGCCGATGCGAAACGGGCGGTCGGTGAAGATCATCAACGAGCCAAACCAGTTCGACAGGGTGTCCTGCGCGGCGAGTGCGAACGCGACGCCGCCGATCCCGAGACCCGCGACGAGGCTCGTCACGTCGTAGCCCCATTGCTGGACGATCGCGATCCCGGCGAAACAGACCAGCACCACGCGAAGCACTCGTTTCACCAGCGGGACGAGGTGATCGTCGATGTCGCTATCGGTGTGGTTGACGAACTTCTGCAGCGCCATCCCGGCGACGTCGATGGCGAGGAACAACGCCCATGCGACGATGCCCGTCCCCAGGGTCTGCAGCACGATCAGGACGAGGGCGTCGAGGCCCGGCGGCAGCTGCAGCAGTTCGAAGGCCGCCCACACCGAGAAGATGAACACGAGCCACGAACCGGGGCGGCGCACGGCCTCCAGCAGCGCGTTATCCAGGGTCGTCGACGTCCGGTCGAGCAGCAGTTCCAGCGGGCGCAGCAACCGGTCGATCAGTCCATTCTTGAGGACGAGCCCCAGCAGCAGGACCAAGATGCAGAGCACGATGCGCCACAACGCCGTGTTGAACACGTCCCACGTCAAGAACTCGTGGAGCGTCTGCGCCCATGCCGGCAGCGGGTCTCGCGGCAACCTCGGCGCGGCGCCATCCGTGGTCTGCGCGCCGACCGGCGACGCCCAGATCTGGACCAGTAGAAGGGTCAGCGACACAGTCACGCGTTTCATCGATTCTCCCGGGTTCGCGGCGATTCGGCTGCGTAACACGGCGTCGCCGACCATTCAACGCACCGGTAACGCTTCCCATTGGCGTATGCGATGCGTATAACCCTTGCGTCAAACGCACCCCCGTCTGGCGGCGATATCAGTTGCTGAAAAGTCTCGTTCGTTTCTATGCCCAACGTGGGCGACTCATCCTTGCGATCGCCGTGCTCCTTACGCTGGTGGCGGGCGCGATTGCGTCGCAGCTGACCATCGACGCCGACCTCGAGCGATTGCTGCCGGAGACGGCGCCGAGCGTGCGGGGACTCGAACAGCTGGAAGAGAAGTACGGGATTGTGGGGCGCGTCACCCTCGTGCTGCGCGGCGATGACCTCGCAACCCTTCAGGCAGCGGCCGATCGCGCGGGCGAAATCGCCCTCGATGTGGACAACATCGATCGCGTCGAAGTGCGCCGCCCGACCCAGTTCTTCAAAGACAACCGCCTGCTCTACATCGACAAGGCCGACCTCGATGAGCTCGCCACGCGGATTGGTACGCGGATCAAATGGGAGAAGCGGCGCGCCAATCCGCTGTTCGTCGACCTCGGCGGTGCTGCGGCTCCGGAGGTCCTCCTCGACGACATCGAGGCAAAGTACGAACAGTTCAGCCGCGACGACTACTACTGCGACGAAGCGGGCAAGACCTGCCTCGTGTTTGCGTTCCCGTCGTTCTCGGCGGGAGACCTCAAGAAATCCAAGGCCCTGTTGAGCTCGCTGCGCGGTCGGATCGACGCCGAGCTCGACGGGAAGTTCCCCGGGACCACGCTCGGCATCACCGGGCGGTACGCCAAACGCGTCGATCAGCAGCGCGCCGTCAACTCCGACCTCGCCAAGGCGACGACGATCGCGCTCACGGCGCTGTTCGTGTTTCTGCTGGTCTACTTCCGGGGGTTCGTGTCCGCCGTGTGGGTGTTCGTCCCCCTCGTCATGGGCACGACGTGGGCGTTCGCGTGGGCGGAGCTCGTCTTCGGGAGCCTCAACGTACTGACGAGCTTCTTTGGCGCGGTGCTCCTCGGCCTGGGCATCGACTACGGGATTCACATTCTATCGCGCTACCTCGAAGCGCTGGAGATCGAAGACGCCGAAGAGGCGATGATCGACACGCTGAAATCGGCGGGCCGCGCCAGTATGTACGCCGGCCTTACGACCGTCATCGCGTTCGGCAGCCTCATGGCGTCGAGTTTCCGTGCGTTCTTCGAGTACGGCGTGATCGCGCTGGGCGGCATGGCGCTGCTGATCGTCGCCAATGTCGTGGTCCTGCCCTGCATCTTGCTGCAGGTCGCCGGGACCCGGTTTCAACCGCGCGGCACGATGTCGGTGCACGTGGCCCAGAAGCTCATGGAGCGCGGGGGACGCGGCGCGAAGGCGTGGCGCGCGTTGCTGATCGGCAGCATCGTGTTGCTGCTGCTGTTTGCCGCGGTCGGAGTACCGCAGACCGCCTACGAATACGACTTCCGGAACGTGCAGAGTACGGACCTCGAATCGTGGCATCTGGAGAAGTATGTCGACCCCATCCTGGGGACCTCCCAAGTGCCGGTCGTGGTGCTCGCCGATAGCGCAGAGCACGCCGAGATCATCGCAACCGAGCTACGACGTCGCACCGCGGAGTTGCCGGAAGGCGACACGATGGACCGCACGATCACCCTCGCAGACGCGATTCCCAAGCTGCAGCCCGAGAAGCTGCTGGTGTTGCAAGACCTCAGCGATCAGTTCTCGCGGCTACCGAAGTCGGTGTTCGACAAGAATGCCCAGCTGCGCGACTTTCAGGCGGAGATCGGCGAGGTGTTCGACAACGGCCTCGTCGACGCCTCCAGACTGCCGGCCTCGATCCGGATCCCGTTCGAGCGGCGTGACGACCCGACCCACGCTGTCGTCCTGGGCTTCCCGGCCACCCGTCAGAACGATGTCAAGGAGATGGAGCGGCTCGCCATCGTGATCCGCAACCTGCCGGGGGCCACGCAAGGCACCACGGTGGACGGCATCAACGACGCGTTACTGCTCGTCGACATCTTCGAATCCGTGCGCCGCGACTCGATTTGGATGATCGCGATCACGACGCTGGGCCTGTTGCTGACGGCCTTCCTGGCGTTCCGCCGCATCCGCAAGGTGCTGTTGCTGATGGGCACGATCGGCGCGTCGATCTTTGTCGCCATCGGTTTCGTGGCGCTGTTCGGCGTGAAGTTCAACTTCATCAACATGGTCGTGCTCCCGATCTGGCTGGGCCTCGGGGTGGACGCCGCATTCCACCTCATGGTCCGCCACGACGAATCTCCGGGCGAAATCGACGGCTACCTCGCCACCGCGATCGCGGTGAGCGCGGCCTTCATTACGAGTATGATCGGCTTCGGCGCGATGCTGGTGACTGGCCACAAAGGCCTGTTCTCGCTGGGCGCGATCGCGGTCATTGGACTGGGCAGCATCCTGGTCACGAGTCTCGCGATTCAGTCGCTGGTCCTCAATCGCCACTTGCTATCGCGCTGACACCGGGCGCACCCCAAGGTCGTCGGAGCTGAAGTGAACACCAGCCGACGACCGAAACCCGCACAGTAGATGGGCCAGCGTCTCCGACCGGTAGGAGCCACCGCGCATGACGCGCTGCAACGGGTCGTCATCCCCGAGCCATGCCGCCCCGTCTGATGGGGCATCGACGTAGCGCTCGTGCCAGTGGTCGGCACACAGCTCCCAGACATTGCCGGCGATGTCGTACAAACCGAAGCCGTTGGGCTTCTTCTGCGCCACCCCCATCGGCCCGCCTTCATGCGGGTGGCCGTACCACGCGTGTTCGAACGCCGGATGTTTGCTCATTCCCCAGGCGAACGCATCGGGGGTCCCGGCGCGCGCGGCGTACTCCCACTCCGCCTCGGTCGGCAGCCTCAGCCCGAGCTGCGGCGCGACTTCGTCGAAGTACGACCAGCTCAAGCCGTGGACCGGCAGATGCGGTGACTCGGCGTAGCGCTGATCCCAGAGCTCGACGCCGAGCGCCCGAGCCAGGCCGTCCCAGACCTGCTGCGTAATCAGCGTCCGCGCCAGCAGGAACGGTGCGATCGCCACGTCATGCGCCTCGAGCGACGACTGCAGGCCGCCGTCGGACTCGTCGTCCAGCGACTCCCAGCGTTCGAGGTCGTCGTCGGTGAGCCCCATCAGAAACGAACCGCCCGGGACCAACACGAACTCCGCGCGCGCGTCCCGCTCGTCGGGTTCGAGCCCCAGCGCGGCCGCGAACGCATCGCTGCGGTAGACCTGGATCAGCTCCGCGGATCGCCCCACGCCAAACGTTTGCTCGGTGACGTGGGTGTACCCCTCGAACGTCGGCGCGTCGTTCAACGGCCGGCTCGCGGCGGAGTCCATCGCATGCCGCCCGCCTCCAGCGCGACCGCACACGAAATCGGAAGGTGGTCGCAGCCGCGACGACCGACGATCTGGACACCCGTGGGCAGCCCACCGCTCAGCCCCGTCGGTACGGCGGTGACCGGGTGTTCGGTGACGTTGAAGAGCCCCGTGTAGGCGATGTCGAACGGGCGCAGCAGCGTCCCGCCGTGCCGCGGGGCGAGGCGAGGAAACGTCGGCAACATCAGGACGGCGTCGTCACCGAGGTGGTCATCGATCTGGTCGGCGAGGTGGCGGCCGTAGCTCGACATCTTCGCGATCGACCGCGCCGACGGGCGCACCCAGCGCTCGCCAAACACGACCATCAGCGTCGCGCCGCTGTGCGAGTTTCGACCGCGCAACATCCGCGGAAGCTCCCGCAGCAAGGGGACGTGATGGTCGGCGGCCAACAACGACTCGAGGCCCACGCCTTGGTCGAGTTCCGCAAGCATACAGGTGAAGATCTGGAACGCGTGGGTCAGCTTCGGACCGTCCCACGGCCGCACGTCGGCACCGCGATCGCGCAGCACCGCCGCCGCGCGCTGCATCGCCTCGCGCTGCGCCCGCCCAGGACCGCTCACGACGCGCATCTGCGGGTCCTCGAGCGTGTAGACCCGCTTGCCCGCCACATCCTCGAGTTCACCGATGACGGGGTCGACCGCGTAGGGGTCATCGTCGCAGGAGCCGGCGATGACGTTCAGAATCGGCAGCAGGTCCGTGGCATGCCGGCTGATCGGGCCGATGCAGATGTACTGGGTCGACGGGGGCGCGAGGTGGCGATACGCGCTGTAATCGAGCGGAAAGTGGCCGCTCGTCGGCACGAAGTTGCCGGTCGGTTTGTGGCCGAACACCCCGCAGAAGAAGCTCGGCAGCCGAATTGAGCCCCCCATGTCGCTGCCGATCCCGAACCCATTGAGCCCCGCGCCAGCCAGCGCGCCCTCGCCGCCGCTCGATCCACCCGGCGTGCGCCGTCGGTCGTACGGGTTGCTGGTGCGGCCGTACACGGGATTGACGCTCTCCCACCACAGGCCGAGCTCGGACTGATTGCTGACACCGACCAGGATCGCACCCGCGGCACGGGCGCGCGCGACGAATGTCGAGTCGCGCTGCGCAACGGCGCCGCGCCGCGCCAGCGAGCCGGCGGTGATCGGCAGGCCCTCCGCACTGGCCATCTCCTTCGTCGTGAACGGCACCCCGGCCAGCGGACCCGGGTCTTCCCCCCGGGCCACCGCCTCGTCGATGGCGCGTGCCTCGTGACGCGCGCGCTCGAAGCGGTCCACGACAAGTGCGTTGAGCGCCGGATTCTGGGTGTGAATCTTGACCGCAAAGTCGTCGATGAGCGCCGCCGCACTCAGCTCACCGGCGCGCACCCGGCGACCCAGCTCCAGGGCGGGGACCTCCGCATATGGTTGCTCGCGGTCCTTCGGCACACTGCTCACTCTTCCTCATCGACGTCAAAGTCGGGGTCATCGAAACCGACGGACGGCATGACGATCATCGAGCAAGGCATGTGATTCAGCACACGCTGCGACACCCCGCCGAGCGCCCGGACGAACGGCGTCTCGCCGCTATGTCCCATCACGATCAGGTCACAATTGATCTGGCGAGCATGCGTGAGAATGGCGTCGCCCGGCTCGCGGGCGAGGACGTGAATTCGGGCGTCGAGGTCCGCGAGGTCGGACGACCGCTCAATCTTGCGCGTCACGATCTTCGTCATCGTCTCTTCGGCCATCTCGTGCTTCAGGTTGACGAGCGGCGAGGTCGGCGCGCCGTAGGCGTGGATGATATCGAGCGGCAGTTCGAGCAGACGGGCGAGATTCGCCGCATACTCCACGGCGCGTTGGCCGTTCCTCGACAGGTCGGTGCCGGTCACGATCGGGGCCCCGGGGCGCATCCCCGTGTGCTCGGGGTGAACGATCGCCAGCGGGCACGGTGGCTCGCTGGCCAGCGCGTGGGCGGTCGACCCGAGCACCCGCCGCGTCAACGCTCCTTTGCCCGACATCGACACCACGAGCAGCGTCTCGCCGGTTTGCCGCTTCACGACCTCCACGAGCTGCGTGACGCAGCTCCCGGCGCGCAAGATCACCTCGTCGGGGCGCGCCCCAGCGTGCTCTTCGAACCACGCCGCGACCTTCTCCTCGGCCACCGCGCGCTGCTCGTCGTCGTCCAACACCTCGAACGCGCTCTTGACCCAGCTCGCGAGGCTCAGCTCGATGACGTGCTCCACAATCAGCGTTTCGGCGCCGACCCGTTCCTTGAACTGTTGCGCCCATTTCGCTGCGACGCCGCAATGGGCAGAGAGATCGGTGGCGACAATGATGTTCTTCACGTTCATATCACGGCCTTCCATGCGGTGGTGCCTCATGATCCATCATCCGTCCATGTGACCGCCCGTGCAAGCTGCCGTTGACCACCCGCGACGACTCCGTCACTGTCAGCGCATGATCAGCAACGGACAACTCCTTCACCGGGCCGATTCAATCGCGGCCGATCTTGCGCGTGATGGGATCAGTGTCGCGACGGACGTCCTGAGCCCCAACCTTGTGTTCTCGCTCACCGCCGAAGCACGCACGCAGTGGGAGCAAGACCAGTACCGACTGGCGCAGATCGGGACCGGCGACACCAAGCAGCACGCGACCGAGGTGCGGTCCGATCGCGTCCGCTGGTGGGACGACGCCGAACTCTCGGACCCCCAGCGCGCCTACAAGGCCGAGTTGGAGCAACTGAGGGTCGCGATCAACCGCACGACGATGCTCGGCCTGTTCGAGTGGGAAGGCCACTACGCCTGCTACCCGCCAGGGGGACACTACCGCCGCCACCTCGACGTGTTCGCCAACGCCCGCGACCGTCAGGTGTCCACGATCCTGTACCTCAACGACGACTGGCGCCCGCGCGACGGCGGCGAGCTGCGGATCTGGACCCAAGCGGCCGGACCGGATTGGGCCCTCGACTCGCTCACGATCGATGTCGAACCCCGAGCGGGCACGCTCGTCGTGTTCCTCAGCGAGGACATCTACCACGAGGTCCTGCCCACTCGAGCTGATCGGTTCAGCGTGAGCGGCTGGTTCAGGACGCGACCCACGACCGTGCTATGACCGGCTCGCATTCCAGATGCGCGCGAAACGCGATGGCGACGATGTTGCTCGCGGCGATCGTGTCATCGGGATGTGAGAACCGCCCGTATGGCGAGTCGGCAGTGCTCGACGTCATCGACGGTGATCGGCTTCGAGTTCGATTCGATGGCGAGCGCCACGAGGTCGCGGTCATGGGCCTCGATTGCTCGGCGAAACGCGATGAGGCACGCACCGTGGCCAAACGCCTGATCCACGAAACGGTGCTGCTGGAGACCGAATCGGGGGACTGGAAGTCGATCCGGCTGACGCCGGACCAGGACGCCTACATCCTGTATGTTCGCGTCGGCACACTGGACTACGGCGCGGAGATGATCCGCAGCGGGATGTGTCAACCCAACGACGACATCCTTCATCGGCGCTACAACGTCTACCGAAAGCTGGCGAAGCCATGAACGAGGGACGAAGCAACAAGATCTGGTGGTTTGCGGGCGGCGTCGCCGTCGGGATGCTCGGCTACCTCGCCGTGCGGTATCCGGTCGAGTCCGGCACGCGACTCGGCCTCGGAATCTTGAAGGCGACCGGCGCCCGGACGCACGAAATCCCCTGGGGCGACGGGACGATCCGTTACCTCATGGTCGGCCGCGGCACCCGTCCACTCGTGATGGTGCACGGGTTTGGCGATTCACCGGAGAGCTTCGCCCTGCTCGTCCGAGCGCTGGCGCGCGACTACCGCATCTGCCTGCCGATCCTGCCGGGCCACCCCGGCTCGCCGGCACCGGCGGGCCTCAAGATCGGTCACATGGTCCAGGCGCTCGACGCGGTGATCCTGCGGGAGTTTGGCGCGCAGAGAGTCCACCTCTACGGCAACTCGATGGGGGGCTGGGTGGCGGCGCTGTACGCGGCCGCAGCCAGCGAGCGGCTCTTCTCCCTGATGCTCGTGAACCCCGCCGGACGCCACGGCGACTTCCATCCGGAGGTCCTCGTTCCCTCGAACGCCGCGGAGGCCTCCGCCGCACTGCACGGCCTGTTTGGGCCTGCCGCGCGGCACTTTCCGAAGTTCTGGCACCACGCCTACGCTCGCGCGATGTCGCAACGCTCCGAACCGGCGGTCGGCGAGATGATGCAGAACGGCCCGCGCCTGGGTGAGCAGCTGACGCGCATCTCGGTGCGGACCACCGTGGTGATCGGCGCACACGACCGCGTGATCCCGCCGGTACAGAGCCGCGAGATCGCGAACCTCATCGGCCATGCCGTCGTCGAGGAGATCCCAGACGGCTCGCACCTCACGCACCTCACCGACGTGAGCGCGATGGTCGCGTTGGTGCGTCGACACGCCACCGAACTCCGCCTCCTCAACTGAACGGGTGTCCTCCGACGGCCCATCTGTGGTACGGCTCGCGGCGATGACGCACGCGATCCAAATCCACGAACTGGGCGACCCCGACGTGCTCCGTTGGGAACAGGTCGAGCTGCCGAAGCCGGGCCACGGCCAGGCGTTGGTGCGGCATACCGCGATCGGACTCAACTACATCGACACCTACCATCGGTCCGGTGTGTACTCGCTGCCGCAGCTCCCGCACGTGTTGGGCGTCGAGGCGGCTGGGGTCGTCGAGGCTGTGGGTGAGGGTGCCGGGGTCGCACCCGGCGATCGAGTCGCGTACGCGGCGAGCCCCCCGGGCGCATACTCCGAGGCCCGGGTCATCGACGCCGACAAGCTCGTCCCGATCCCGGATGCCATCTCCGACGAGGTCGCCGCGGCGAGCCTCGTCAAGGGCATGACCGCGGAGTTCCTCATCAAGCGTACCTACCCGGTGCAGGCCGGAGAGTGGGTCCTCCTGCACGCTGCAGCGGGCGGCGTGGGGTCGATCGCGGTGCAGTGGCTCAACAACATCGGCGCGCGCATCATCGGCACCGTCGGCTCGGACGTCAAAGCGGAGCGCGCCCAACAGCTCGGTTGCGATCATGTGATCGTCTACACGCGGGAAGACTTTGTGCAGCGCACGTTGGAGATCACCAGCGGCGAGGGCGTTCACGTGGTGTTCGACTCGGTCGGCAAGGCCACGTTCCCCGGTGGGCTCGAAGTGCTGCGGCGCCGCGGCATGATGGTCGGGTTCGGCAACGCCTCGGGACGGCCCGAC
>JBFIHF010000058.1:0-23689 GCA_041601915.1 Bradymonadaceae bacterium
CCCTGCGTGGAGCGTAGCGACACGCTCGCCACCTGCGTGCGGCGCGAAGCGCCAAACGCTCGCCACCTGCGCGCGGCGGCGAAGCCGCCAAGCGCTCGTCCCCTGTGCGTGGCGCGAAGCGCCACGCACTCGCCTCCGGCGCGCGGCGGCAAAGCCGCCAAGCGCCTTACTGGTAGACGACGAGTTTCATGCCGGGTTGGATGACGTTCTTGGAGCCGACGGTCTTGCGGTTCCACTTCTTGAGGTCGCCGATGCTGACCTTGTACTTCTGGGCGACGAGCCAGAGCGACTCGCCGGATTTGACGCGGTGGTAGCGGCGTTTGGGGCCCGATTTGGTGGAGGTGACGCGCTTGGCGGCCCGGGTGCCGGGGGCGACGGCCACGAACTGTTCGTGATCGACGAGGGCGAGGGTCGTGATCTCGGCGTCGGCGGGGAGGAAGAGTTGCACGACCATGCCGCGCTGCAGTTTGGCGCGCGGGTCGAGGTCGTTCCACAGCACGATGTCGGCGGGGTTCAGGTCGAGTCCCGCGCCGAGCAGCTCCAGCGTGTCGCCCTTGTGGACCTCGTAGAACCACTTCTTCTTGCCGTCCAGGGCGAGCTTGGCGTTCGGTACGATGACTTTTTCGGCCCGCTCCGCGCGCGGTTTCCACGACCCGAGCGCGGACTTGGGGACGAGGAGCTCTTCGCCGTAAGAGACGCGTTCGCGGCTCTCGAGCCCGTTCGCGACGCGCAGCACGCGGGGTGCCACGCCGTGATGTCGGCCGATGTCGTCGAGCGACTCGCCGAACTGCACGACGTGTCGCACGTGCTCGGCCCCACGGTCGCGCACGTAGTTGTCGAACTTTTGGACAAACCGGGCGAGGTTGTCGGTGGGGATGCGAATCTCCCAGTCCTCGCCGGGTGGCGTTTGCTTGCGGATGAGCGACGGGTTCAGGAAGCGAATCAGCTCGTAGTCGGCACCCGCGGCGTCGGCGATGATGCTCAGCCGCGTGCCGCCGGGCACCGTGACCGAGGTCCAGGCCTCGGCCTTCTCTTGCTTGATGTGGTCGAGGCCAAAGATGTCCGCGTTCTTCGCCACGAGCCCCGCGGCAATGATCTTGGGCACGTAGCGCCGCGACTCATCGTACATGCCGCGGTTGCGCTGGATGCGCCAGTAGTTGTTCGAGTTGTGCCGCGCGACCTCGCGGCCGACCAACCCGGGGCCGGCGTTGTAGGCGGCGAGGGCGAGGGGCCACGATTCGAACTTCGCGTAGAGCAGTTTCAGATATCGCGCCGCGGCGTGGGTCGCCTTGACGGGGTCGCGTCGGTCGTCGACCCAGCGGTCGATCCGCAAGCCCATGTCGTAGCCGGTCTTGCTGATGAACTGCCAGACGCCGACCGCCGAGGCATGCGAGGTCGCGTAGGGGCTGAAGCCGCTCTCGATCATCGCGACGTAGATGAGGTCTTGGGGGAGCCCTTCGTCGGCCAGCACTTGTTCGATGAGCGGCCGATAGCGGCCCATGCGCTGCATCCACTTCGCGAGAATCGACTTGCCGCGGCCGTCGAAGAAGTCGAGGTAGCTGCGCACGCTGGGTTGGTCGTGGACGACGAGGCCGAACATCGACGTCGCTTCGAACCGCTCACGCACGGCGGGAATCGCGAGCAATTCCGCGCCGACCCGATGCTTGCGCTTGATGGGCTCACGCCCTGCTGCGACGGCCTCGAGCGCCGCATCGGTCACGATGCCGACGGTCGGGGCGAGCACACTGAGATCGAACACGCCGGTCCCGACGATCAGCGGTCGAAAGTTCTCGACCTCCATCTCGCTGAGTGCGGCGACGTCGCGATACTCGTCTTTGCCTTCGTCATCGAGCGACGACGGGGTCTGCGAGTCTCGAACCGTGCTATCTGCTGCGAAGGCGGGCGAGGCGGCGAAAAGCCAGGTGAGGCAAATGCACGCCGGGGCGGTCAGCCGTGACCACATCATCGAGTACTCCTGTGATGAGATGAGCTTCCTTGCTCACTATAAGGAGTACATCCACCATCCCCCGTCGTGCAAGTGAATCCACACGATCTCTTCAGTAGATGCGCCTGATCGACGATCCTGGAACGTCACGATGGCGGTCTTCCAGAACGCGCCACGCGCATTGCACTGCGGTGGGACGACGTGCTGGACCGCATGCCAGGCGTCGAGGCGCGTCTTGAACAGGGGCGCGTTTTCAATGGTGATGCGACGCGTCGGCTCGAACGTCGCGAGGACCTGCGGTCGCTCACCGGTGTTCCACGCGGTGATGAACGCGTCCGCCGTCTCGGACGGTGTGGACGGCGCACTCCAGACGGGCAGTAGCTCCGCGGCGGTCGGGGTCGTGGCGCAGCCGGCGAGCAGGGAGAGGGCGCAAAGTGGCAGCCATCCGAGTTTGACGTATAGTGGGGGCATGCCGGGAATTCGTGGTGGGGGTAACACCGTTACTGCGGCGATATCGCGAGGAGTGTGCCCGACGTGTGCCGCGGGCGATAGACTCTCATGACTCGAACCATTTTCATCCTCACTACATGTCTGGCGACTCTCGTCGCATGGCCTGCGTTCGCGCTCGGCCCGCAGTCGCTGCGCGGCGTGGAGGAGGCGACGGAGTTCTGCAAGTACAGTGCGCCTCGTGCCGCCGTCGACGCCGACCGCGAGGCGTATGATGCGTCGCGTCGTCGAACCGCACAGCGCCCCGTCGAGGTCTGGCTGGGAGCCGCCGCGGCGCCCGTCATCGAGTATGACCGGGTGACGGGCGCGTTGGAATTGAGCGTCCAGCATGCGGCGAGGTTCGCGGACGGCTTTGCGATTGGCGCCAACGTCCGCGCGGTGGGTTTCGAGCTCACCGAGGACCGCGCCCAGCGGCTGTGGGCGAGGTACGAGGCCGGTACCGCACGGCTCAAGCTCACGTTCTTGCCCCTGGCGTGGTCCGACTACGAACGCGCGCTGTGCCGCCAGGAAGGGACCGTGCAAGTGCTCGACGGCGATGTGCTCAATGCCGAGCTCGTCGACGAGGTGGGGCAAACGATCGCGTCCTACCGGACGCGCCTCGGCCAGGAGGTCGAGCTGATGCGGCACCACCGCATCCAAGGCTACCTCGATACCGGCACCCCCGTCGTGACGGTGTCCGCGGTCGGGACGTATCCGGCAAGCCAGGTCCAGCTCGGACTCGACGTCCAGGATCGCCTCAAGTCGGAGCTGCGGACCGCGCTGTACGGCTGCTACTTGAAGGGGCTGACTGCCAACGGCCGTCTGCAGGGGGCGCTCGTCGTGAAGATGTCGGCCCGCGAGGCGACGGTCCTCGTCGATTCGCTGCACGACCCGGCGACGCGCGGGTGCGCGTTGGAGCGGATGTCGGAGTTGCCCGACCGCTCGGCGGGACCCGCAATTCTGAAGGCCACGGTGATCTTTCGTCTCGAAGAGACGCCGGCCCTATAACCACCGCCGCGATGTCTCGTTGGACCGCAGCAGTGCCTCGATCAACTGCTTGACCTCAGGGCGCGTCCAGTCGTACGCGTTCACGAAGCGCGCGACGATGCGCCCCTCGCGATCGATGATGTAGGTCTCCGGGATCAGGTCGGTCCCGTAGAGCGGCGCGACGGAGATCTCGGGGTCCCAAAGTGTCGTCATCACGCTCGTTTGGCCCGGCAAGAACTCCTTCATGAAGCCGTCCATCTGGGCCTGCTCGGTGTCGTGCGAGATCGCGATCATGACCATGCCCTGCGGCTCGTACTGGCGCACGAGGCGTTCCATCGAGGGCATTTCTTCGCGGCACGGGTCGCAGAAGCTCGCCCAGAAATTGAGGAACACGACCTTGCCCCGATAGTCGCTGAGGCTGTGCATCGGTCCGGCCGAATCGGGCAACTCGAACGGCGGGGCCGTGCGGTCGACCCACTCGCCGCCCAGGGCGCCGACGGCCTCGAGTACGCCCGGGTTTTCGTCCATGCCCCAGCTGACGAACTGGACGGCGACCAGGGCCGCGACCATCGCGGCGAGAAACGCCATCTTTGCGGTACTGCTCACGTCGTCACCTACCAGGAGTTGCGCAGTTCGCGCGTGGTGCGAAACGTCGCTTCGTCATCGGTCTCGCTCACTTCCCGCTCCCGCTGCCACAGCTCGGCATGGTCGCGACGCAGGGCGGCCTGCAGCGACGCCGCGCCGTAGCGGAAGAACGGGTTGTATTGTCGCTCTTCGTCCAGCGTGGTGAGCAACAGCTCGCCGTGCTGCTGGGTCAGGCGCTCGAGCATTTTCAGCGCCGGCCCGTGGTTCGGCTCGAGCGACAACGCGAACTCGACGTTGCGGACGGAGTAGTCGTGTCCGGGATAGAACACCGTCGCGCCCGGAATCTGGGTCAACACGTCGCGGTAGGTGCGGAACAGCACGCTCGAGTCACCCCCAAACCGGCAGTTTCCGGCGCCGCCGACGAAGATCGTGTCGCCGCAAAACAGATGACCATCGACGGCCAGGGAGATGTGCCCGGCAGTGTGTCCCGGTGTTTCCAGGACGTGGAGCTTGACGGCGCCGACCTCGATGTCGTCGCCGTCGGCGACGATGTGATCGACGGCGTGGTTGCTGGTGATGAGCTCATGATCTGGGCCGGACCACAGGGTCGCCGCCGAGTAGCGATCGAGGACCGCGTCGTTGCCGCCCACGTGGTCGGGGTGCCAGTGCGTGTTGATGACCAGATCGAGGCGCACCGCGGCGCGCTCGATCGCGGCGAACGCGACGCCCGGATCGATCGGGTCGATCAGCGCCGCCGACTCGCCGTCGTGCACGAGATAGAAGTAGTTGTCGGAGATCGTGCTCTTGAGGGCTTCGATGATCATGGGTCGCTCCGGGCGCTCAGCGACTCAGTGATAGCGGCGGGTGCTCGCGCCCGCAACCCGCGCGCCGAAGGTGCCCGACAATTCGGTCGTTGCGCCCGATCCCCGCTGCGAGCACGACGAACAGGTGGCCGCGAACCTGCCGACCGAGCGCCACGACGAACGCGGCGGCGCGCTGCTCGGTCCACGGCAGACAGTCCACTCGCCAGATCACCCAGTCGGCATCGCCGTTGGACGCCGCGGCGGCCGCGAGGATCGCGTCGGGGTCCGCGAGCGTGAGGATCGCGCCGCATGCGCTCGCCGGGCTGCGGCCGGAGAAGTCGACGTGGATCGCTTCGTGTGCGGGCCCGGCGGTTGAGATGGTGACGTGCATGGCGCTCCTCGCTGACCCCCGTTATCGGCGCCGCGTGTCGACCGTTGCGAAAAATCGACCCCCGACCCGCGGTGGGCCGCAAACGACGCGGCCGAGCGATGCCTCGTCACGCGGCGCGCTCGGTTGCAATGCGGCCGACCGAGCGTTAACATCGGGACAGACCGCCTCCCGATCAAAGGACCGAATTGCGCGAGCTGCGTGGCAGTTTCCTTGGGCTTCTTATTGTGGGCGTCGCGACGACGACGGCGTGCACCTACGACTTCTCCGGATTTCCCGCAGCTCCCCGCACCGGTGACGCCGGCGTCGACGCATCGACATCTGATCTTTCGATGTCCGACGCCGAGGCGCCAGACATCGACACGTCCGCAGACGTCACGATTCCGCCAGACCTCGCCGACGCGGGGCCGGAGAAGCCGTACGGCGAGCCGTGCGACGATGACGCGGTCTGCGATGCGCTGTCGTGCATCGAAGGTGTGTGCACATCACCGTGCGCGACGGATGCCGAGTGTGGGGGTGGCACGCGGTGTACGCTGAGTCCGCCGATGGGGATTTGCCTGCTGAGCTGCGACGCGCGGAGCTGCGCACCCGGTCTTGCTTGTACGGCGAGCCGCGAAGGTTGCCTGCCCGACGCGGACTCGGATGCGATCGCCGACGTCGAGGACAACTGCCCGGGGCAAGCGAACATCACTCAGCTCGACCTCGACGGCGATTCGATCGGCGATGCGTGTGACCCCGAACCGGCGTGCGCCGACGGCCACGTGGACGGCGTGTTGTCCCGCGGTCCGCTCGCGTATGCGGCCACCCAAGCATCGCTTCCAGAGTACGCCACCAACTGGATCGTCGCGGCCGGCGGGCGCGACGCGAATGGCGACCTCGTCGCATTGCTCGCGCAGTTCGGCGGCGCTCCGCTGTCGATGTTGCCGTACCCCGCCCAGGGGTTCGGCGCGGCGCAGCTCAACGACAACGAATTTGTGCTGACTCCCGGAGACCTCGGCGTCGGCGTTCAATTCGGTCGGATGCTTCACGTGTTTCGGGACGGCACCGTGCAGCAGGGCGCCGTGTTCGAGGGACCGAGCTTCGAACCCGTGATGAGCGCGAGCCCCGGGGGACTCGTGTACGTGGCGCGAACATCCGCGGCCACGTCGTCGTACGACTTCGTGCGGTTCGACGCAGCGACGGCCCGCTTTGAGGTGATTGGCGGCGCCGATGATGGCGCGCCGGTTCGTTGGCACGTGACGCGAGATCGTCAAGGGGTGTCGATCTTCTACTCCGAGATCGTCGACGTGCTGACGCTCACCGCGCACTACGCCATCGTGGGCCCGGACGCGACCACCGTCACGGTGGGCGACGTCGTGTACCCCGACGTCAACGGTACGTTTGATCCCTTGCTGTCGCCCGCCCCCGGCGGCGGGGTCTACGCGTGGGATCGGAACACCGGTCGAGGTTTTGCGTGGGACGCCAATGGGTTCCGCGAGGTCCCCGAGCTGGCGGTGTCGACCCCACTGACCAGCGCCAAGTGGCTCTCACAGCCGTCGGGACCCGGCCTGCACATGGTGGGCTACGACGACGTGACCCAGACGCTGTCTGCGACGTCGATTTCGGTGGCGTGCTTGCCCGCGGTGCAGGCACTCGACACCGACGGGGACGGCGTCATCGATCCGCTGGACCTCTGCCCGACGGACCCCGCGAGCTCCGGCCCGGACCTCGATATGGATGGCATTGGGGACGGCTGCGACGCCGACGCCGACGGCGACGGGATTCCCGACGCCATCGACCCCTCGCTGCTCGACTCCGACAACGACGGAGTGACGAACGACCTCGATGACGACGATGATGCCGATGGCATCGCCGATGCGCTGGATCGTTGGGCGCTCGATACCGACAACGACGGCATTGTGAACGCGGTGGATTCCGACGACGACGACGACGGCTGGCCGGACGCCGATGAACTGAATCGCGGAACGAACCCGCTCGACCCGTTGAGTTTCCCGCGGTCCGGGAACGTGGCGTGGTTCGAGTCGGGCCTGGTGAAGGTCGCGCCGCTCCGAGGTCTGTCGGGCCCCGAAGTGCTGCGAGCGTCCCCGATCCCGCTCACGAGCGTCCGGTGGACGGCGGCCGCCGACGGTGTGGTGTTCGTACCCGGACCGTCCGGCACGGTGACGCACGTCGAGTACATCGGAGTCAGCGGCGCGCCGGTCGTCTTCATCGAAGTCGGCGAGACGGTCTGGGGGGTCGACGCGGTGTCGGAGGACGTCACCGGCCCCGCGCGCTTGCTCGTCTCCAGCGGCGCATCACCGGACATGGCGCGCCTGGGCTGGTTCGACGTCCTGGGCCAAACCCTCGAGCCGCTCGTGCCGGTGCTCGCGCAGGTCCAATCGCCGGACTTTTCTGGCGGTCGCATCGCGTTTACGGCACAACCACAAGGGTGTGACACGTGTCGTTCCTCCTATCTCCTCGACGTGTCAGGGACATTTCCACGGATCGTCGCGCCGATGGTGTCGAATCCTTCCACAATTCGCTACAATGGCGGCGCGATAACACTCATCGGCGAAGCGACGGATGGTAACGGCGGCGCCGCATGGTTCGGCGATCCGGCGAATCCCATGGAACTGCGGCCTCCTGGCGCGATTGACGTCACTGCGGCCGTGGGCTACCCCGACGGAAGTGTATTGCTGGCGGCGACAGGTACAAATGGGCACGCGCTGTGGTTCTACAGCGGTGCAAAGGCACGATGGACGGAGCTCGTCGCGACCGACGAGCCGGTGACTGAACTCGACTGGGCACGGTAAATGGCGGCTCCCAAGCTCCCACAGCAGTTCGGACCCTACACCCTGCAAGAGCTGATCGCTCGCGGGGGCATGGCCGAGATCTTTCGGGCGACGATGCCCGGGGTCGGCGGGTTCGAAAAGACCGTCGCGATCAAGAAAATCCTGCCGCACCTCGCCGAGAACGACGAGTACATGACGATGCTGATCGACGAGGCGCGGATCATCGTCAGCATCAACCATGCGAACATCGCGCAGGTGTACGACCTCGGGGAGATCGACGGCGATTACTACATCGCGATGGAGTACATCCACGGGATCGACCTGTCGACGATGGTCAAGGAACTCAAAGATTCCAACCAGACGTTCCCCGTCGAGCACGCCCTGTTTATCGCGTCGGGTATCGCGGCCGGCCTGCACGTCGCGCACAACAAATGCGACGATTCGGGGCGCCCGATCAACATCGTGCACCGCGACGTCTCGCCTCACAACATTCTGATCAGCTTCGCCGGTGACGTGAAGATCATCGACTTTGGCGTCGCGAAAGCGCGCGGCAAAGAAGCCCATACCCAGCTGGGCGTGATCAAGGGGAAGTTGCTCTACATGGCCCCCGAGCAGGCGATGGCCAAGGAATTGGACGGTCGGGCGGACCTGTTTGCGATGGGCCTGATCCTGTACCGCATGCTGACCAATCACCTGCCGTTTGAGGGCGACAACGAGTTTCAGATCTACAACCACATCCTCTCCAAAGAGATCCCGCCTCCACGGGCGTTCAACCCGAACATCCCCGAGGAAGTGAACCAGATCACGATGATGCTCTTGCAGCGTGATCCGTCGAAGCGCTACCAGGACGGCTACAGCGCGAAAGTCGATCTGGACCGCGCCCTGCAAACCGTGGCGCCGGGGTACTCGATCTCGCGGCTGAGCCGCTGGGTGGAGACGGACTTCAGCCACCTGATCCAAAAGCGGCAGCGCGCCCAGAGCGGCCAGAACGAGGCGCCGCCCTCCACGCCGTCGCACAATCAGGTCACGACGGGCGAGCACGGCGCGCCGGACGCGTGGGACAACAACTGGGATGTGCTGGACGAAAACGAGGACACCGTCAACGTCGCGATGGACAGCCCCGAAGCCCGCGAGGTGGTGCGTCAGGCCGAAGCCGACCGCGCTCAGTACGCGCAGATGCGAGCCTCGGGGGAGGTGCCGGCGCCGGTCCCGGCACCCTGGGCCCACACGCCGTCCGCCCACCCGGAACCGCCCACCGAGGAGCGTCCCCACTCGTCGGGGCAGTACAATCAGCCGCAAGCATTTGCCCCCGATCCATACAGCAGCCAACAGCAGCCGATTCCGCAACAGTTCGCGCCCCCGGGACAGTGGCCGACGCCGCCTCAGCCCAATGGCGGGCCCCAGTATCCCCAACCGTCCGGCCAGTGGACTCCGCCGGACCCCGCCGCGGCGTTTGGTGCATCACAGCCGTTTCCGGGCCAGTCCGGCCAGTACCCGGCACCCAATCAGCAGTCCGGTCAGTACCCGGCTCCCAATCAGCAGTCCGGCCAGTACAACGGTCCGAGCCAGTCCGGCCTGTACGCGGGACCGAATCCGTCCGGCTATTTCGCGGCACCGGGCCAGTCCGGCATGCACGGCCCGCCATCGGGCTACTACGAGACCTACCAGCCGGGCGCCCACGAGCCCCCGGCCGCACAGACCGCGGCGCCGCGGTCGAACGGGCGCATCGCGCTGGGGCTCGGGATCTTGTTCCTCTTGTGCGCGATCGTTGTGATGCTCGGCCTGAAGCTCGTCAACCAGGGCGCAGAGTCGGGCTCGGGGGATGGCGCGGCAGTTGCGCCGACTCAGACGTCGGGAACGACGACCGGAACCACGGGTACAACGGGGGCTGTCGCGCCCCCTGACGGGGTCGAAGCGGCTGCGGCGGCCGATGCCGGCACGTCGGATGCCGAGGCGTCCGACGGTGTACGGAAAGTTCGGCTGCGCGCACAGACGACGCCGAAGGGCGCGAACGTGTTCATTGGCGAGAATTTGCTGGGTCAGACGCCGCTCGATGAGCCGATTCCTTGGGGTGAGAAGGCGATTCAGCTGCGTTTTGAGCTCGAGGGGTATGAAACGAAGGAGATCGAGGCGATCCCGTTCGCGGACGTCCGACGCAACTTCGACATGGCGCCGTTGCCCGGCCAAGAGGCGCCGGATATGGGCGAGCCGGACGAGGGCGCCGAAGAGACGAAGGAAGAACCGAAAAAGCAACCCAAGAAGAAGCCGAGAAAGCGTCGTCGGCGCACGACCAAGAAGTCCTCCGAACCGTCCGTCCCTTTGCTCGGCCTCGACGAGAAGAAGACGTCGGACGTCCCCGTATTCTGAGCAACCATGCGCCTGATCCTAGCGCTGACCGTCGCGCTCGCCGCGATGTGGCCGACGGTTAGCCACGCACAATCCAAAGAAGACATTCGCGAGGCCAAGAAGCTGTCCGGGGACGGCAAGGCCTTGTATGAGGCCGGCGAGTACGCCGACGCGGCCGCCGCCTATCTTCGGGCCTATGAACTGTCGGGCCGCACGGAGTTGCTGTTCAACGTCGGACAGTCGTTCCGGCTCGCCGGCAAACTCCGCGAAGCCGAAGCCCGCCTGCAGCAGTACCTCGCCGAAGCGCCCCAAGCGGCCAACGCCGATGAGGTGGTTACCGCGATTGTCGAGATCCAGCAGCAGATCGCGGCGGACCTCGCGACGGTGCAGATTGAGACGCTCGTCCCGGGGCGTGGTGTCTTCGTCGACGACGAAGCCGAACCTCGCTGTCTCACGCCGTGTGCGGTGATGGTGTCGCCGGGCGCGCGCCGCCTCACACTGCGAGGTTCCGGCGCCGAGGACCAGGTCGAACAGCTCGTGCTGGAGCCGGGACAAACGCTGCAGCTCACGGCCGAACTCCCGGCCGCGGTGGGTCGGGGCTGGTTGCGCGTGTCCACGGATCGCCCCGCCGGCACCGTCGAGGTGGGGGATGTGCGTCTCGCGCTGCCGCTCGCTGAGCCGCTCGCGCTCGAGTCGGGGGAGCACTCGGTCATGATTCTGGCCGCACGCAACGCGCGATGGACGGGCAACATCGTCGTCGCGCCCGACGAGACCACCGAGCTTTTCGTCCCGATGCAAAGCGTCGTCGATGCGCGCAAACGTGGGAGCCTGAGGAAGTCGGTCTCGTACGGGCTGTGGGGTGTCTCGCTCGCCGGCCTGGGAGGCGGGTTATTGCTGGGCGCGCAGGCGCGCACGACCTTCCGCAAGCTCGAGGCGGACTCGGCGTCCAACCGGTTCGTCGACGACGAGCTCGTGAGGCAGGGTCGCAATCAACAACGCAGCGCGAACCTACTGTTCGTCGGGGCGTCCGCGGCGCTGCTCACCGGCACGGTGCTGTTTCTGTGGGATCAGTTCGCACCGGACCGCGACCCGACACCGGAGTGAGTTCACAGGATGAACTTCACGCCCTCGAGATCCTGCAGGATGTCGTAGATCCGCAACACCATCTCGGCGTCCGTCACCACGGCGTCCACCGTGACCGAGACATGGCGCTTGCCGGAACTCTCGCGCGTCGTCACCGACGGACTCGCGGTCGGACCCAGCACGATCAAACATGCCTGCACGATGCGGCTCACGAACTGCGCGGAGTTCTCGCCGATAATCTTGAAGACGTAGCTCCCCGGAAAGGAGTGGACGGCGTTCAAACGTTCGAGGATCTCATCGCGGTTCGCCATCGGCTGCGTCCGTGTGGTTATGCTACAAGTCTATGCGAACAACGTGACGCCCACAAGTTCCGGGGGCCAACGCTGGATCGCGGTCCGCGTGGCGACACGACTTCCGAGCCATTTGAAGAGGATGTGTGAAGCTCGTACTGGCTTCCGGTTCAGTCTACCGCCGTGAACTGTTGAGCCGATTGGCTCAACCGTTCACCGTGCTCTCTCCCGATGTCGACGAGACGCGGATGGTGGGCGAAGACCCGATTGCGCTCGCCGCCCGGCTGGCCGCCGCGAAGGCGCAGGTGGCGGCTCGCGAGGTCCCCGACGCGTTCATCATTGGCTCCGACCAGGTCATCGCCGTGGACGGACAGGTGTTGAGCAAGCCGGGAACCCCCGAGCGCGCATGCGCGCAGCTGGCGATGCTGAGCGGGCGAATCCACGAGCTGATCACGGCCGTTCACGTCGTGGCCCCGACCGGCGAACAGGCATGTGACGTGATGATCCACGAGATGGCGATGCGGACCCTGTCCGCGGGAGAAATCGAGCGGTACGTCGCGGCGGACGAGCCGCTGGACTGCGCCGGTTCGTACAAGATCGAAGCGCGTGGGATCGCGTTGTTCCGGTCGTTGCGTGGCGACGACTACACAAGCATCATCGGCTTGCCGCTCACCCTGGTGCGGCGCCTCTTGGATGACCTCGGCTTCGACTGGAGTGACGATTGAGCTATCTGGACCGATACCGGGGGATCGTCGATGACTGGAGCGAGTTCGCCGCGAGTCTCGCGGAACCACTGCCGACGTGCATCGTCGCGAATTCGTTGCGCACGACCCGCGAGAGCTTGGCGTCGCGGCTCGACCGACGCGGCGTGAAGACCCGCGCATTGCCGTGGGCCGACGACGCGATGGTGATGCTGGAGCGCAACAATCCCGGTCTGCGCTACGAGTACATGACGGGGTTGTACAACGTGCAGGAGGAAGCCGCGGTCATCCCGGTCAAGATCCTCGATCCGCAGCCGGGGGAGCGGGTGCTCGACCTCTGCGCCGCCCCGGGGAACAAGACCGCGCAAATGGCGATGGCGATGCGCAATCGCGGGACGGTGATCGCCAACGATCGGTCGGCGGGACGCCACCGTGCGACGCGGTCGATCTTGGACCGGCTCGGCTTGTACAACGTGTTCATCAGCCTACAGAACGGGACGAACTTCCCCCGCGCCGCCGGCACCTTCGACAGGGTCCTGGTCGACGCGCCGTGTTCGTGCGAGGGCACCTCGCGCAAGCACTCCAAAGTGCTGGAGCAAGAGCCCGACTACACACACCTCGCCGGCGTTCAGCGCGGCCTGCTCCGTCGGGCGTTTGAGATCTGCGAGCCCGGCGGTCGTGTGGTGTACTCGACGTGCACCTATGCGCCCGAAGAGAACGAGCAGGTCATCGACGCCGTGCTTCGCGAACTTCCGTACGACCCCGAGTGGCTCGACTGTCGAGTTCCCGAGTTTGCGACGACTCCGGGGCTGACGAGTTGGGCCGGCGAGCAGTTTGATCCGCGCATGGAACGCGCCATTCGCGTGTGGCCACACCTCAACGACACGGGCGGGTTTTTCGTCGCCGCGTTCACGAAGCCCGCCGACGTCGAGATGCGCCGTGAGGCGCAGTCAACGCCCGAAATCATGCGCCCGATCGAACCGTCGCGATGGATCGATCCGCTCGTGGAGCGGTTCGGATGGACGGACGTGGCGGGGTGGTCGTTCTTTGAGCCGAACAACAAGTCGGTCTGCCTGACGACGTCGGACTTCGCGCCCCCCCCAGGTGTGAAGTACGGCGGTGCGGGGCTCACGTTTCTGAGGAAGGCGATGGCGGTTCCCAAGATCACCACGTCCGGCGCGATGTTGGTGGGACCGCAGACCACCGCTGGCGTCGTCGACCTCGAGCCCCACCAAATGGACGACTTCCTCCGCCGGCGCGATATCGCGTACCCCGGCGGGCATGGCGGCAACGAGTACGTCTTGGTACGGTGTGAGGGCGTGGTCGCCGGAGTTGGACGCCGACTCGCCACGAGCGGGCTCCTCGAGAGCCTCTATCCAGGTGCGTGGGCGTTGGCCGACGGCGCGTCGGCATTCGAAGACGATACGTGAGCGAGGACAGCCACACGGAGCTCGAAGCTACGGGTGCCCCACGATTCCAGTTCGTACGGGCTCTAGGTCGCGGTGTGCTCGGCGAAGCGCATGAGGTGATCGACGAGGTGCGCGGCGAGCCGGTGGTGCTGAAGATCTTCTTGCGCTGCCGTCCGCGCAACCTGGACCACTTCAAGCTCGAGTTCGAGTCGCTCGCGCGACTGGAGCATCCGGCGCTGGTGCGTTTCCACCACCTGGTGGACCCGGCCAGCGACACGAATCTCGACATCGAGAGTCGCGTGGGGATGGGGCTCGCCTTCACGCAGGAGTACATCGACGGGGTCGATCTGCTCACGTGGCTGAATCGGCCGGCGTCGCGCGACGACCTCTCGACCCTCGAGGTCCGCCGAACTCCGACGACCGGCGAGATCCCGTTACCCGAAGATCTCACGCTGTCCGATGCCGACGACGACCTCGACACGGCTTCCGGGGAACACACGGGCGACCCGGCCTCGATCGATCTCGCCTCGTCGATCGTGGAGGAGTTGGCCGCGTCGAGCGAGGCGACCCATCGACCGCCGCTCGATGTCGTCCTGTTGCGCCTCGAGCGCGTGGTGCCGCAGATCGTCGGCGGGTTGATGTACCTGCATCGATTCCACAAGGTGCATGGGTTCTTGCGGCCCTCGAACATGCTGGTCTCGAAGTCGGGCGTCTGCAAACTGACCGACTACGGCATCGTGCCCAATCTGGTGTATCGCCCGAAGGACGGCGACGCGTCGAACGATCAGATCTCGCTGCTCTGCGCGCCCGAACAGCTTCCGTATGTCGCGCCCGAACTCGACGCCGAAGCGACGACGGCGGGGGATCTCTACGCGCTGGGAACCGTGCTGTTCGAGGCCGTCGCGGGGTACCCCCCCGCTGATGCGATGGAGTTCGCCGGCGGGCGCGGGCGTCGCCTCGAGATTCCGCCGCTCGCGGAGCTCGTCCCCGAGTGTCCGGCGGTCTGGGCGGAGCGGATCGACGCGCTGCTGCGGCCCGATCCGGCGGAGCGGCCGACCCTGGCGGAGATCGGGCAGGTGATGGGGGGCGAAGGACGTGCCGTGCAGCTGCCCCCCTCGGTGATGCCCGAGCCCGAAGGTTTCGTGGGGCAGGCCAAGATTCTGGCCAATCTGCGGACCGAAGCGCACGACGTGGCCGAAGAAGAGACGATGCGGCTCGTGTTGCTCGAGGGGGCCGGTGGCGTCGGCAAGTCGCTGGTCATCGAGGAGTTTGCGCACTGGCTCTCACGTCGGGGCTGGCTCGTCATCTCGGGACGGTGCTTCAATCGCGAGAGTGTGCCGCTTCAGGGCTGGCACCAGATTGCGCGCCGAATCGCCGGGGTCCTCGACGGACTGCCGCCGAATCTGCAGGAAGCGGTCGCGTCGGACCGACGGCTCGCGGCGGTCCTGTTCCCGGAGCTCGCGCGCGGGGAGGCTCCCGACCTCGCCGTGGGCCGGCTGGCGGCGATTCGGGCGATGCGCCGGGTGCTGGGCTACCTGTCCTCGCAGCGGCCGATCCTGCTGTATCTGGAAGATCTGCATTGGGCGAGTTGGGACACCGCGTCGCTACTCATGGACCTGTTCAGCGAGACGGCGCGTGTGCGGTGCCTGATCGTGGGGAGCTGGCGCAAGGATTCGCCGCGCTCGGATGACCACTTCTTCACCCGCGATCTCGAAATCTCGCTCGTCGAAGTGCGTCGCCTCGGGGTGTCGGGGTTCACGACCGATGAGGCGCGCGAGTTCCTGATCACGCACGCGCCCAACGCCGAACTCGACGACCTGCGCAAGATCCTGCGCGCCGGCCGCTCTAACCCACGGATCCTTCGCGAGCTCGTGTGGGAGTTCGACCACGGGCGTCTGGGGGACCTCGACCTCAAGACCCGACGCGGCAAGGACCTGCTGCCGGAGCTGTTTACGTCGCGCATGGTCGACTTCGACAAGCGGCACGACGCGATGATCAATCTCCTCGCCGTCGCCTCGGGTCCCGTCGATCACGGTTGGTTGGTCCGGGCGTGTCGGGCCGAGCTGAGCGCATCGGTGCTGCCGTCGGAGTCCAGTTTGGAGTCCGTCGAGGCCGCGTTTGCGGAGGTGGAGGAACGTCGCCTCGTGCAGCGCGGCGAGGACACCGAACATCGCGTGGAGTGGATCATCGCCGACGACGCATGCCGCGAAGTCGTGCTCGCTCGCTTGAGCGAACGTGATCAGGCGCGCCTCGCCGGGCGCATCGCCGACGCGATCGGCGACGATCGCGTCGAAAGTCATGACCTGCGATTCGAGTACGAGTTGCGCGCGTCGCGCGTGGCGAAGGCGATCAAAGCCGCGGTTCGCGCGGCCCGGACCGCGGAACGTCGATTCGCGTACCACCGGGCCGCGAAGCTGTGGCGCTGGTTGTTGGACAATCATGAGAAGCTCGATGACCCGACGGTCAATCCGGGGGCCGAGCTGGCGCGCGTCGAGCATTTGGCCGGCCAACACGCCGAGGCGGCCCAGCTCTACCGCTCGTGGGCGGCGGGCACGACCGATCGGCTGCGCCGAGCCAAGATCCATGGCGACGAGGCGGCGGCGTGGCTGCAGGCCGGAGATTCCGATCAAGCCGTGGCGGCGCTCGACGCCGCGTTTGGTGATTTCGGCCAGACTTACGTGGGGAAGTGGCACGCGGCGGTCTCCGAAACACCGCGGCGCCTCGTCGCGACGCTGGTGCGTTGGAACGAGACCCTCGCGGACCGCGTCACTCCGGGCGCAGCGGACAAAGCAGAGCTTGTTCTCGCGGGACTCTACGACTTCGCGTTGGAGTACAACGACTGGCTCGACAGCTCGCGGGCGCCCGAGATCGAGGCGCGCCTGGCACGGCTGGCCAACGGGGCCGACGATGCGTTGATCCTCGGTCTGCACCGCGTCCGGCTCGCGATGCTTCACGCGGGGGACGGCATCGTCTCGCGTCGCGAACGCGCGTTTGGCTGGATGGACGAAGCTCAGCGGATTATCGAGCGCGTCGACGACTCCGCGCGGCTGGCTCAGGTCTACATGAATCGGGCGATCCTACAGATCCGCTACGGCGAGTTCGTGGACGCGCGGGCGAGTCTCGAGCGTCTCATGGCACTCAACGAGAAGGCCGAAGAAGCACAGCGCACCGATCGGCGCTGGTCGCTGTACTGGCGGTCCGTTCTGGAGCTTCGCAGCGGCGAACTCGCGGCGGCCGAGAGCCTCGCGCGCCAGATGTTGCACACCTATCGCGGGGATCGCTTGTCGGCGAGCAAGTCGTACGCGGTGCTCACCGAGATCGCGTTGCTGCGTGGCGAAGCACCGCTGGCGGCGCTGTTCTTGGATGCGGGCCAGAATGCGGTGACCGGGACGATGCCATCCGCCGCGGTCGCCGCGTGGTACGTGCCCCAAGCGCAACTGCATATCGCGCTGGGCCGCCCCGAGGTCGCCGTGGGTCAGCTGCACGTCCGCGCCGATGCACTTGCGCGCACGCCGTTCGCCGGCGAGCCGCTGTTCGAATTGCCGCTGTATCTCGGGATGGGGCACGCCGCCGCCGCGCTCGCGGAACGTCAGCGGGTGCTGGCGGAGCCGCGCCAAGACGCGACACGCCGCTTGCTGCGGGACGTGCAGGGGCGCCTCGAGCCCAACCTGCGTGAGCTGAGTGGTCGCCGGCGCGCCGAGGTCCTGCGGCTCCTCACCCGGATCATGATGGTCTCCGGCAAACCCCGGAAAGCGCTGAAGTACGCCGACGCCGCGATCGAGGCGCTCGGCTCGCTCGATGCGCCGATCGAATCGGCGCGGTGCATGGAAGCGCGGGGTCAGGTCCTCGCCCGACTCGAGCGCCCCGAGGCGCGTGGAATCATCGACCAGGCGTGGGAGTTGTACCGACACTGCCACGTCTCGTATCCGCTGATCCTCGAAGGGTGGCCTGTTCCGCGCGAAGCCGCGATGCTCAAGGACGATTGACCGGTCATGCGTCGACTGCTCCCCATCTTGGCGTTCGCCGCCACTTTCCCGACGACCGTCGGCGCCCAACAGTCCACCGACGGACCGTACGTGCTGCACGAGTACGTCGATGCCGTGGACATGCAGGGGATCAACGGAACCGGTGGCGCGAACCCCGAGGTCGCGCGGGAGGAGTTTTTCGGCGCCGGACAGCCTCCGGCGCTGTCGCTGGAGACGCGTCCCGGGGAGCCGATCTACGACAAGGACGGGCCCGTCTTCGACCGGCCGATCGACACACCGTACGGCGCGTTGTCGCCGTATGCCGCGGCCAACACGCTCGACGATCGGACGGACCGCGTCGACTCGCTGACCTATTTCGCGAACTTCGACCCCAGCGTGATCCCGTACAAGCGCGTCGTCGCAAAGAATCACGCCGTGCGCCGTGGGCAGGCCCAGTACGCCCTCGACGTGCAGTCCGGCGAGCGCCGGCCCGTGGACCTCGACTCGCCCCCGAACGGACCGTCGGACACGTTCTGGGGCACGTTCCTCGTGCGCTTGGAGCCCGGGCGTGTGCATCCGATCGCGAGCATCTCACCGGACCAACGGATCCTGCAGATCGTGTCGGAGCCCGACGTGGCGCTCGATTTCGAACGCGACGCGGCGGACAACTTCTTCATTCGGGCCAGCCAGCCGGGGCTCGTACGGGTGAACGTCCAGGTCGCGGTGCCGACGTTCTACTTCGGTGGTGCGTTCCCGGACGTGGCGTGGACCGATTTCCCGAGCGACGTGACTCCGCCGCTGGATCCCGCGCTGCGCGCCCACGCGCTGGCGATCGCGCAGAAGCTCGGATTCACCAAGACCCAATCGCCGGCGACGACGGTCGTCAGCATGGTGTCCTACTTTCGTGACTTCGATGCTCGGCCATTTCCCGAGGAGCTCAAGGGCGGTGACCTGTTGGAGACGATCGCGACGAGTGCGATCGGCGTCTGCCGGCATCGCAGCCTCGCGTTTGTGTTTCTCGCCCAGGCGATGGGCATTCCGACACGCTACGTCTACAACGAAGCGCATGCGTTCGTGGAGGTCTTCTGGCCCGGTCACGGCTGGCGTCGCCTGGATCTGGGCGGCGCGGCGAACGAGTTGAACGCGTCGGCCAACGATGGTCGCCCGGTGCACGACCCCGGCGACGATGGCCTGCCCACCCCCAAGCGATATCTCGAAGAGCAAGAGAGGATGGCTCATAACGGCTGGGAGCCGCCGAATGCTCGCGGCGACGGAGGAGGTGAGTCGAACGGCACGGGCCGCTCGAACGCCAACAACTCTGCCGCCGAGCCGGGGACTTCGAGTACCAATGGTGCGGCCAACGCGAACCCGACACCCGGGCCGCCTGGCAACGCGCCGGATGCGCCGGTGTTCGAAGAGCCTCCACCGGATACTCGGGAGCTTGCCGCCCTACGCATCGCGAGCGGAACGGCGGTCGTCCGGCGTGGCGAGGCGCTTCAGATCGAGGCGACGTTGACCGACGCGAGCGGCAAGGCGCTGCCAGGGCGCCAGATTGAGATCTTCCTCGGCGCGGTCGGGTCCACCAACGCGCGGTCGGCCCGCAGCCTTGGACACGGGACGACCGGCACCGGCGGCCGACTGAGGATGCGGGTGGAGATCCCGGCCGAACAGGCGATCGGCCGCTGGTCGCTGTTCCTGCGGTTCCCCGGTGACGCGAATCACCAGCCGGCTGTGGCCGAGTAACTCGGCCTCGTGGTACGCTAAACGTTCGGTATCACTACAGGCGAGTTCGGGGTGGCGGAGCCGTTTGAAATCCCGTTTCGTGCGCTCGATGAGCTCAACGGAGCGACCCTCGCGGGGCGCTTCCGGCTCGATCGCATGGTCGGCCGCGGTGGCTTCGGCGCCGTGTTCGTGGGTGAACAGATCTCTGTCGGCCGCAAATGCGCCGTCAAGGTGCTGGTGCCCGACGTCCTCGAGCAGCCGGCGAACGTGCGTCGCTTCGAACGCGAGGCGCGGGCCACGTCGCGGCTCGCACACCCCAACACGATCGTGATCTACGACTTCGGGCTCGATGAGGAGCGGCGGCTGCTCTACATCGCGATGGAGTTCATCGACGGCGAGTCGCTGCGTGATCGGATCCGCCGCCAACGGCGGCTCGATCTGGAGACCGCGATCTGGATCGCCCATCAAGCGGCCGGTTCGCTGCACGACGCGCACGTGCAGGGCCTCGTGCACCGCGACGTGAAGCCCCACAACATCATGCTGACGAAGCGAGGCGGGGACTCGGACTTCGTGAAAGTGATCGACTTCGGGATCGCGAAGTTCCTCGACGAGGCCTCCATCCTGCAGACCTTTCACCGCGTGACGCAGACCGGCACGATCATCGGCACGCCGGCTTACATGTCTCCCGAGCAGGTCCGCAGCCAGAAGCTCGACGGCCGCAGCGATCAGTACTCGTTGGCCGCGGTGCTGTACCAGATGTTGACGGGGCGCACGCTTTTCGTCGGCGAAAGCCCGGTCGACGTGGCCGCAAAACAACTCACGCACCGCCCGACACCCGCCTCGGAGCTGAACTCTGCCGTTAGCGTCGCCGTGGATGCGGTGCTCATGCGCGCTCTGGAAAAGGAGAGCGCCAAGCGTTTCGAGACGATTACGGAGTTTACTCTGGCGCTCGCCGACGCCGCGGGCGTGAAGCTCGGGACGACGGACAGCGCGGAACGCCGGCGGGAGTTAGGTGAAGCCAAGGCGGCGGAGGCGCAGGCGCCCACCGGACCGCTCGCGGGTGCAACCGTGCCGGCGACGACCACGGCACCGATGCTCGACGTCCCCGCATTGCCCCCGGTCGAGGTCCACGATCCGCCGACGGTGTCGTTAGGGGCGAGTGCGGTGATCCCCGTGCCGGGTGCGGAGCCCACGCACGAGGTCAGCGAGACGACGCGATGGCCGGCGAGCATCGCCGTGGGGATCGCACTCGTTGTGGTGGCGGTGGGGGTGATCGTGTTGATGTCGAGGCCGCCCGATAGCCCGCCTGGCGCTGCAGCGCTGGCCGCGATTGAGGCTCCGAGGGATCTATTGCCGATCGCGGAGCCCGATGCGACCGCCATGATCGCGGCCGACGCCGGTACCCCACGTGACGCTTCCCCGGGCCTCCCGGATCTCCCGGTGATCGTGATCAAGCCCCCCGTGAACATCGACGTGCCCCGCCCGCGCCCCGCGCCCCGCGGGGAGCCGGCCCCCGAAGTCCGGCCGATCGAGGTCGGGCAGGTCACGGTCACCGTCGTGCCGTGGGGCACGGTGGTCATCGACGGCAAGCCGCGCGGGGAGGCGCTCAGGCAGACGCATGAACTGCCTGCGGGCGATCATCTCGTCGAATTGCACCAGGGTGGGCAATCCGTGGCTCGTAAGACGGTTGACGTTCAACCGGGCAAAAATACAATGGTGAAGTTGTTTGCCGCCCCCTAGTGAGCCGCGCTTCGTGGCTGACTAGCCTTCATGCGATGGAGGGATTTGCTCCCTCCACGAGGTCACCCTGTATGTCCGATGTTGACGACGCTTCATGGGCTGACGGCGAAGTAGCCGGCCATTCGACTCATTCCCTGACCGCCGACCTCGTCGATTTTGGTATCGCGCGAGGCAAGGTCGTGGACCTGATCGCGAACGACGAGGGCGACCACGCCCTCGAACTGCTCGGACAGCTCGCACGCTGGCCGGACTCGACCCGACATCTCGAAGACAACGTCTGGCTGTACGAGCTGAGCGGGCGCCTGCAGCAGCAGGCCGGCGACTCCGAGAGCGCGCTGGAGAGCTACGCGCGCGGCTTTGCGCTGGAGCCGCGACACCGGACCCTCGTCGAGGCCTATGCCGACTTGCTGTTCGAGATGAACCGCTTCGAAGAGGGACTGCGCGTGGTCCAGCAGCTTCTGCTGCACCACAAGCGGGACCTGCCGCCGGTCGAACTCGCCGGGATCTATCGCCGACTGGGTGCGTCGTACGAGGCGCTGCGTCATTTTCCGAAGGCGCGCACCGCCTACGAAAAGGCCCTCGAGCAGGATCAAGCCGATCAACTCGCGCTCACCGGCTTGTTGCGCGTGGTGTCCGAGGTCGCGGAGCCGACGGAGGTGATTCGGGTTCGCCAGAAGCTCGTGCGAAGTTTGCGTGAGCCCGCGCAGCGCTCGATCGCGCTGCTCGCCCTTGGCGACGACTGGCGCAACGAGTTCAACGACTCCGGCCGCGCGTTGGACGTCTATGAACAGGCGCTGCAGGAGGACCCTCAGAACCGGGCCGCCCTGCAGCGGATCGCGCGTGTGGGGACCGAAGTGGGTGACTGGCGCCGGGTCTCGCGGGCCTATTTCACCCTCGCGGAGCTGTCCGAGGACATGTCCGAGAAGGCGGACTGGATCGTGCGCGCCAGCGTGGTCGCGCGTGACGAGTTGTGGGAGGCGGACAAGGCACTCAACGGGTTCCGCGCGGCGCTGAAACTCGATCCGTCGCGTCTCGACGCGTTCAAGGCCGTGACCTCGCTGCTCGTGGACGGGCAGAAGTGGGAAGACCTCGAGCAGGCCTACCTGCAGGTGATCACGGACAACGTGCAGCGCGGCGCCACCAACGACCGGGTGCTGTCGGTGCTGTGGCAGAAGCTGGGGGACCTGTACCGGCTGCACCTCGACCGCGAAAAGGATGCCGTCTTCGCCTACTCCCAGGCTGCGGATCGGCTGCCGGACAACATGGGCCTGCACGCCGCGGTGGTGAACCTCGCCGAGGTCAATGTCGACCACCTCGACAAGGCCGTGCACCACTTGCGCGAGATGATGCGCCTGTCCGACGATGACGGCCCGTTGCTCGAGCGACTCGGCAAGGTCTACATGCGGCAGAAGGCCTTCGATCGCGCGCTGTGCGTGTATCGCGCGTTGGCTTACGTCGGGATGCCGCTCGACGAGAAGGCCAAAGGGTTCGTGGACCGCTTCGACACCGCGATGTTCCGGCCGATCGAGACGAAGCTGACCCCATCGGTGCTCAAGCAGTTCATCTATCACGAGGAGATGGACAACGACCTGTCGATGCTGTTCGGGGCGCTCAAAGCCGGGCTCGACGAGTGGACCGGCGAGGACAAGGCGAAGTACGGCCTCAAGCGCAAGGACAGGGTCAAAGTCGACGAGCCGCTGGCGTTCAACAACATCTACCGCAGCATCGGTCAGTCGCTGGGCTGGGAGACGCTACCTGAGCTCTGGCACAAGCCGGACCAGTCCGGGCTGATCAACGGGGCACTCGTCCCGGAGGGGCTGATCGCGGGGCAGGAACTGCTCGGCAGCGGCCGCGAAGAGTTCATGGCCTTCATCATCGCCAAACAGCTCTTCCTGTTCCTGCCGCCGTTCTACCTCGCCTCGATCCGACCGCCGACCGATCTGAAGATCTTCTTGCAGCTGGCCGCGATCCACGTGCGTCCAGACATCCAGCCGGGCAATCTCGACAAGGGCAGCGAGAGTGCGCTCAAGGCGATCAAGAAGCGTGTACGTGGCAAGGACTTCGAGCAGATGAAGAAGGCGATCGACCACTTGTCGAGCCGCCAGCCAGACATCGAACGCTGGGTCGACGTCGTCGAGGACTGCGCGAATCGCGTCGGGCTTTTGTTCGCTGACGACCTGAAGGTCTGCAAAGAGTATCTCGACGCGGAGGCCCAGACGCTGGGCAGTCGGACCGCCGATCAGCGCATGGCGTCGATCCTCAGCTACGCGGTCAGTGACAAGTTCATGGACCTGCGTGAGCGCCTCGGACTCGCCGTCGCGTCGTGATCCGCGTCACCAGACGCCGAAGAACTTCAGACAGCTGATGGCGACCACTGCGATTAAGACGCGCCGGATCCAGACGCCGGCGACGTCGCTCTGCGCCAGGAACCGCGCCCCCAGATAGGCGCCCAGCGCCTGTCCCACCGC
>JBFIHF010000059.1:0-23472 GCA_041601915.1 Bradymonadaceae bacterium
GAAGTCCTCAAAGACGAGCTGATGGCCAACATTCGCGCCACGAAAGGCGATCCGACCTTCGGTGAAGCGGACGTGCTGATCGCCTCGATCCACGGCAACTTCAAGCGTTTCGCGGGCAGCGTGCCGACCGACGCACAGTGCGGCGCCCCCGAATATGCCGGCATCTCGCCGTCGTGCGCCACGGCGCTCGGTGTCGCGTTCTCCGGCGATCGCTACGAGCGGTTCCTGCGGGCGTTCCCCGAGGGCCAGTACTTCCCCCAGGCGAACCCGGCGAGCCCGGACTCGAACCTCACCGGCTGGATCTGTACCGGTGACTTCCGACCCGCCCTCTCCGCGATCGGCGAGTTCTTCTCGTCCGCGAGCGGCGGCTGCATCACCCGCGACATCTTCCCGTGTGAAGACAGCTCCGCGTGTCCGGCGTTCCCGTTCACGAGCCAGGCCGGCACATGTGTGGATCGCCCGAACTCGGACAGCCAGTACTGCGACAGCGCCGTTCAGGTGCGCGCCATCGCGAGCAACACCGCGGGACTCGATAACCTGCGGTCCAGCGGATACTGCATCGATGAGAGCATCGGCACCGTCGGCCTCGCCAGTGGCTGCGTCGTGGATAGCTCGAAGTTCTCCTTCGAGCAGTGCTCGGGCGGCGTGTCCGGCATCCGGCTGGCGTGGGCCAACGAGAACGAGGCACGCAACGCGTTGCTGGGCTCCAACATCGAGCTTCGCTACAACAGCCTGTCGTCGAACTAGTCGCACGCACGCGATGCGCGCTTCGCCTTGAAAGACGCCCGCATGGCGTCTTTTTTTTTTCCACGAATGGGGGACGTTGCGCTGCGAGTTGCGCGTCGGTATCGTCCGTCTGCTATGGGTCACAAGCACGATTACAACCTGCGCCTTCCCATGCATTACTGCGGGGAATGCTCTCATGTGGTCTTCACCGACGACCTCGTGTGCCCCAGTTGCGCCACCTCGCCGGCCAAAGAGTGGCCCTCGATCCAGGACGGCTTCGACCCGTGGCTCGGCCGAGTCCTCGACGGTCGCTATGTGATCACGCGGCGGATTGGGCAGGGCGCGATGGCGACGGTCTACAAGGCCGAGTCGCTCGCGATCTCGCGGCGGTTCGCGGTCAAGGTCATCAACTTCAAGGAGGGTACGAGCGGGCTGGACCCCGCGCAGATTCGGGCGCGCCTGCACCGTGAGATCGAGGCGATCGGTCGGCTGAGAAACCCACACGTCGTGCCGTTCTATGAGGTGATCGAGCTCTTCGATCACTTCGTTGGCATCGTGATGGACTTCATCGACGGGTCCACGCTGGACGCCGCGGTCCGCCGACATGGCCCACTGACCGCCCGCCGTTCACTGCAGATCCTCCGCCAAGTGGCGAACGGCGTGCACGAAGCCCATGAGTTCGGGATGATCCACCGCGATCTGAAGCCCGACAACATCATGATCGAGACGTTGCCCGCCGGCGATGACTTCGCGCACGTGCTCGACTTCGGCATCGTGCATCTGGACGACGGGGTCTCGATGACCAAGGGCTTCCTCGGCACGCCACTCTACGCGAGCCCCGAGCAAGCGATGGGCGGAGGGACGCTCGACCGGCGCAGCGATGTCTACAGCCTTGGTGCGGTGCTGTTCTACATGGTGACCGGTCACGCCCCGTTCGAGTCCGACAACGTCTACGAGATCCTCCAGGCGCATGTGCGCAAGCCGGTGCCGACCCTCGGGGAGGTCTTCGGCCGGCCGTTCTCCTCGCGCATGGAGAGTCTGGTCGCGTCGATGCTGTCGAAGAGCCCCGAAAAACGACCGCAGTCGCTCGCGGAGGTGATTCAGACGATCGACCGCATCCTGAGCAGCGTCGACATCGACGAGAGCGCGCCCGACTCGCTGGAGCTCGTGATGTCCGGCTCCAACGTCGATACTCTGACCGGATTGTCCGAAGAGTCCTCCAGCTTCTTCGAGTCCGCCGAACGTGATCGTACGGGTCCCAAGGCCGCGATCTTTCGGCTCGGCTCGCGGTCCGGCGTGCACCGCGCGCTCGACGACGATCGACGATCCAAGCAGACCGCGTTCGATCGCGTGTATCAGGGCAATACAGGCACCTCGACGCTCGGCATCGCGATCCACGGAGACGTGCGCATCGGCGCATGCGCACCGGACGGGTCGCTGCTGTTGCAGACGACCGACGACCTCGAGATCGCGCGCGACGGCCAGGCATCGACGCTGGCGCGTGCCGCACAAGTCACGGCGCTCGCCGTCTCCGAGAGCACGGCGCTGGGCGGGACCGCCGACGGTCAACTCATGGAGCTGCTCCCGACCGCGGCCGTCGAACTGTTTCAAGACGTGCGACGGGCCCCAATCACGGCGTGCGCGATGTCGCTCCACGACGAGGTGTGGCTCGCCGGCTCCGAGTCCGGGCGGGTCTACCAGTGTGTCCCCGCGAACGGCAAGCGCGTGTGGGTGCGGGTCTCGGACGGACCGGCGATCGCAGCGATCTCGATCGACGCCAAGGCGGAGACATTCGCGGTCGCACGGCGGCACGGCGAAATCGAACTCGCGTACCTGCACAAACCGAAAAACCCGTTCCTGCGCTTCTCGGTGGGCGGTGCGGCGATCCGCGGTGTGGCGATGTCCGGGGGTTCACAGCTCGTCGCAGTGCTGTTCGCCGACGACTCCGTCGCGGTCCACCTCGTCACCAACGGCCAGCCGGTGCACAAACTACGCGACGAGCGGAACCGCATCTTCGCCATCGGCTTCGTCGATGAGCGCCTGCTCGGCTACTTCGTGCTCGACGGGCGCATTTACGCGCGGCAACTCGATCGCGCCGCAACTCCCAACTGACGGACCCGCGGTGAGCAAAGCGCGCCTCGATATCACCCTCGTGGACCGCGAGATCGTAGAGACACGCTCCCGCGCGCGCGGGCTCATCATGGCCGGCGAGGTGTTCGTCAACGGCCACCGCGTCGACAAGGCCGGCACGGCGGTGACCGACGACGACGCGATCGAGGTGCGCGGCGGGCTGCGCTACGCGTCGCGGGGCGGACTGAAGCTCGAGGCGGCCCTCGAGGCGTTCGGCTACGACTGCACGGATCAAGTGGTGATCGATGTCGGTGCCTCCACCGGGGGGTTCACGGATTGCGTCCTGCAGCACCACGCGCGCCACGTCTACGCCGTCGACGTCGGCTACGGCCAGCTGGCGTGGAAGCTGCGCGACGACGACCGCGTCACGGTGCTCGAGCGCTCCAACATCCGCCATCTGCCCGCCGAAGCGATTGCCGAGAAGTGCGACCTCGCCGTGATCGACTGCTCGTTCATCTCGCTGCGGCTCGTGTTGCCGAACACGCTCACGTTCCTTGCCGAGACCGCCGATGTGATCGCGCTCGTGAAACCGCAGTTCGAGGCGGGTCGCGAAGGGATCGGCAAGGGCGGCGTCGTGCGCGACGCCGAGACCCGCGCCGAGGCGATCGAGGAGGCGCTCAGCGCGGCGAGAGAGCTCGGGCTGCGGCTCGAAGCCGGGATCGACTGTCCCATCCACGGCCCGGCCGGGAACGTGGAGTACCTCGCCTGGTTGAGGCGCTGATGCGAATCGTATACGGCGTCGTCGGAGCGGGGATGGGGCATGCGATCCGCAGTTCGGTCGTGATCGCCCACCTGCTAGCCGCGGGGCATCAGGTTCACATCGTGTGCTCGGGCAGTGCGGTCGAGTTTCTGCGGCAGCGATTCGGCGAAGTCACCGAAATCTGGGGCCTCTCGATGGTCATCGAGGACAACGCCGTGGCCAAGATGCTCACCGCGGCGAAGAACCTTGGCGGCTCGCTGCTCGGCTTGCCCGCCAACGTCGCGCGGTTCTTCGAGGTGGCCGCGGAGTTCGAGCCCGAGGTCGTCATCAGCGACTTCGAATCGTGGAGCTGGTTCTACGGCAAGCTGTTCGACCTGCCGATCATCTGCATCGACAACATCCAGATCTTGAACCGCTGCACCCACGACGACGCGATCATCGCCGGCGATCGCGATGCGTTCCAACTCGCCAAGAACATCGTCAAGGCCCGCGCTGCCCAGGCGAGTTGGTACCTCGTCACAACGTTTTTTTACCCCGAAGTCCGAAAGAAACGCACGGAACTGGTCCCGCCGATCCTGCGGGACAACGTGCTCCACGCCCAGCCGATCGACGGCGAGCACCTGCTCGTCTACCAGACCTCGGACAGCTTCGCCGGCTTGCCGAGCCTGCTCCAGCAACTCGACTGCCCGTCGATCGTCTACGGCCTGCGCAAGGTCACGGAGCCCGTCACCGACGGCAACATCACCTACAAGCCGTTCTCCGACGACGGGTTCGTCGCCGACCTCGCCTCGAGCCGCGGTGTGTGTGCGAGCGCCGGCTTTACCTTGTCCGGCGAGGCCGTGCACCTGGGCAAGCCGTACCTCGCGACACCGGTCCGCGGACAGTTCGAGCAGACGCTGAACTCCCGGTACATCGAGGCGCTGGGCTACGGGACCTACGACGAGCGGTTGGACCTCGCCACCCTGCGCAACTTCCTCGAACGAACCAACGAATACGCGGCGAACCTCAAGTCGTATGCACGGCGAGACAACTCGACGCTCTTGGGGCGAGTCGACGAGCTGCTCGATCAGGCTGCGGCTGGCTTACTCTCATAGGCTACGCAACAGTCGGCCGTTCTGCTCCGCTGGTCCGCTGGTCTGCTGGTCCCCGATCAAACTCAGACTGGACCCGCACTCGGGCCACGGACCCCACCACACGACAGTCGGCAAGTACTCAACACGACAGTCGGCCGTTCTGCTCCGCTGGTCTGCTGGTCTGCTGGTCTGCTGGTCAACTTCAAACTCAAACTGGACCCGCACTCGGGCCACGGACCCCACCACGCGAAGCGTCGAGCAACCGGGCTCCACAGGCCAGCGAGGAGGGGCGCACGACGCTTCGCGTGGCGGCATCCTCGCCGGAGTACGGGTCCAGTTTGAGTTTGAAGTTGACCAGCAGACCAGCGGACCAGCGGACCAGCGGATTCTTCGGAGCACCGAAGTGATCACCTCTGAGCCCGAGTCTACTTCACGCGCCAGGTGGTGCCGTCGGGCGAGTCCATGATCTCGACGCTCATCGCGGCGAGCTCATCGCGAATCTGGTCCGCTTTGGCCCAATCCTTGTCCGCACGCGCCTGTGTCCGCGCGGCGATCTGCCGCTCGATCGCCTGGGGGTCGAGCTCGAGGACCTTGACGCGCAAGTCGCGCAACTGCAGCAACGCCTCGGCCGGGTCCCGGATCAGCAAGCCGAGCAATGACGCCGAGTCATAGAGCGCGGCGCTCGCCTGGTACAAGGACCACGCGCGTTCGGCGTTCGGCTTCTTCTTGGACTCGCTGAGGTCATTTGCCACTTTGGCGACTTCGCCAATCGCCGCGAGCGCTCGCGGGGTGTTGAAGTCGTCGGCCAGCGCCTCTTGGAACCGATCCATGTAGCCGTCGAGCACCGCACCTGTATTGCCTTCCCACGCCGCGGCGGGGGGTGGCGTCTGGGCGCTGAACCCGCCACGCGCAAGCGCCTCGTCGACGCGGCGCAGCGTCTCGTAGAGGTAGTCGACGCGACCAGTGGCCTCGTCGAGGTTCTCCATCGAGTAGGTGATCGGGTTGCGATAGTGCGTCGTGCTCATGAAGTAGCGGATCGCCTCGGGGTGGTAACCCTGAAGCACATCGCGCGTCGTCCAGAAGTTGCCGAGCGACTTCGACATTTTCCGTTCCACGGTGCGCCCCGCCTCGTCGGTCTCCGCGACGTTCACCATCCCGACGTGCATCCAGTAGTTCGCGAACGACTCACCGTGCGCGCCCTCGGATTGCGCGATTTCGTTCTCGTGATGCGGGAAGATGAGATCTCGCCCGCCACCGTGGATGTCGAAGTTCGCACCGAGATGCTGCGACGACATCGCCGAGCACTCGATATGCCAGCCGGGACGGCCCTCGCCCCACGGCGAGGCCCAGGAGATCTCGCCGTCTTTGGCGCCCTTCCACAGCGCGAAGTCGAACGGGTGCTCCTTCTCCTCACCCTCGCTGACGCGGCCGGAGCGCCCGGCCTCCATGTCGTCGAGCTTGCGATGCGAGAGCTTGCCGTAGCCCTCGAACTTCTGGACGCGGTAGTAGACATCACCGCCGGAGACATAGGCGTACTCCCGGTCGATGAGCGTCTGCACCATCGCGACGATCTGGTCGATATGGTCCGAGACCTTGGGTTCGACGTCGGCATGGGCGACGCCGAGCGCGCCCATGTCCGCGTCGAGCGCCTCGATGAAACGCTGCGCAAGCTCCAGCGGAGCCTCACCGACTTCGGCGGCGCGCTTGATGATCTTGTCGTCCACGTCGGTGTGGTTGCGCACGTACTTCACCTCGTAGCCGAGGTGTCGCAGAAAACGCTGCACGACGTCGAAGAACACGAAGACACGCGCGTGACCGATGTGCGTGAGGTCGTAGACCGTCACACCACAGACATACATCGAGACCTTGCCGGGCTCGAGGGTGTCGAGGGGGCGCTTGGTGTCGGTGAGCGTATCGAAAACAGTAACTTGCCGCAGACTGGTCATGGTGACCCTTCCGGTTCAATGGGTTCGCAAATGTGGAGGAGGGGCTCTCGCTTCGTGTTCAGAAGCGACAACAGCGCGTGTCGAGACAGGAGATGTTCACATCGCGGTCCATGGCGCCATCGTGTCCAACTCCAGTGGCCGAGTCAAGCGGCCTAGTCCATGTCCAGATCGTCCCACGCGTCGTCGATCGCGCTGCCGATGTCGCCAAAATCGACGTCTCCCAGACGTCCGCCGCTGACGCGGGCCTCGCTGCCCTCGCTGTCCGCTTCGGCGTCCGGGACCGGCTTGTCGGCGGGGTTGTCGGCCTGGGGGGCGCCGATTCCGCCCAGCCGCAACGCTGGCTTGAGATCGACGTCCACGATCGGGGCGAACTTCGCCGTACCACCATCCACGTCGTCGTCGTCGTCCTGGGTCGGGAATGCGAACTGCGTCGACCGAATCGGGTCCTCCTCCTCTTCGGGCGGCGCCGACAGCAGGCCGTCGGGCATCCCGAACAGACCGGCCGACGGACGGCGACCACCGTCGGGCTCATCGGCCTTCGCCGGCGTCTCAGCGTCGTCGGATTTCGTGAAGGCACCGGGCGACAAGATCGCGGTGCGTTCGGCGGTCTCGCGAGGATTCGAATCCTCCGCGCTGAGATCGTCGGGCGCCGACTCGCCGGCCACAACCTTGCTGAGCGCAGCAGAGCCCATCACGGCGGTATGACCGCCGGACTCCGCCGCGGTCGGCTCACTCTTCTCTTCGGCGCCGCCGAAGCTCTTCGCCAGCGCGCCAGGCGTGAGCATTGCGGTGTGGCCGCCCGACTCGAACGCGTTCAGCTCCGTATCGGACGACGGCGTCGGCACTGCTCGCCCCTGCATCGTCGAAGTCGGCTCGTCCTTGGGCTCCGGCTTGGGCTCCGGCGTCAACTTCAACGCGGCTGCGGGCGGCGTGGCGGCTTTCGGGGGTGCAACGGGGGGCACCGGCGCCGCGGCGGGCTTGGGTGCGGCGGGCGCCGCAGGCTCTGGCGCTGCAACCTCAGCGGCCGGGACGACCTGGCGACGCGGGGGCGGCACGAACGCGGACGCCTTCGGCGCGGCCGGCGCAGCCGGCGCGGCCGGCTTGGTCGCAGCGACCGGCGCGGGAGCGGCGGGCGTCGCCGGCGTCGCCGGCGTCGCCGGAGCGAAATCAGCCCGTTTGGCTTGCGCCTCGAGAAGTTCGACACGCTCCTGAGCGCCGTCGTACTGCCGCTGCGTGATCTTGTACGCGCGATCGTTGTTGTCAGCGCGGCGACGCTGTTTGTCCACGTTGGATGCCGTGCTCTTCAGCTTCCGATCGAGCTCCCGCACTTCCTGGCGCAGCGTATCGAGCTCCTTCTCATACTTCGCACGAAGCGCATCGACATCGGCATCCCCCGACGACGTCACGACGGCGACCGGTGCGGGCGTGGGCTCGGCGCGCGGCGGAGGCGTCGGCTCGGCCCGCGGTGCTTTGCGGGCCTGCTTGGCGGCCTCTTCGAGGCGAGCGTTCTCCGCCTTGAGATCCGCGAGCTCCTCGCGAAGGTCAAACAGCATGTCCGAGTCCGGCACATCCGCGACCCGATCCTCGCTGGCGTCCTTGACCTGCTGGCGCAAGTCCTTGGATCCCTTCTTGAGATCGTAGATCTGCTTCTTCAGATCCTTGATCTCACTTCGCGCGTCGTCGAGGTCGCGCTCGACCTCCAGATTCGCGGCGGCGACCGCCGGCTCGGGCTTCTTGCCCTCCGATTTCGACGACGTCTCCGCCTTGGCGGGCTTGTCGGTTTTGGCCGGCTTCTTGGACTGCGCCTCGCGCAGAGCCTCGTCGAGCCCCACGATCTTCTTGTGCAGTCCGCTGTTTTCGAAAAAGAAGTAGGCGGCGAGCGCGAGAAACGCGATGGCTGCGATAATTGCGAATGGTTCCATGAGCCTGGTCCTGCATGACTCGGAGCGGCGCCCGAGCGTCCCCGAACGTGCGTTCGGTCGGAAGAAAGAACAACCCCGCGAGGGGTCGGGGATTGTTAGCGCTTCGCCCGCTGAAGGTCAACCAGACCCGCATCGTTCGTGGATTTTCGGGGGTTCGAGACCGCGCTGGGCTCAGGGAGTCGGCCCGCGCACGCCATCGGCGACGATCCGCAGGGCCGTCGTGCCTTTCGAGGCTTCAGACGGGCCCCACTCGATGCCCCGGGGGGCGCCCGCGTCGTCGAGGCGGTCGAGGATGTCGTCCCCCTTGAGCGCTGCGATCGTCGTGAGCGAGTTTCGGTACTCGTCGAACACGAACTTCGCCCCGGCGAGCATGCGCTCGGCCTCTGGAGTGGGGTTCGCGGCGATCTCCGCGGTGAGCGCCTCGATTCGAGCCAGATACGGGGCCTCCGAGCCGAGCTCGATCTGCACTTCGTTGACGAGCATCGAGTGGAACACCTTGGCCGGGTCGAGCACCGTTGCGGGGGTGCGTTCCGCCTCCGGAATGGCGTTCCACTCTTCGTTCGTGACCATCTGGGTGAAGTCCGTCGTGTCGATGATGAAGTTCGAGAACGAGCTGCGGTTGGATCCCGGAACGTAGAACTCGCGGGCGCGGTCGAACCACAACGAGCGCGCCATGATGCCGCCCGTCGCGATCATCCGATGGGAGTTCCCGAGGTCGTCGTCGGTCAGGTACTTGCCGATGTCTTCGAACATCGCGGCCGTCACGGTTTCGAAGTCTTCGAACTCCTCGTTGTCCGCTGCCCGCTGCGCTTCGCCGTAGGTGTTGAACGCGACGAGCGCAGCATCGACATCTTGCGTCAGCTCACCGTGGTCATCGAGGAACGGGCGAGCGATCGTCTTGGGACGCAGCGAGGAGTCCACCGCCTTGCGCCAGGCGACGAACATGTCGAGGAACGCGTCGTCAGTACGCAACCCGTCCGAGCCGGCCAGGGCGTTGTCGAGGTCGTCGAGGTCTGCCGCGTAGTCGTGCATCGCATCGAAGACGGCGTCGGCGACGAGCTTCTGCTCGTCGAGCTCCTCGACGGTGCTCGGCGTCGTGAACTCGTCGGGCCGGACCGTGGTGACCGCGGTGCCGACCCGTCGCTCGATCTCGGCGCCGGAAAGGATACTCTGGCCGAGCTGCACCAGCTGCTCCGCGTCGGCTTGAACGCCCGGCCCAAGGTCCGGCAAGCGCGCTTCAATCAGCGCGTTCACCTCGGCAATGCGGGTCCGTCCGTTGACGTAGTAGCGGGTGAGGGCGTCGATCGCCGCTTCGTTGAGGTGGTAACGGCTGCGCTCGCTGCGCATGTGGACTTTCGGATTCATGAGCAAGACGTCGGCGTACCCTTGCATGTCCGGCAGCAAGTCGAGTTCGAGCGCGCGGCGGTAGACGGCCTCGATCGGCTCAATCGGCGCGGCCGGGCCCGACCACGGCACCGTGCCGCTCATCACGTCGTGGTCCAGCGACCCCGCGTGCCTCCCGCCCTCGGTGCGGACGTCGATTTTGGCGGCCCGTTTCAGACCCGCCGCGTCGACCTCGGAGCCGAACTTCGCCGCGATCAACAGGCGACGCACCGACGAATCGGAGTCCCAGCGCACGCGGCCACGCACGTTGATATCCGCGTTCAGCAGGTCGAAGTTCGCCACGTCGTAGTAGGTGTCGTCCATGATGTCGGTGCCGAGCGACAGCTCTCGCGTTCCGTCGTCATCGTCTGGATCGACGTCGAACCGACCGCCCTCGATCGACAGCGAGACGTAACCGAGCGATTCGCGCACATCCATCGCGCCGTTCTTCCACGGTACTTCGTCGACCGGGTAGCCGTACGTGAGCCCCTCGAAGTCGCGGTTGCGGCGCAGTCGGCTGAAGATCGTGCGTCCGCGGGAGTCGGTGTCCCTCAGGATCGCATTGAGCCGCTGCCCGGTGAGGCCCGTGACGGTCATCGCCGCCTCGAGCTCCTCGTTGTCGCGCGCCCAACCGCCACCGTTGGAGCCCGCGAACGTGTTGCGGTCGACAAACGGTCGGTTGTGCAGCGACTCGTGACAGCGTTCCACGATCGCGTCGACCGCCTGGCTCAATGTCGCCGGCCCCACATACGAGACGTCGTCGAACTCGTTGAAGTCGTCGAAGATGTTGTCGTCGCCCGTCCCGAGCTGGCCGTCGGCCCCCAGTCGATGGGACCAGACGTTGTTCGCAGCGCGGCGGTTGATGCCCAGCGACACCAGGTGGTCAGGATCGGACGTCGATTCGTTGAGAAGCTTGAGCACTTCACTCTTCTCGCAGGTGCTGAAGAGATCATCGGCCTTGCCGCCGCCACCGAAGCTCGCGGACTCCGCGTCGCTGGGGATGTCGCTGGCGGGGTCCGAACAGCCGACGAGCAGCAGTGCAGAAACGAGAATGCCGAGATTGCTGGATGTCTTCATGAAGCGCCTCACTGAACCGATGTCGTCAGACAGAGCATGACTCGTGCCAACGTGCGACGGACGTGGTTTCGGGCGCTCAGCGGGCTATGTGGCTATTCCGGTTGCCGATCGGGGACCCGATCGTGTCGCGCACGACTCACCGAATGACGGTGTAGCCGCCGGCAGACTGCTCGAGATTTCGAACGTGGATAAACTCGTCGTTCGGATCGGGCGACAGCAGCAGCGTGCCGCCGGGCAGACCCGGAACCCACAACACCTGCGTGGGGAACAGGCCCGCGGCGCACTGCTGGCCCAGCGAGCTGCAGGTCGGAAACAGGACCGACGCGAAGCCACTCGTGACCTGGAACGTCACCGACGTGCCACGCACCGCGGGGACCTCGTCGCCGCCGATCCCCGGGTACAGATAGAAGGAGTAGTACGGACCCTGGTACAGCTCGCCGGTGCGCACGCGCGAGCTGATGCGCGACGCACCAAAGCGCGGAATGCACTGACCGAGGACGGGTTCGAACGGCGACAGGAACCCCGCCGCCTCACCGACCACGACCCATTCCTCGGTCGCGCGGACCTCGTAGGCAAACCCCTGATCGAAACAACTTCGCGTCGGGACCTCGGCAGCACCGCCATCGAACGGCGCGATGCGCAGTTGGCTGTTCGTCGTCTCGACGATCTCGTACTCCAGATTCTGCTTCACGGCGCATCTGCTCAGCGGCTCGCCGGTCACCACGAAATGGTCGCCCGGAGCCACGCCGCGAACACAGGGGTCGAACCCGACGTTGACCCAGATCGACCCATCGTCTTCAGCGCTCCGGGCAAACAACCCATCCGTCCGCAATGTGCCGGGGATGACGCCCTCGAACGTCGACGTGACGCCCTCGGTCAGGATTCGCTGGTCCGAGGGGCGGAAGCCCACGATCGGAGCATTTGCGTTGTCAGCGTCGAACTGCAGAGTGCGCAGCTCGACCAACGTCGCGCGACCGAGTCCGACCAGCGCGTCGACGTCGTCGGGGGCGATCGAGACCGCATCGGCGACGAGAGGCTGCGGCATCAGCAGCGAGTTGCACTTGAGATCCTGCGGACCGGTCGGGTTGGCGGCCGCATACGTCTGCATCGCGGCGAGGAGCGCTTCGGGCTGCTCGCAGGTGCCGCTTCCGAGCAGCCGTCCGTCATCGCCACCGCCATCACGCAGGGCGAAGCGCGGATTCACGTAGCGCGTCACGTCGTCCGTGAAGGCGCGCTGACACAGTTCAAATTGAGTTGGCGCAAACGGCAAGCACGCTTCGCAGACGAGCTCGCCGGCTTCGAGGCACGTCGCGCATTCGACGAAATCCGGCTCGAGGCACGACGCGGGCAACGTCTCGTCGGCGACGACGACGCGGCTGGAGGCCGACGCGAGCGGGAAGCTGGGCAGCTCGAGGCAGCGCGACTCTTGTGCGCTCTGCTCGCCGCGCCAGAACGCGTTCCGATCGACGATCTCGCCCGTCAGCTCGCAGAACATCACGACCGTGTCGACGTACTGCAGCGAGCCGTTGTTCGCGGACAGCCAGGCGCCAAAGTCGTAGCGCATCACCACGTGTTGGTCGTCGGCTGGATCTCGCCACGAGATGCTTCGCTCGATCGCGCCCTGCACCGACAGAGGCGATGGCGACACATCGACACCAAGCTGCGCGTCCAGCGCATCGGTCCGCGGCAGCTCGGCCGACGGCGCGTCGATCAGCACCTTGCGGCGCGCATCGATGACGAGGATCTGTTCGGACGCGCGGTCCGCGACGTAGGCAAACACGCCGTGGGTATCGATCCCAATCGCATCGAAACCGAGAGTGCGAATCGTCCGTTCGGTGCGGCCCAGCGGACCGTAACAGGCGAGGTCACTGGGGTAGTCGATCTGACGATCGCCGTCATTGTCGATGGAGTCGTTGCACGTGGTCACCGGCACGGTCGCCAACGGTGACACACCCTCGTCCAGTCCCGAGGCGAACGCGCAGTCGGGATCGTCGCGATCGGTCAGGCCGTCTTCATCGTCATCGAGTCCGTTCGCGCACGCGTCCATCTGGACGCGGCCAAGCCCACGACTCGACTCCGCGCCACGCGGCCCGAAGCACTGCGGATCCTGTTGGTCGACCAGACCGTCGCCATCGTTGTCCAGCCCGTCGCTGCAGTCGAAACCGAGCGAGACGTTGGCCACGATGCAGGGCTTGGAGTCGACCCCACTCAGGCATGCGGTGTCGAAGCCATCCGGCGTCTCTCCGAACGAGATGACGCTCGCGTACCCGAGGTCGCGGTACACGACCCACGCCTCGTCTCCAAGCGGACTGAACACGAGGCTCGAGACCGTACCCGGCAGATCGATGCTTCGGGGCTGCACGTCGGCGGGGTCCGGGCTCCCTTCGCACGGTTCGTCGGCCCCGCAGTACGAAATCCCGGCGAAACCGTACAGGCGCGACGGACTGCCGGCCGCGACGACGACTTCCCCCGACTTCGGGTCCACATCGAGCGCGATCGGCGTTTCGTTGACACTGAACCGGGCCCGCAGCACCTGCGGGGTGTACAGGTCGATGATGCTGACGTCGCGATCGAGCTGATTGAGGGTGTACGCGATCGTCCCGTCGGGGGAGGACGCGACGTCGACCGGCAGGCGCCCCACTTCGAGGTGGTTCGGCCCTGGCGTCGTCGGATCGAGATCGATCAGACGCGGCAGCGGTGACGTCAGATCCATCAGCGCGAGGCGGTCGGACTGCTCGTTGACGATCAGGGCGATCGCGCCGCGTTCACCGTCGGCGCACGGCGACAGGTCGTACTGAATCACGCGCTCGGCATCCTCGAAGGTGCTCAAGCACACATTGCCACGTGCGACGGCCATCGCCGATGGGCTGTCCAGCGAACGTGGCGGGACCAGAGTCGCGTCTCGGCATCCGACGGCGGTGGCTGCAAGCACCAGTGCTGGTAGTACGATCCGCTTCATTGGATCTTCCCGGTCAGCTGGTGGTACCGCTCGCTGGCAGGGTCCATGTCGATGATCCCAACACTGCCGCATCGCTCCATGCGATGGTCACCGCAAGTCCCGTCCGCGTTGATCAGGTCGTTGAACAACGACACGTACGCGCGGCATCGGGCGCCGGGTTCGCAGTGATCGGGACCGGAGTCCCACACCACGTCGTACGGCTGTGCGCCGAGCTCGATGCGATCGACCATCGCCAGCGTGACGGGGTCGATCACTTCGATGACTTCTTCCTCGAACGACGGAATGTAGAGCAACGCGCGGTCGTCCGGCCCCGTATGCGCAAACACGCCGGACGGATTCCGCGCGATCGGCATCGTCGAGGTGACCTTGTAGGTCGTTCCGGTGCCGGTATCGGGGTCCGAGGGCCCCAGGTCGATGACGTGCAACGCATCGGGCGCGCGCGTCACGACATACAGCTGGTCGCCGCTGGGGCTGAACGCCAATCCACGCGTATCCACGCTCTGACCGATGTTCCCGATCAAGATCGACGCCCGACGAATGATCGCCTGAACCTCGCCGGTCTCGGGTGCCATGTACGGGAAGTAGACGGCGACCTCTCGCGAAGCACGGCCGCCCACGTAGATGTCGCGCGTACCCGGGCGCCGAGCGATCGCGCTGCCCCCGGGAACCAGGGAGGCCGACTTCATCGCGGACGCCACGGGGCGCCCGTCCCCGGTTCGCGGCACGACGATCGAGGTCACGTTGTCTCCGCGCAAATGCGCGATGTTCAGCAGATCGATGTCGAACGACTCACCGTCGGCGTCGGTCCACGGCACCGTCGTCACGTCGAGCGCGAACGGATCAGACGGGATCACAGCCTCGCCGGAGGCATCCGGAACCCGACGCATCGCGCAGTCCGCCGGATCGGAGGTCGCCGCGCCGCTCGCGTCCGTGCAGAAGATGGCCGATCCGTCTGGTGCGACGTCGAGGCCGAGCACCGTGTTCGAATGGCGAGCGGTGACGTAGGCGCGGCGGGCGTCGGAGCTCAGACGCACGAAACCGCCGAACGACGGGAGAAACGGCCCGCTTCGCGGTCGGATCCTCAGCGTCTCCAGATCGACGACACTCAGCGTCCCACCGACCGCCTCGCGATAGCGCGTGTCGAAGTTGCTGTTCACCACATACAGGTAGCGCCCGCCGGAATGCGCGGCGAGCCCGATCGGCCAGTTGAGCCGATCGCGGCGAGGAATGGGCTCCTCGTACGGATCGGCGCACCCGGCGAAGCAGGTTGCTGCGAGGGCGAGGATCGCCGCAATTTCACGGGTCGAAGTCATCGACTGAGGACTTACTTCAGAAGACCGACCGCCGCAAGTGTCCGGGCCGCGCCGCGTGGCGGCGCCGCCGCGTCGACATCCGGGCGACTGGCGTCGGGCACCGGGACATCAATCGAAACAATACAGCACGTTACTGTCTTTTTATATCTTTTGATAGAAAACGTTGATCGCGCTCGTTTGGCTAGATAAGCTCGACGTGCAACCGTTCCACACCGGAGAGATGATGAAACGACTCCTCATCGCGATCGCGATCGCGAACAGTGCTGCCTGCAATCAGCACCCTGTCGCCAAGTACACCCCGAACACCCTCGTCGAATTCCAGATGCCGACGCCGATCGAGGCGAGCGGGAAGCTGGACGTATTGTGGGTAATCGATAACTCCGGCTCGATGTGCCAGGAGCAGGCCGCGCTTCGGGACAACTTCGACCGGTTCGTGGAGCGCCTCGACGACGCGGTCGTGGACTTCCACATCGGCGTCACCACGACCCACCTGGAGGACGACTTCTCGCTCGAACCGGTCGCGCGGCCCGGACACCTGCAGTCGACGCCCCAACCACTTCCCGGATTTGACCGATCGTGTTGGACGGCGACCGACGCCGAGGGTCAACCGATCGCGGGCGACTACGCGCCGATTCGGCAACTCATCGCGACCGCCGTCGCGTGCATGCAGGCGCCGGACGAGCGCCTGTTGAATCGCACGGACGACGAGATCGCGTGTGCGTTGGGCTGTCGGACGGTCGCGCAATGCGCGCCGGACGAGTGCGACGGCCTCCAGCTCTTTCCAGACCCCTCCTCGTACCGCGCGGTCTCGAAGGTCCTGCAGTCCAGCAACTATCGAAACGCGAACGGCACGTTGAAGGTCGCGGAGCTCAAGGCGGACTTCGCCTGTATGTCGATGGTCGGGATGCGGGGATACGGGTTCGAGAAGGGGATCGGAGCCGCCGTCGAAGCAGTCTCACCGGCGTTGACCGGCGGAACGGCGGAGAACCCGACCGACGTGATGGCGCCCAACCACGGGCTGATTCGCAACGACGCCACGTTTGCGGTGGTCTTCGTGACCGACGAGAACGACTGCACGCACGACGGTTCGTTATCCGAGCGCCAGGGTGCGTGCGCCGCGGACCTCTGCGAGTTCTGGAACCACCGTGGACTCGACGCGACCCCGCTCGTCGAGCCGTCGCTGTTGCGTGATGCAATGCTGACGAATCTGCGCGCAACGAAAGGGGAGCCGGCGTTCGACACGGACAGCACCCTCGTGGCGTCGATTCACGGGATCGCGAAGCGCTACGACGGCGACATCGTGCCCGACGAGTCGTGTCGGGTCGACTCGCCCCGTGAGGCGAGCTCGTGTCGAGCGTTCGATGCGTGTGAGAACGCCGACTACGAGCCGCTGCGCCCATCCTGCGCCACGAGGCTCGGGGTTGCGTACTCGGGGGATCGTTACGAGCGCTTTCTGCGCAGCTTTGGCGAAGGTCGGTACTTTCCGGCGCCGCCGGTCGACTCAGAGGCGCCACTCACGGGGTGGATGTGCAACGGCGACTTCAAGCCCGCGCTGGCCGCGATCGGGGAGTTCTTTCAGACCCCGACGCAGGGCTGTATCACGACCCCCATCGAGACCTGCGCGCCGTCCGGCGCGGCCTGCGGACCCCACGCCGATGGGGCGCCTGGAACCTGCGTGCCGCGCCCCAACAGTGAGACCCATTTCTGCACCAGCGCGGTCGAGGTGCGGATCCTCGTCCCGCCGGACCAGCGCGTCACGCTCGAGGCCGCGGGCTTCTGTGATGTCTCGACGGACGAGTACTGCGTCGTCTCGCCGTCGAACTACACCCTCGAAGGGTGTGGTGGGACGGTGGCGGGCGTGCACGTCGAGTGGGTCGACGTGACGGTCGCGCGGCAGGTGCTCGCCGGCACCGAACTCGAGCTACGGTGGCGCGGGCTCTCGTCGCTCTAGGTTAGTACCAGCGCAACGTGACCTGGGCGCCCAGGGTGTCGAAGTCGGCGTTGTTGTAGAAGTGCTTCGTGTAGCCGGCGTCGATACCCGCTGCGATCGTGCCGTTCATGAAGAACTCGTAGCCGGCGCCGATCTTGAGCGCGAGGCCCATCTCTCGATAGCGAAACGTCTCGACGCCGTTGCGTTCGGTGTCGAACACGGCGTAGGCGAGACCCGCACCCGCTCCGAGGTTGAATCCGTCCCACACGAAGTAGCGCACGACCGGCAGGAAACTCAGGTGCTGGTGGTCGAGGCGTCGTGGCCCGAGCGTAACGGACCGGATCCACCAATTCCCCTCCAGCGATGCCGTGAGCTGCTTGGTAATCCCGCCGCCCACTTCGACGCCCAGATGCAGGCCGAGTTGGCGGTTCTCGTCGAGTCCCGTCAGCTCACCGGCGCTGTCCACGCCCGCAAAGCCCGCACCCACCCCCACGTTCACGCCGGCGAAAATGCCGCGGCGATCCTGATAGGCATCCAAGGCGAAGCTCTGACTGGCTACGAGCATCACCGCGAGAAACGTCATCCATCCTGCGACTTTCGACTTCATCACTTCCTCCAACGAGCTGCTCGCTCTCTCCAAAAACCCACTACCGTGGCTTAGACTCACCGCGCGCGGGAGAAATTCAACACCTTTGGCATTGATTCTAGCACTTCGACGGGGCGGGTCTCAGTTCTCGAGTCCACCTGCACGGCAACCTGATGTACGCCCGGCTCCACGCGGATCCGGGAGATATGAATGTTCGCGGGCAGCGTCGTCCAGCTTCGCGTATCGGGGACATCCGCGGCGGTGAGCGCCCCCTCCAGCGCGACCCCGGCGAGCCATCCCAGTGCGCCGATGGCCGCGGAGTCCTCGGATTTGGCGAGGGCACGTGCCCCGGCGCGTGTCGCTCCGCCGGCGACGGCGCGGGTAATCATGCGCAGAATCGCGGAGCCGATCAGCGCGCCCGCGATGCGGTCCCATGCCGAGCGAACCTGGTCGGACACGTTCGCGATGTGCGAGGTCGGCGCCGCCGCACCGTCCACCGTCACGAGCACCGCGCGGGGCGGGGTGCCGGAGTCGGTGAGGCGGGGGAAGTTCACCCACTTCAGGGCGCCGGCGACCGCCATCTGGTTGGCTTGGACGTACTGTTCGTGGGTGAGTCGGCCATGACCGTGATGGCTCGAGGACAACACGATCGCTGCGCCAATCGGCACTCGCTCGGGGACCTTGTAGGGCGCGAGCCCGGTCTGTGTGACGATGATCACGTTGCCGCGCACGTGGCGTCGGCGATACTCTTCACCGCGCATGGCGCCCTTGAGTCCCGCCTCGATCAGCACATCCTCGAGCCCGTTTTCGGGTGTCGCCACCCCCCGACCTCGCCAGCCGGTGACGCGCCCGAGCTCGACGAGCTGCTCCTGAAACCAAGGCGGTCGAAACCCGTACGCCCACGCGCGACCGTAGTACCGAACCGCGATGTCGTGGTCCCGTGAGGCGTCGAACGCCACACCGCCCAGATAGTTCCCGAGGGCCAGGATCTGCGGCACGAGCACGGCCTTGGAATCCACGCCGTCGACGAAGAACTCTTCGAGGAGTCGAAACCGGCGCGCCTCGACCTTGGCGCCCTGGATGTCGCCGAGCACCAGAAAGTTCACCATGTTCAGCGTGTTGAGCATCATGCGCTCGTAGGCCGGCGCGCGATACGGGGTGGCACTGCCCGAGTACAGGTACTGGGCGAGGTCCGCGGATTTGGCGCCATCGATATCGAGCCACTCCATGCGCTGATCGACGGCCATCATGTCGCGGGCGGCCAGATCATAGCGGCCGAGCGCCTGAAGCAACGTCGCGCGCTCCAGCAGCAGCAGCAGTCGACTCTTCTGCAGATCGGCGGGGATGTCCTCGGGCTGCTCGACCTTGAGCCGTTGGTTGAGCACTTGCAGGGCCGATTCAGGGCGCCCCGCGCGCAAGTCGACCTGCGCCTCCCGGACGGAGGTGGAGTAGCCTGCGCAACCCGACACGACGAGCACTGCGAGAAAGCTCGCGATCGCCTGCGGGGCGCGACGTAATCGGTCGCTCGCCCGCATCAGTAGGTCACCGTATGAGGCCTTTACTGATCGCGGACTCGTTCTGGAACTTGATCGCACTGGTCGCGACCTCGATCACCTGCACGAACATGAAGTACTGGACGCGTTTCTCGCCTTTGACCTGCTCGGCGACGTCGTAGACCTTCCCCGTGACAAAGTACTGCGCGCCGAGCTGGCGGCCGAACTCGGCGAGTCGCGCAGGGTCGTACACTTCGGACTGCTGGCGCTTGACCTCGGCGATGAGGTCCGGCTGGCTCTCGTGGCTGACGACGTCAATCGAGCTGCCGTTGACGAGGTCGGTCTCGAACTTCGAGAGCAGCGCGTCCAGACCTTGCTCGATGTGCTCGGACGTCTCGTTGCGCATCGGGAAGATCGCGACGACCGGCGTGGTGCCGGTGGCGGCGCTGCGGTCCCATTGATTGACGATCTTGGACGCCATGAGCTTCTTGGCGTTCTCGTCGTAGAGCCGGTTGAGATCTTCGCGATCCAAGCGCAGGCTCATCGTGTAGTCGTCGAGCCGAGGCTCCTCCGTGTCCCGGACATACTGCGGCTTTCCGCATGCCGAGAGACCGACGAGTACTCCCAGTACCATCACCCATCCGTTCAACTTCATAATGCCCTCAACTAGAGATCCGTGGCGCATCTGTACGATATGCACCAAACTATTGATACAAAAGCTCACCGGCAGACGTATCATGCCCGACTCTATTCAATCTTCGTCGAGTGACCCCGATGCCCGCGCCAGATGAGATGCTCGCGCACTTCGAACACCTCAGCTCTCGCTGGATGCCCGCCGTGTTGGAGGTGGTGGAGCACGTCATCGCGGAGTCCACGCCGGAGTCGTCGTCGCTGCTGCCGATGGCACGGTACCACTTTGCGACGGGCGGTAAACGGCTGCGGGCGCTGATCCCGTTGGCGATCGCGGACGCGCTGGACGTGGACCCGGCGCGCGTCGTCGGCTTCGCCGCGGCCTGTGAGATTCTGCATAACGCGACCCTCGTGCACGACGATCTGCAAGACGGCGACGCGACGCGGCGCGGACAGCCGACGATCTGGGCGAAGTGGGGGGCGCCGCAGGCGATCAACCTCGGCGACGCGATGCTGTACTGGACCCTCATCGCGGTGGAGCGTGTGCAATTTGACGACAGCGCCAAACTGCGGCTCACGCAGCGCATCGTTCGCGACACGTTGCGCGTCATCGACGGGCAGGAACGCGAGTTTCTGCTGCAGTCCGAGCGACCGAGCCTCAAGGGCTACCTGCGGATGGTGGAGGGCAAGACGAGCGGCCTGTTCGCGCTGCCGATGGCAGGCACCGCAGAGTTGTGCGGCGCGACCGACGCCATCTGTGGGGGCCTTCGCGACGCCGCGGGGCATCTGGGCGTGTTGTTCCAACTGCAGGACGACGTCCTCGACCTGTTCGGCGATAAGGGTCGCGGAACACCGGGCAGCGACCTCGGCGAAGGTAAGATCTCGGCGCTCGTGACTCACTTTCAGGAAAGCGCGCCAGCCGACGACGTCGAGTGGCTGCTGGATGTGCTGCGGGCGCCTCGCGAAGCGTTGACCGCGGACACCGTGTCGCGTGCCGCGACGTTGTTCCGCGAGCGGGGTTCGTTGGCCTGGGTTCTGGGAGAAATCGACCGCCGCGCGTTGTTGGTCGCGCAGACGCCGGAGCTACAGGGCCACCCGGCACTGCTGGCGCTGGTCTCCGGGCTCGCGGCGCTGTTCGTGGCGCCGATCGAGGCCGTTCGAGGCTGAGGATGGGTCGCGGGGGGCGCACGTCAAAAAAATCACAGCGCGTTCTTTGCGTCGGCCCGCCGTCCGTGATCTACTAGTGTTCACGCCGCATGGAGCGGCGTCCGATGATGGGGAACCGCACATGGATGTGTCGAATTCTCGCGTTCGCGGCGCTGGGGCGATTGCCCTCGGCGCTTCGGCTCTACTGAACATTGTACTGCTGGCCGTCGTGTGTTGGCCCGACAGCGAGCCCACCGACACACCCGAGGTCGTGGCAGACGCCGCCGCGGTGGCGGAGGTCGACGCGGTGGTGGCGGCGCCCAAAGTGGCCGCGGCGCCGAAACCCGCGTCCGACGTTCAGGTCACGATCGCATCGCTCAAGAACAGCATTCCGCAGACGATGTCTGTCGCGGCGGAGCCGTACGGCGATTTCGTCAGCGCGACGTTGTCGCGCTTGTTGGTCTGGGATCTGGACCTCCGCAAGGATCTGCGCCCGGGCGACAAGATCGAGACGATGTGGACCCTCGGGACGTCGGACACGGTCGTGATCGAGGCGGCGCGCTACCACGCGCAGAAGTTTGATCGCACGACCACCGCGTATCGATTCCAAGCGACGAACGACAAGTACGCGTCGTACTGGTCCGCCGATGGCGTGGAGATCCCGCATCGCCTGCGTGACAGCCCGCTGGCGGAGTACGAGCAGATCACGAGCCTCTTGCGCGATCGACCCACGCACCACGGGATGGACTTCAAGGTCGCCGTGGGCACGCCCGTCACCTCCAGCGCCGACGGCGTCATCACCCGCGTGAACTGGAACTGGAGCGCGAACGGCAACTGCATCGAGGTCCAGCACAACGACGGAGTGCTCGCCAAGTACCTGCACCTGTCCGAAAGCAGCGTCGCTGCGGGCGCGAAAGTCCGCGCCGGCGAGGTGATCGGCCTGACCGGCAACACGGGTCGCTCGACGGGGCCGCACCTGCACTACCAGCTCAACAAGGGCACCAAGGTCATCGATCCGATCGAGTACCACGGCACGGACCGTCGGAAACTCGCGGACACCGACCGCGCCGCGTTCGACGCGGTCGTCGCGGCGGCGAACACGCGGCTCGACTCCGCCAAAGCGCTCGCCGCCAAGTGATTCATCGCATGAAACGCCGGCACGTGCTCACCGCGTCCCAGAGTGACATTGAGCGCGTGCCGGCTTGAGTTTAGACTGCGGACCTCGCCCCGAGGATCTCCGTGCCCACGCTGCTCGCCGATCGCTACAACCTGATCCGCCTCATCGGCAAGGGCGGATACGGCGAGGTGTGGCTGGCTCGCGACGAGCGGGACCATCACGACGTCGCGGTCAAGATCCTCAACGTCAGCGACACCTCACGCAGCGGAGCGCGCCAGAAGATGGAGCGTTTTCGCCACGAGGCGATCTCGATGTCGAAGATTCGCCACGCCAACGTCGTCGCGATCTTGGACGTCGGCGCGGTGGCGAACAAGATGGAGCTGTTCCTCGTGATGGAGCTGCTGGAGGGGAGAAATCTCGCCGAGGAGTTCGAGCTGCGCGGCGCACTCGACCCGCTGCGATGCCAGCGACGTTTCAACGAGGCGCTCGATGGCCTGGAGGCCGCGCACGCGCAGGGCATCGTCCACAAAGACCTCAAGCCCGCGAACCTCTTTCTCAACGACGTCGACGGGCGGCGTGAACAGCTGAAACTGATCGACTTCGGCATCGCACGGATGTCGAGCTTGTCGAAGCTCACGGGGACGGGGCGGATGGCCGGATCGCCGAGGTACTTGGCCCCCGAGTACATCATGGGGGAGTCGGTGACGCCGGCGGTCGACGTCTATCAGATGGCGTTGATCTTGGTGGAAGCGCTGACCGGCGAAGCGTGTATCTCGCGCTCGCTCGAATTCTTCGCGATCTGCCAGGCCCACATCCTGGGGCACCTGCACATCCCCGACGCCCTCACGCGATCCGAGCTGGGACCGGTCATCGCGCGTGCGACCCGTCGCCGTCCGAACGAGCGATATCAGTCGGCGGGCGAGTTTCGCGATGCACTGAACGCGGTCCGGTGGGACAAGCTCCCGCCGCTCGTCAGCGCACCCACCGCGGAGTCGCTCCCCCCGGACCTCGAACAGACGATTCAAGATGCACCGGCGATCACAGCGATGGTCGCCAACCTGCGCGATCAGGAGCGCACGAGTCTCTACGCGAGGCCCGAGGCGCGCTCGCCGGCGGGATCCTTTCCGGCCGCGACTCCGCCAGCGGCCGCGCCGTCGCTGCCGGGATCCGCGGTAGCACCCACGCCACAGCCGGCCGCGCCCGATCAGCACGGCCGTCGGATGCTCTGGCTGGTCTGGATCGCGGCGGCAACGCTCCTCGCCGCATTGAGTGCCGGCGCGGCGGTGTACGTCATGCGAATCAACGCCGCGCCGGCATCCGATCAACCTCCGGCGAGCCAGA
>JBFIHF010000060.1:0-23366 GCA_041601915.1 Bradymonadaceae bacterium
ATCCGGAAGATCGCGCGCGGGTTCTCGAACACGAGGATCACCTTGACCGTGCCCGGCCGATATGTCGGATGGGCGTCCTGAATGCGCCGCTCGGCGGCGGCAATCAACGCGCAGAAGTAGGCCGCCTCTTCCTCGTTCTCGAGCTTCGGCACGTAGTAGCAGAGCGCTTCGGGACGGCTCCAGTTCCAGAACAGGTGGATCGCGAAGTCGAACAGATGCAGTGGCAGCGGACTGCCACGCAGAATGTGACTGCCGTCCGGCAGCGCGAGGCCCGGCACTCGCTTGATCGGTTTGGAGCGTTTCGATTCGGCGAGGCTGTACACCTTGCCGCGCGCCTCGTCTTCAAAGCGCAGCGTGCCGTCGAAGCAGCCGATGATGTTCTGGCAGGCGAGCAGGAAGTTCCGCATGATCGGGGTCTTGGAGTCCTCGTCGTCCGCACCCCATCTGGGCACCTGGCCCGACGTCTCCACGAGCTCCGTCACGATTGGCGCCTCGTCGGCTGGCCGCCGGTGCACCGCATTCATCGCGTTGATCGACAGCTTCGCGGTGTCGGGCGGGCCGAACAACGTGACCTGATCGCCCACCATGTATGCGGGCACGTCGACCTGCGGCGGCCGCTGCGGCCGGGGGAGCGGACCCACGATCACGCGGCCGCCCTCCTCCAGACCGATCACCGTGCGGTACGCTGGCGACCCAAACGGCAGGTCTGCGTTGTGCCCCACCGCCGCCGCCGTGGCCTCGTCGATCAGTTTCCGATCGGCGACTCGCCGGCCCAGCACCGTGGCGAGGCTGGCGCGCACATCGTCGTAGACATCGCACACGAACTGCAGCGCCTCGACGGTTTCGATCTCCGGAAAGCTCGCCCGCAGCCCACGCGCGACGCGCAGCCCCGCGACCTCCGGGACCGGTTCGGCATCGGCGTCCAGTCGGGCGAGCAGTTTTTCGTCGATGAAATCGAGGTATGCAGGGACGTCGGACATCGCTTCAACCGTGCGCAGTTCATCGAACGATACCACCGCCATCGCCGCGGCGGAACGCCGTGATCGCTCCGCGCTTGCAGCGGCGATGCGCGCTGTTATAGTGCCGCGCCATGTCACTGCTGCGATTTACAAATCCTGCCCTCGCCGTCGTTTTGTTCGTCCTCGCGGGCTGTGCGGGCCCATCTGAAGATGCGCCGGACACGTCGCAACCCGGTGTCGACATGGGCGTGGATGCGGCCGTGGAGGCCGACGTCACGACACCCGACGAGGAAGTCGGAACGCCGGATCCCGACCTCGGCACGCCAGACCTCGGCCCGGAGATCTATCCGGTGCGCATGGAGTCCGAGCCGAACACCCAGCCGAACCAGGCGAACCCCTTCACACAACCGGCGGTCTTGACCGGTAACGTGAACGTCGAAGACGACATCTTCGACTGGTGGGAAGTCGACGTCGCGGGTCCTGCGATTCTGCGCATCACAATCCGCGGCGGCGATGTCGGTTGGGTCGAAGTGCAGACGCCGCTCGCCTCGAAGCGCGGCCTCGTGGGCGGTCCCGGTACGACGCGCGAGTTCTTCGTGCCTCGCGCGAACCGCTACCAGATCGGGGTGTTGGCGACCGAGGACAACCCCAACGTCGACTATCGCCTCGAAGTCACGTCGTACCCCGTCACCCCGACCCCGCTGACCACGACGACCATCCAGGGCGACCTCGACGACGGCAATGTCGACGTCTACGCGTGGACCTCGACCGGGAGCGGCTTCACGATCGTCGAGGTGTTCGGCGAGCGCGCGCCGACGGCGAGCGGGATCGACTCGTTCCTGTTCGTGTACGACGATACGTTGGACACCTACGTCTGGAATGACGACGCGATGGGCGGTACCAAAGACTCCCGGCTCGACTTCGAACGGCGCGATGGCGCCGAGTACCTGATCGCGGTCGACATGTACGAACCGTCCGACGATCACCGGTATGAGCTGCGCCTGCAGCCGAACTAGGTGCCTGGCATGCCCGAAGACGACTCAGACCCCGCCGGCTACCGGTTTCTCGCCGCAGTAGGACGTGGCGCGACGACGGTCGGCAAGGGCATCGCGACCGCGTTTCACGCGATCGACCCCGACCTGCGTCGCCACGCCTACCTGCTGCCCATCGCGGGCATGAGCTACCTCGTGCCGCGGCCCAAGCCGATCGCGCGCCTCGACGACGACGGATACCGCCCCGTCGTTCTGGTGCACGGCCTTGGCGGCCATCCCGGCAATTTCATCGGGCTGAAGACGTCTCTCGCCCGCAATGGTCGCACGCGCAGCTACGTCATCGACTTCGGGTCCGCCGCCTCCTTCGACGCCATGGAGCTGCACCTCCGCGCCGCGATCGACGACATCTACGCCGCCAATGAACTGCCCGAGCACGCGCAGGTCGACATCGTGGCCCACAGCATGGGGGGCCTCATCACGCGGCTCGCCGCCGAGGACCCCCGGACCCGCGAGCGGATCGCGAACATCGTCACGCTGGGCACTCCCCATGCCGGCAGCCACCTCGCGCGCCTCGCCGCGACAGAACTCACGCTGGGCCTTCGGCCCGGCTCCGAAATCATGCAGCGCCTGGACGCCCAGGACTTCTGGGGCACGCCGGAGGCGCCGCTGATCACGGCGCTGTGGAGCCTCGCGGACACGGTCGTCATTCCGGCGCAGGCCGCGCAGTTTACGCCCGGCCGCAACATCGAGCTTCCGCACGCGACGCACTATTCGTACCTCATCAGACCAAGCGCGTGGCGCCTGATCTGGGACCTCCTGCTGAGCTGACGTCCCCATGAAACGTACCGTCTTGCTGGCCCTCGCGGCGGCGCTCGCGCTGTCGTGCGACAAGCAACCACCCGCCCCCGCGACCAGCCCCGACGCCGGTCCGCCGCCCGAGCCGTCGACGGCCGAAGCGACCTCGACGAAGCCCCTCGAGGCCGGCGGCACGCTCACCAGCAAGTCCGGCGCGACGTTGACGTGGAGCCAGGGGTTCGCGGCCGGCCACATCCTCGATCTCGCGATGTGCGGCACGCGCCTGTACGCCCTGTCCCGCGGGGGACGCCTCGTCGAATGGGACCCCGCCACGCTCGCCCCCAAACAGGTCCTCACCGACTTCGGCGCCGTCTCGTCGATCGACGCAAACGACCACATGCTGCTCGCCGGCACCGCCGATGGACGCCTGCTGCGCACCGGTTGCGACGGGCACGGAGCGACGGAATCGCCCGATAGCCCGTGGCCGATCGAATGGGTGCACCTCGACGTCCGCAGCAAGAAGCGCGCGTTTGTCGTCTACCGCGAGTCGCCAGAGGCGGGGAACAAGGTCGTCGGCGACCATGCCGCCGTCACGCTCGTGAACCTCGAGACCAGCGAAGCCCGGCCGCCGTTCCGGCGCGCATGGGTGCCCGGCGGGTCAGTGTTCGGGTTCGTCGACTACAAGGGCGAGCTGTGGTTCGGCCTCACCCCCGCAAAAGGGCGCAGCCAGGTCTGGTATCTCGAACGTTTCGACGAGAGCCAACCACCGCTCGCCGGCCTCGGCGAGGAAGTACTGCGGGGCTTCGTTCAGATCAGCCGCGAAGTGTGGGGCTACGGCGGACTCGCCGACGGGACGAGCAGCCTCATCCATCGCGTCGACTCCAACCGCGTGAAGCCGATGTGGGACGGCAAGAAGGCGTGGTTCGGCGAGCAGCCGGGCGGCGAACTGCCCACACGACCGATCGTCGCGGTGGCAAAGCAGGGCAAGGATCTCGTCGTCGCCACGACCGGCAACGTCTATCGCACCGACGTGGAGCTGCGACGCTGGCGCAAGCTCCACGCCAACGACCCCGTCGACAACGTGATGCGGGACGCCACAGCGCCCATTTCACACGGCAAGACGCTCTTCCTCGGCACCTCGAAAGGCCTCGTCGCGATCCAAGGCGAAGGCTGGAAGCGCGCCACCGCCCCCGGGTTCGAACCGACGGCGACCGCCGGCGCATCACCCGCCGGTGAAGTCAGCTGGCGCGGCCAATCGTGGGTCGCGACACCGCGTGGCCTGACGACGCAAGCCTCGGGGTCGGCGAAGGCCAAACCGTTTCGCCTCGGCCCCAAGAAGCGCGTGCACGGCTTGTTCGTCGACGCCGCCGACCGCCTGTGGGTCCTCGCCCACGATGGGATCTGGGTGTTGACGGGGACGGCCAAGGGCCAGCAACAGCGCTTCGACACCGCCGCGATCGGCGCCGCGCCGAGCCTCGTCTCATCGATCGCGGCTTCCGGCGCGGGCGACCCGCTCACGTTCACGATGAGCTACGGCGCCGAGTTTCGGATTCAGGTCGCCGAGAAGTAATCAGCGCTTGAACATCTCGCGCACCCGCTCTCGGGCGTCGTCGATGCGATCCAGCGCATCCATCGCCGCGGGGCTCACCTTGCCGAACAGGCCCAGCAGCCCGTCCTCCTCGCCGTCGAGGTTACCGAGGTCCGGGGCGCCACCGTCGGGCGCGTACATCGACTCCATCACCTTCATCACGCCGACGCGCACGGCCCCGCGAATCGGCACCTTCGACATCATCCCGTACATCGCGGCCTCGCCCTGCTTGGCGGACTCCGGGTGGGCGCGCACGTAAGCGACCGCGTCGGCCATGTCGGCGAGATACTCGTCCACCGCGTCGAGGTGATTCGCGGTGACGGTGCAGTGGATCGAGTGCGGCTTCTGCTGACGATCCACGCCCCACCCACGCTCGGCGAGTTGGTCGGCGATGGCGTACGTCGACAGCCCCCGCTCCGCGGCCCAGGTCACGATCGACCCGTCCGTACTGCCCAGCACGTGCACCCCATCGAGCGCCTCGATGCCGGCCATCAACGCGTTCTTCGCCTGCAAAGTCCGCTCGGCGAGCCCGAGGTATCCGTCCTCACCGATCGACATCAACGTCGCCCACGCTGCGGCGATGGGGCCACCCGGCCGCGTCCCGAGGATCGTCGGCGACGCGTAGATCCCAAGCGGCGAGTCTGTCGCGACGAAGAACTGATGCTTCAGATAGTCCATCGACCGGTAGACCACGACCGACGCGCCCTTCGAGGCATAGCCGTACTTGTGGATATCGGCAGACATCGAGGTCACGCCCGGCACGCGAAAGTCGAACACCGGCACCGGATGCCCCAACGCCTCCAACCACGGCAGGATGAACCCGCCAAAACACGCATCGACATGAAATGGAATCTGACGATCCATCGCGATCGCGCCGATCGCCTCGATCGGGTCGACGACGCCGTGTGCATATTGCGGGGCCGACGCGGCGATCAGAATCGTGTTGCGCGTGATCGCCTTCTCCACTGCCCGCACATCCACCCGGAAGTTCTCATCGAGCTTCACCCGCTTGATCGCGACCCCGAAGTAGTGGCTCGCCTTATCGAACGCGGGGTGAATCGTCTCCGGCACGATCATCTCCGGATTGCGCACGAACCACCGCTTACGGTTCGCCCTCTCGCGCGCCGCCTTCACGGCCAGCAAGATCGACTCGGTCCCGCCCGACGTCATGCTCCCCACCGCATCGGCCGGCCCATTGAGCATGTTCGCCGTCATCCGCACGACGTCGGATTCCATCCGCTTCAGGCTCTGGAACGCCATCGGGTTGAGCAGATTCCCACTCGCGAACCGCGCGTGCGCTTCGGCCAGGAACTGCTTGTGCGCATCCCCCGCATGGTAGACGAGGCTCCACGCCTTCCCCCCATGCCAGTCGATATCCCCGACCGCAAACTCATCCAGCATCCCCAGCACTTCGCCCTGCTCCACACCTACTTTCGGAATCCGGTCCATCGTGCCTCCAATCAGTCCGCCTCGAATAGGCCGGCCACCATCCCCCAGTCAACGCGAGAACCGCTCAACGACTTCGCGCCCGGGCGCGAAGCGCCCCCCTGCGCGACGCGCCCCCCTGCGCGAAGCGCCCCCCCGGCGCGAAGCGCTCGCCACCGACGCGCGGCGCGAAGCGCCCAGCGTTCGCCACCTGCGCACGGCGCGCAGCGCCGTGCGCTCGTCACCTGCGCTGCGGCGCGAAGCGCCCGCAGCGCTCGCCTCCTCCGCGCGGCGGCATAGCCGCCAAGCGGTCCCACTCAGTTCGCGAGCGATTCGGGACGGGTTGCGCGGGCGTCGAGCGCGGACGGGATGATGACGAGCACGCCTTCTTTGCTGCCTTCGATGACGAGGTCCCCGATCATCTCGTCTTCGACGAGGCGGCGCATCAGCGGAAGGCCGCGGCCCAGTTGGTCGGCGAGTCCGTCCTGGCGCGCGAGGAGGGCCACGAGCGGGTTGGGCGGTAGCGAGACGCCGCCGCGGAGTGTGTACTGGTGCAGGGGGTCCGCAAGTCCAGACGCGGCGCCGGGGCTCCACACCTCGAGGCGATCCGTGAACGAGCGAATCGCGACAGGACCGCCGACCCGCAGGTCGCGGTGGATCAAGGCGTTGACGACCGCCTCGCGGACGGCGCCCGGTGGAAACTCCAACGCCGACTGGGATGGGTCCACCTGATTGACGAGCTTGCGCGATGTCCCCTCGACGAACTCCATCGCGCCCGCGACGAGCGTCCGCAGCGGCCCGCTGAGCGAGCCGCGGTTCACCATCTCGGCGGACATGTCGAGCCCATCAAACCGTACGGTGATCACGCTGAGCTGCGGCATCGCGAACTGAGGCTCGTGACCGAACACGTACAGCCCTGCGACCGTCGGATGCAGCCGCGACCCCATCATCGTGGCGAGGCGCAGCTGAAGCAGCGCATCCTCGACGGTCACGTCTTCGGCAGCGAGGCGCGCGGCGTTGACCGTCAACCACTCCTGGAACCGCACCAGGTCGAGGTCATCAATCGTCGCGCTGGGGACCGAGGTGGTCTCCGAACCGGATGTTGAACTTCGCAAACTCATGTGCGCACCTTCGTTCGATCTTGCCTCAGGGTCAACTGGGCACAAAGGTCACTCCACCAATCGACGGGACCGATGGAACTCGCGTCCGCGCACCGACTTACCCTCGAGCTCATGGTGGTCCCACGCCTCCTGGTACATGCGGTACTTGTGCGCGGTGACCTCGAGCGTGCTCCCGACGGGGGCCTCCACGCGCAACAGGCGCCGCGCGCCGGGCGCAATGCGGGTATCGGCGAGTCGCTTCGTCTCGGGCCACCACTGATAGCGCGATCCGATGCGGGTCCACGCTCGGCTGACCACCGCCCCGCCCGCCGTGGACACCGCGACGACATCGATGTGTCGTTCGGGGTCGCCGGTCGGCATCGTGTGGCCGGCGCGGTCGTTCGTGACGACGACCGCAAACGCCTTGCACGTTTCCGCGGCGCACGGCACCGCCGTCGACTGCGCGATCGCTTCGTCCGGGGCCGCCAACCCAACCTGGCCCGCCAACTCGGTCTCGTGGGCGGTGGACCACGGTTCGACCGTGATCGTGACGCCGTCGCCAAACACCGCTTCGAGCGGCGCGAGTTCGGCGGCGAACTCCGGCTTCTTGGGGATCAACGATCCGCCGAACCAGTGGCGGCGGGTCTTCCGCGCCGGCAGCCCCGGCATCAACGGCCGCTCGACCTCGGGCATGTGGCAGTGCTGGCACGTCTCGCCGCGCTTTGCGTTCGGCGAGCTCGCCCACGTCACGCCGGTGTCGAAGAAGCAGCCGAGATTCTGCGTCACGTAGAACTGCTCGGCCTGGTGGCAGCGCGTGCACACCTCTTCGGTCAACAGCGAGTCGCGACGCGCGACGGGGTGTGGAGCCCGCGTAGTGCCCCACGGTCCGTAGATCTTGCCGTTCTCGACATGGCACGTCGCACAGCCGATCGCCTCGTTCTGCATGTTCGGATCGAAGCGCGGGTTCTCGACGTACGTGGGTTTGGCGATATCGCCGTCGGTCAGCGCCACGACGAGCTTCGGCAGCTGCTCGACCGCCGGCGTGTGACAGTTGACACACAGCCAGCCGACATCGCCCTTCGTGCCCTCCACGTCGCCGCGCGACTTCGACAGCTCTGCCTGAAACTGGGCGTCATCCAACCACGCTCGGGCATGCGTGCTCACTCGCCACTCCGCATAGATCTCGGTGTGACACGCGCCGCACGTCTCCGATCGCACATTCGGGATCCCGGGCACCGTGCCCGCGACCGTCACCGGGCGCTCGAACGTCGCCCGGGTGGCGTAGAAATCCATCGCCGCGGCCGGCACCGCGGGGGGAGCGGGCTTCTTGGGGTCGCAGCCGGTGGCGGCAGCGAACATCACAATCAGGACGACGGCTCGGATCATGGGGAGTGAATTAGCGGAACCCCCCTTGAGACGCCAGCGCATCACGTCCACACTGTCGGGCATGATGCATCGCTCCGCCGTCGCCTGCCTGTTCCTTGCCGCCTGTGGCCCGCTCGATCCGCCACTCGGTGTGTCCGACACCGCCGTCGACGCCGCGCAGCGCGAGGTGGGGCTCGACGCAAACTCGACGCCAGACAGCACGACGAGGCCCGACGCCGGACCCGCGCACGACACGGGCACGACGACGGACACCGGGGCAGCGCCAGACATGGGCGGCCCGGGGCCCGACGGCCCGACGCGCTACCTCGCCGGGCCGCTGGTGCAGCCGATCACGGCGTCCGTCGTCGATACGATGCGCGGGATCCGCGCGCGGTCAGCCACGCCGGACGACGACGTCTTCATCAAGGTCGGGGCCTCGGGGACCGTGAACCTCGCGAATCTGTCCTGCTTCGGGCCGACCAGTAACTACCGGGTGGACCTCGACGGCCGCGATGAACTTCAGCCGACGATCGACCGTTTCAACCAGCGTCGTTTCGGCACCCAGGCCGCGTGGGATCGAACGACAGCCGCGGCCGAGGTGGGCCGCACCGCGTCTTGGGTTCAGGCCGGGTCGCCGGCGCCGATCGATCAGGAGATCGCGGCCCTGAACCCGCGGTTCGCGCTCGTCAACTACGGCACCAACGACATGCAGCAGGGCATCACGCATGCGACGGCGCTGTGGCCGTTCTACGCCAACATGGTCAGCCTGCTCGATCACCTCGACGGCCGCGGTATCGTGCCGATCGTGACGGGACTCAACCCTCGCTCCGACACCGCGACCGCCGCGCTCTGGGTCCCGACCTACGACGCCGTGACCCGCGCGCTCGCCGAATCGCGTCAGCTGCCGTACCTCGACCTGTACCTCGCCGCGAAAGACCTCGCGAACCGCGGGCTGATCTCGGACGGCATTCACGGCAATGCGTACTCCGACGGCGGGTCGCAACCGTGCGACTTCGGCGCGGCCGGGCTCGCGTTCAACTACAACGTCCGCAATCTGCTCACCCTCCAACTGCTGCACGACGTGACGCGCACGGTGCTCGACGACGCCATGCCACCGGCATCGAATCCGCGGCCGTGGGTCGGCGATGGCACGCCAGGCGCCCCGGTCATCGTGGACGCCCTGCCCTTCTCCCACCACGACGACACCTCGATGTCCGCGACGTCGGCGCGCGATGACTACCCGGGGTGCGATAGCGGGCAGAACGAGTCGGGTCCCGAGATCTACTACGCGCTGGAGCTGACCGCGCCGACCGCACTGCGCATCATGCTGTTCGACGGCGCGGCAGACATCGACATCCACCTGCTACAGGGCTCCAGTTGCGTCGCGCGCCACGATCGCATGATCGAAGGCACGTTCGGCCCCGGCGCCTACACGATCGTCGCGGATACGTTTGTGTCCGGGGCCGGCGTTGCTCAATCCGGGAACTTCTCGCTCGTGATCGTGACGTGCGAGCCCGGCGACCCGGACTGCCTGTGAGCTGGCTCTTCGCCCCACTCTACGACCGCGTCATGGCTCCCACCGAGGAGGCGTGCCTACGCGACTGGCGGTCGGAACTGCTCGCGCGCGCCACCGGCGATGTGCTCGAGCTCGGTGCGGGCACCGGGGTCAATATTGGGCTCTACCCGCCTTCCATCGGCTCGGTGACATTCTGCGAGCCCGACGCGGCGATGCGAACTCGACTCGAAGCCAAGCTCCGCGACGCCGCACCAGCGTATGACGCGCGCGTCGTCGAGGCCCATGGCGAAGAACTGCCGTTTGAGGACGAGACATTCGACACGCTCGTCGTGATGCTGGTGCTGTGTTCGGTGTCCGATGTCGCTCGCACGCTTTCCGAACTCAAGCGCGTCGCCAAGCCAACCGCGACGCTGATCTTTCTCGAGCATGTCGCAGCCGAAACAGGCTCCTCGAGACGATTCTATCAGGGGATCGCCGAACCACTGTGGAAGCGCGTCGCGGGAAACTGTCACCTCACGCGCGACACTCAGGCGAGCATCGCGGAAGAATTTGAGATAGAAGCCGTGACGCCGGAGTCGATGCGCAAGTCGATTGCCCTCGTCCGGCCGACGATCCGCGGCTTCGCAACCCCACGGAAGTGAGTTTGCGTCACACACCGACTCCGGCAACAATCTTCCGATGAACAATGAAGACCTCTGGCAGAGCCCGATCCATCGGGCGTTCGTCGACGCCCTGACGAAGACGCAGCTCACTGCGCTGTGGGAACTGTTGCTCGTGGCGACGTTGGCGGACGAGGAGCTGACCGTCGCCGAGCGTCGTGATGTCGCGCAAGCGCTCGCTGCGTCGCCCGAGTTCTCGAAGATCGGCGACCTCACTTCGCGGGCCGCCACGGAACTCGAACGCTTGTACGCGGCCTACGACGCCGACGCGTCGACTCTGCTGCAAGACATCGCCAAGCGGCTCGGCGACGACGCCGCGCGGCGCGGCGCGTTTCGAACCGCGGCCCAAATGGTCAAATCGGACGGCCTCGTGCCCATCGAGGCGGCATTTGTCGAACACCTGGGCACGCTGCTTGGGCTCGAACCGGAAGTCATTGAATTCGCCCTCTCGAGGCCGTCATGAAAACGCTCTTCATCGCATTCGTACTGACGTTCGCTGCCTGCGGCGGCACGCCGCCCAGCAAGGGCAAGTCCAACGGCCCCGCGAACAACACGACGGCCAACAACACGACCGCGAACAACACGACCGCGAACAACACGACGACGAACAACACCACAGCCAACAACACCATCGCCCCGATCAACAACGAGACCTGCGAGGGCTGCCTGAATGGCGACACATGCGCGCCCGGCGACTCGGAGCTGGCGTGTGGTGCGGGCGGCGAACAGTGCCTCGCTTGCGCCGACGGCTGGCTGTGTTTCGACGGGAGCTGCGTGGAGCCACCCACGTGCGACGCCGGCAACTGCGCCGGCTGCTGCGACGCGGTCCGCGGGTGCGTAACGGGAGCGGACGCCACGGCCTGCGGGGCCGGCGGCGAGGCGTGCTCGGCGTGCGTCGGCAACGAGACCTGCGACGGCACCGCGTGTATCGCTCCGTGCTCGGAAACGTGTCCAGGCTGCTGCGACGGTGAAACATGCCACGCTGGGACGGGCGACACCGCGTGCGGCACGGGCGGCGCGAGCTGCGAGGCGTGCGGCGATGCGGCATCGTGCAGCGCGCAGTCGGTCTGCGTGCCCGACGCGTGCGCGACCACCTGCGCTGGCTGCTGCGATGGCAACACCTGCCTGACCGGCAACGGCGTCGGGGCTTGCGGCAACACCGGCGATGCGTGCGTGGCATGCGGAACCGGGCGGACCTGTATGAACCAGGCCTGCGTGACCGACCCCGCTTCGACATGGGAGCTGGTCCTCATCTCCGGCGAGGTCAGCCCCAAGAATCAGTCCGGCGAGTTCTGGGACATCATCGGCTCGGCGGACCCCGTCGTGGACTTCGAGCTCTACGACTCGTCGACATCGACCGCGTATCGCGCCTCGTCATCGGTCATCCAGGACGACAACACGCCGACCTGGAACGAGAGCATCTTGACCAACGTGCCCGCCCGCGCGTTCATGTTGTGGAAGATCGACGTGTTCGATTCCGACATCGACCCCGACGACTTCATCTGCTCGATCAGCATCGATCTGAGCGGCGACCCCGCGACCTACCAGGACCTGTTCAGCGGCGCGGCGTACACGTTCTCGTGCAGCGACCCCGGGACCGGTGTCTTCGCCAACATCAACGTCCGGCTTCAGTAGCGCACCGCGAGGCCCGCGACCACGGCGTCGAGACCGCGTTCGAACTCCGACGCGACATCGTAGGCGTCGAGCACTCCACGCAGGGTGGACAGCCGCGGAAGCTCAGCGCCGTCCAGCGCCGCGTAGTCGACGACGACCGCCTCGAGTTGGGGAGCCTGCAGCATCGCGAACCCGAGGATGTACGAGAAGATCACGTTGAACATCGACAGCGATTCGTCGACCGACGTCCCCCGTTGGCCGAGAAGCGCCAGCGCGCGCTCCAACGTGCGGAGCGAGGCCGGCGTCACCGCCGGTCGAGTCGCAAACAACGGCAGCGCGTGCGGATGCTGCGTCAGCACGGCATAGAAACCGCGGCCCGCGATGCGCGCGTCCGACGGCCAGTCCCCGGAGGGGTCCGGCAGCAGAACCTGCGCGGACACCACCTCGAACACCCCGTCGAGCAGGTCCGACTTGCTCGTCACGTAGCGATACAGCGACATCGCCTCCACGCCGAGCTCGGCACCGAGTTTACGCATCGTCAGCCCGTCGAGACCGTCGCGGTCGACGAGCGCCAGTGCAGCCTTCAGAACTCCTTCGCGGCTCAGTGACATACGACTTACTCCAACTCACCTAACCACCGGGCCATCCGTTCCGCGATCATCAGCACCGTCAGATGGATGTTCGCCGTCGGCATCGTCGGCAACAGGCTCGCGTCCGCGACGTAGAGGTTGTCGGTCCCGCGAACGAGCCCTCGCGGGCCGCACGCGGCATCGTCGGCGGCGTGAGGCCCCATCGGGACGGTTCCCGACGGGTGGTACCCCGAATCGCTCATGTACGGCAGCCGTCGTTCGAGGCGCCGACGGTGGCGCAACACGTGGTTCGACGGCCAGAAGGGGCGCGCTACCTTGCGGCAGGCCGCGGTGTCCGCGATCTCAATCAGGCGTTCGTAGGTGTCCAGCGCGATGCGCCGATCCTTGGGATCGTCGAAGATATTCGACTCCACGACCGGCCGGTGGTGCGGGTCTGCACTCTGCCACCGCAACCGGCCAACCCCTGTCGGCTTGCCGACCATGAACATGATCGAGACGAGCGGCACGTCCGCCCACGGCGTCGGCACGCAGGACCCCGGCTGCACGATGACATCGTTGTCGAAGCCGAACTCGCCGGACGAAAACCGACAGGTCGTCTGGATCAGGTCGTGACGGCGCGAAGTCCCCGCGAGCGCGCGCGGTCGCAGAAACATCGCCGTCCCCGGATGATCCAGCATTCGCGCGCCCACCGCCGGGACGTGATGGGTCACCGCGACCCCAATGCGACGCAGATCGGACGCCGCACCGATCCCCGAGCGCAACAGCACCCCGGGTGAAGCCACCGCGCCGCAGGTCAGCACGACCACGTCGGCCTCGATCTTCTCGACCTTCGACGCGCGCTCGACCTCGAGGCCCGACGCCCGATCGCCGTCCATCAACACCCGACGTACCAGCGTATCGGGCACGATCGACAGGTTGGGCCGCTGCCGCACCGCCGTCCCCAGATACGCCTCCGCGGCGCTGATCCGGCGACCATCGACCTTGTTCATCGTGTGCGGCCCGACGCCCGTCGAGCCGGGTCGGTTGGTATCATCGCACTCGGGGTAGCCGCGGGCGAGGCATCCATCCACGAACGCGGCCTGCCAGACGTCCCACTCGGCGGGGGCGTGGCGCCGCACCGGGATCGGACCGTCCGCGCCGTGCACATCCGTCGCCCCAAAGTCGAGATCGTTCTCCAGCCGCTGAAACGCGGGCAAGCAGCGCTCCCACGTCCAATCGGGCATCTCCCACTCGTTGTAGTCGTCCGGCTGGCCGCGTAGCGCGATGCAGGTGTTCACCGCCGAAGACCCGCCGACCACGCGGCCGCGCGGCCACGGGATGCGTACCTGTTTGGTGTTCGGCTTGTGCACCAGGCCCCAGTCGTGGGCATTGAACGAGTTGCGCCCGCCGTCCCGCAGGTCCGACGGAGTCGGTCCCGGATAGGAGTCCGGTCCAGCCTCCAACAGCACCACATCGATATCTGGGTTCGCGGATAGGCGGTTCGCGAGTACGCACCCCGCCGACCCAGCGCCCGCGATCAGGAAACGCATCAGCCGTTCTTCCGGGCGAACTTCGCGAGGTCGCCGTCCACAACCATCCGCACCACCCAGGGCAAGTGAAACGTGGCGAATCGGATGAGTTTGTTCATCAGTCCTGGTGTGATGTGCAGCTTTCCACGCGAGATGCCGCGCAGAATTTCCGCCGCGACGACATCGGCGCTCAACAGCCCCGCCGTCTCCGAGAGCATCTTCGTCTCGGCCGGCTTGATCTCGTTTTCCATGTGATACTGCGGCGTATCTGTATCGGGCGGGTACACGACGCTCACCTTGATCCCGTCGCCCAATAGCTCCTGCCGCAGGCACTCCGAGAAGCCAGTCACCGCGAACTTACTGGCCGCGTACGCGGTGTAACCAAACACGCCGAGAAAGCCGAGGGTCGAAGATACATTGCAGATGTTTCCGGCCTTCTGCGTGCGCATCGCGGGTAAAAACGCGCGGACGACGTTCACTACTCCAAAGTAGTTCACGTTCATCATCGATTGAAAAACGTCCTCGCCGATCTCGGCGAAGTAGCCGGGATGGGTGACGCCGGCGTTTGCGATCACGAGGTCGATCCCCCCGAGCGCTTCGATGACTTCGACCGCGGCAGCTTCAACGGCGGCGCGGTCGGAGACGTCCAGCGCGATCGCATGTGATCGGCCGGAGCCGGTCTTCTCGAGCTCCGCGAGCACCTCGTCGAGCCGGCCCTGACCTCGCGCGGCGATGCTCACATGTCCGCCAGCTGCGGCAATCGCGAGGGCGAGGGAACGGCCAATGCCGCTCGACCCACCGGTGATGAACACTCGTTTGCCTTCGTACCATCGCATGACGACCCCATTAGCAACGCAGCGCGCTGCTGAGCAAGCGCCGTTTGTATCCCTCATCCAGGAACGCTATGAAGCGGCACGCACTTGTCTGGAGTTCCACATGAATCGCTTCGCCCCCCTGTTGCTTCTCGTTTCGAGCTGTGCTGCCGCCAACGGCCTCGATGGCCAGGCCGCCCTGATCAACGTCACCGCCGAGCCGGCCAGCAGCGCCTGCGAGTTCGGCGGCGCCAAGATTCAGTCCGGGATCGACGCCAACGCAAACGGGCTGCTTGACCCCGCCGAAGTCGACGACACGCAGTACGTTTGTAACGGCGGGGAGTCCGACGCAACGCTGACGCGCGGCAGCGCGGAAGCCCCCGGCGACAACTGTGAGCTCGGCGGTGTGCGGATCGACTTCGGCGCGGATACCGACGAAAACGGCGCCCTCGGCGACAACGAGGTCCAGGACACCGAGTACGTGTGCAACGGGGCGGACGGCGCGGACGGGACCAACGGCATCGACGGCACCAACGGCATCGACGGGGCGGATGGCGCCGATGGTACCAACGGCACCGATGGGACGAACGGCACCAACGGGACCAACGGCACGAACGGCCTCAGCTACCTGACGTCGCTGGCCACGGTGGCCGCAAACGGCGTGTGCGGCCCACAGACCGGGGTGCGCGTCAACGCGGGCCCTGACACCAACGGCAACGGAACGCTCGACGCCGCCGAGGTCAGCGATACCCGCGTCGTCTGCGATGGCGCGGACGGAACCGGCGCGGGCGGCAGCACGTCGGTCATCGCCAGCAGCTACAACGAAGCCGAGGTTCGCTCGACCGGCAGCGCCGTGACGATGGTCTCCGTCACGATTACGGCACCAGCGGCCGGAACGGTCGTCGCCTTCGGCGCCACCGACGCGTTCTGCTCCTCCACCGGAAACCCGGCGTGCTTCGGCCCCGCCAGCACCCCGGCGTCGGTCCGCGTCGTCAACACGTCCACCGGCGACCCGTCCAGCGGGACCGGATGGGGCTACGTCCACCTGAGCGACGACACGACCGAAAACATCCAGCGCTCGAATACGTTCACGGTGCCCTCCGCGGGCACGTACACGTACTACCTGCGCGGTCAGGCACAGGTCGGCAATGTCGGCTTCTGGCGCAGCCAGCTCAACGTCGTGTTCGTCTCGAACTGACCTTGCCATCCTCACGGCTGTTTCCTCAGGTTCTCTAACCACATCGGCGGTGCGAGATCGAAGTTGGTTGAGTCGAGGCGATGCCGTAGCATCGTCGAGGGAGAGCGACAAAGAGCTTCACCTCGGCTCCCGGTTTGTCACACGGTTTCGGGAGATCGTCATGCTGAGAGCCGCCCTTTTCATCGCGCTGAGCGCGAGCCTGCTCGCCGGATGTCAGAAGTCCAATCCATCGCCACGCGAGGCATCCGTCAACTCCGTCGAAAGTGGCGAGGTGATGATGGCGGACCGCGCGCCGCAGGAGGAGAGCATGCCGGACCCGATGGCCGCCAAGCCGTCCAGCGTCGCGCCGCGGGTAAAGGAGATGAAGATGGAGATGGCGCGGTCCCCGTCGCGCACGGCAGCCTCTCCGATGATGCCCCCGCCCGAACCGGAGGTTGTCGCCACGAACGAAAAGTTCAAGGACCATGGCGTCAACCCGTGGACCGAGACCAAGCAAGACGCGCTCTCCACATTTTCGATCGACGTCGACACCGGCAGCTACACTGTCGCGCGCAAGCGAATCATGGAGCAAAACGGACTGCCCACGGCGGCCGCGGTGCGCGTCGAAGAGTTCGTCAACTACTTCCGCTACACGTACCCCAATCCGGCCACCACGTTCGGCGTGTTCTCCGAGGTCGCCCCGAGCCCGTTTTCCGCGGAGTCGAACACCTACCTCATGCGCATCGGCGTTCAGGGCAAGCGCCTCGAGGCCAAAGAGCGCAAGGCGATTCACCTGACGTTCCTCGTCGACGTATCCGGCTCGATGAACGCCAGCGACAAGCTCCCGCTCGCCGTCGACGCCCTGAAGGTCCTCGTCGACAACCTCAAGCCGGGCGACACCGTCGCCATCGCCACCTACGCGGGCTACGTCGCCGAAGTCCTCAAGCCGACCGGCGCCCAGAATCGCGGGGCGATCTTCGCCGCACTCGACTCCCTCGGGGCCGGCGGCGGTACCGGCATGAACGACGGGATGAAGATCGCCTACGAGCTGGCGATGTCGAAGAAGAAGGCCGGCGAAGTCTCCCGCGTGATCGTGCTGTCCGACGGCGACGCGAACATCGGGCCGATGGGCCACGATGACATCCTCGCCGGCATCAAGAAGTACGTCGACGAAGGCGTGACGCTGTCCACGATCGGCCTCGGATCCGGCAACTACAACGACCACATGATGGAGCAGCTCGCGAACAAGGGGAACGGCAACTACTACTACATCGACTCCATCCAGGAGGCGCGCAAGGTGTTCGGCGAGCAGCTCGACGGCACCCTGCAAGTCATCGCCAAGGACGTGAAGCTGCAGGTCGAGTTCGACCCCACCAAGGTCCCGCGCTACCGCCTCATCGGCTACGAGAACCGTGACATCGCCGACCGCGACTTCCGCAACGATGCCGTCGATGCCGGCGAGATCGGCGCCGGCCACACCGTGACGGCGCTGTACGAAGTGGAGCTCGCCGGCACGCCCGAGGGGCGCATCGCCACCGTGCGCGTGCGCCACAAGACGCCCGATGCGTTCAAGGCGATGGAGGAAGAGTTTCCGATCACGGAGACGAACTTCCGGTCCAAGATCGCCGACGCGTCGGCCGACTTTCAGTTCGCGGCCTCGGTCGCCGCCTTCGCCGAGCTGCTGCGAAAGAGTCCGCACGCCAAGACCCTGAACTACGCCTGGATCACCGAGATCGCGACCGCCGCGTCATCGCCGGAGCAGACCGATCGCCAGGAGTTCCTCGCCGTGGTTCGCGCCGCCCAAAACCTGGCCAACTGAGCATGCGCGTCGCCCTCCCCGTCCCCACGTCCGAGTTCGACCCCACCGAAGCCGCGATCCCGTGGGCGGTCCTGCGCGCGGCGGGCGTCGAGGTCGTGTTCGCCACGCCGGATGGCGAGCGCGCATCGGCCGACGATCGCATGCTTTCAGGGCGCGGCCTGGGCCCCTGGCGACCGTTCCTGCGTACCAATTCCGTGGCCCGCGCCGCCTACTCGCAACTGGCGAAGTCCGACGAGTTTCGCCATCCGATCTCGTACAGAGAACTCGACTCGCTGCACGCCGACGGAATCTTGTTTCCGGGTGGCCACGCCCCCGGGATGAAGCCATACCTCGAGTCCACGGTGCTTCAAGGCATCGCGGCGCGCTACGTGCTCGACGACCGCCCCGTCGGCGCCATCTGCCACGGCGTGATCGTGCTGGCGCGCTCCGGCGCACTCCAGGGGCGGACCGTCACCGCGCTCACTCGATCGATGGAGCTCACCGCCTGGGGGATGACCGGCATGTGGCTCGGGCGGTACTACCGGACGTACCCCGAGACGGTGCAGGCCGAGGTCGGCCGCGCCGTCGGCTCGGCGGGGAGATTTCGCGAGGGCCCCTTCGCAGTCCTGCGCGACTCGCCCGACAACCTCGGCCGCGGATTCACAGTGGTCGACCGCAACCTCGTCACGGCCCGCTGGCCTGGCGACGCCCACCGATTCGCGTCCGATTTCCTGACCGTACTGAAGGGAGCGTAAACCGTGCAAGATCTCTCCGGATGGCATGAACGTTGGGCGACCGGCGAACTCGGCTGGCACCGAACGGACCCGAACCCGCTGCTTGTCGCCCACGCGCGACCCGAGTGGCGCCGCGTTCTCGTCCCGCTGTGCGGCGCCTCGGTGGACCTCGGGTGGCTCGTCGATTCCGGCCGCGAGGTCCTCGGGCTCGACATCTCGCGCGTCGCCGCAGACCGCGTGTTCGCGTCCCGCAACGAGACCCCGACCGTGACGCAGGCCGGTGCGTTCAGCGTGCTTCAAGCCGGCCGCCTGACCTACGCAGTGGGTGACTTCTTCGAGCTCGACGCCACGCTCGCCGCCGGCGCCGACGCGGTCTGGGACCGCGCCGCGCTCATCGCGGTGCCACCGGAGCTTCGTCCCCGCTATGTCGAGGTGTTGCGTGCCGCTGCGCCAGGCGCCGATGTGCTGCTGGCCGTGATCGACTACGAGCGAGGACTCATCCCCGGACCACCACACGCAGTGGGGCCCGACGAGGTCTTAGACCTCTACCCTGGGGCGCAGTTGGTAGCTGAGGACGACATCAGCGCCGAACTGAACGCGCGTGGGCGGGAAGGCACGTTCACGCAGCGCGCGTACCGCGCGACGCTCTAGGCGGCTCTCAGGTGGCGCTGGTCCGCTGGTCCGCTGGTCCGCTGGTCCGCTGGTCCGCTGGTCCGCCAGTCCGCCAGTCCGCCAGTCCGCCAGTCCGCCAGTCCGCCAGTCCGCTGGTCCGCTGGTCCGCTGGTCCGCTGGTCCGCTGGTCGCCGGTCAAACTCAAACTAAGACCCACACTCGGTTCATGGAGCCACCACGCGAAGCGTCGAGCGACCCCGCGCCGGCTGGTGAACCGCGCCCTCCCGTGCAGCGCGAGTGCCTTGGGCGCTTCGCGTGGTGGTTCTCTAGTTGGTGTGTGGGTCTTAGTTTGAAATTGACCAGCAGACCAGCAGACCAGCGGACCAGCGGACCAGCGGAGCAGCGGAGCGGCCCACTTGTGTCGAGTACGCCTTAAGATCCTACCTATGAGGCGCTCTAGGCGGGCTTCGCGATCCACGAGTTGCAGTAGCCCTCGCCGGTGATCGGACCGGCGAACAACGTGCAACCGGGACAACCGGCTCCGTTGTCGGCCTTGTACAGGTTGCAGTTCAGGCAGTTCTTGTCCGGCATCGTCGACGTGTCGACGTAGCCGAGGGCGTTACGCTTGGCCATTTCGGCTTCGGGCACCTTCGCCAGGTCGCAGATCGGTCCGGTCGCCGCGGGCGCCGCACCGGTCGTCTTGACGGGAGCTTCTACTGCGGGCTCCTTGCATGCCGCGGCTCCGACCAGCGCCAGAAACGGCACCGCCGCGGTCACGGAAAGGGTGTTGCTGAGGAACGTCCGTCGATTCATCTCGTCGTGCTTCATCAAAGCCTCCTTGCGCATTGAAACCGCCGGAAACGTAGCACCGGACAACCGGCGACAACACAAAATGTGCCATTTTCTGGATGGGCTCGACATCGTGTATCGTGAGGTCGTGAAGCTCTTCTCGACCGCGTTCGCGACACGACTCGCCACCCCCGCACTCCTTGCGCCTCTCGCGCTCGTTTTCGCCGCGCCGTGTGCCAGCGTCGAACGCCCGGTGACCGCGGTCACCGAGCCGCAAAAGGTCACGCGATCGGCCTCGACGATCGACCCTTGCAGCATCGTCACGTTCGACATCACCTGCGATGCTCCCGGCGAACTGCGCCGCCGCGGAGGGGCCGAGGACGGCGTGGTCACGTGCGAAGCAATGTGCAACAGCAACGAGACGCCGCACGGTCCTTACCAGTCCGTGCAATTCGACGAGCCACCGATCGTCACAACCGGCGCGCACCACTTCGGCCGACGGACCGGGCCGTGGAACGTGCACGAGACCAGCACCGACGGCCCGATTCGGGAGACGACGACCTACCTACACGGGCCGCGAAACGGCCCCTACCGAACGTTCCACCCCAACGGCGCCCCGCACGTCACGGGTGCCTACAAGCGCGAGGCGCCACACGGTCGCTGGACGACGATGACCGTCGACGGTGTGCTGGTGCTGGAACAGACCTTCGAGGATGGCAATCCCGTCGGCATGACCACTCGGCGCTATCCAGACGGCTCACGCGCCTCCGAACAGCAGCACGACGAAGCCGGCCGGCCCGACGGCGTGTGGACATCGTGGAAGCCGGACGGGACCGTGATCGACGTCGCCGAGTTTCGCGACGGAACCGGGATCGAGCGCACGTTCGATGCGGACGGACAGCTGCTCACCGAGCAACGCTACGTCGACGGCGAGCTGCATGGCATCGGCCGCGTCATCGAGGACCACCGAACCGTCGAGACCATGTGGAGCCACGGCAAACAGACGGGACTGCAGCGGGAGATCGTGGCCGGCTGCGTCAAGACCGAACGCACCCTCGTCGACGGGCGCGCGCACGGCCCGTTCCGCAAGCTGTCCTGCGGACCGAAAGCCTTCGAGCTCCAAACCGGCGCCTACTGTGGCGGCCACTTCTGCGGCCTCTGGGTCGAACGCAGCCCGCGCACCGGCTTCATCACCAAGATCACCGAGTACGACGCGCTCTCGATGAAGCTCGCCGAGGCGAAGTTCGACGCCCGGAAGAAGCTCGCCGACTTCTGGACCCTCGACGAGAACCTTCGACTTCCGCGCGCCGCATGTTATCAGGCGATCGTCGGTGGGTTGTGCTGTGACCCCACCACGGGGACGTACACCGTCAACACCGACTGTCTGAGCGCACCTGACACTACCGAACTCTGAGCCCCGCCCATGCTGCTGCGTTCTTGCGCCGTCGTTCTCTCCCTCGCCGTGCTTGCGAGTTGCGCCACCGGCCCCCAGCCCGCCGCCGAACCCGAGCAGCCGCCGGCCTCGGTCCGCGAAGCGATCGACCGTGCCGCGGCACCACTGCTTGCGCGCCGGGACCCTGCCCTTCCCTCCCTGGTGATCGGCGTCTCTCGCCGCGGCCAGGACGACTGGGCGACGTACGGCGACGCCGGGGTCGGCCCGCAGAGCCTCGTGCGCGTGGCGTCGATGACCAAACCGCTCACCGCGTTGCTCGCGGCGAGCTGGGTCGCCGAGGGCACGATCTCGTACGACGGGAAGATTGGGACGAGCTCCTGCAGCAAGGATCTGCTGGACGCGTTCTGCTTTCACGGAACGCCCACGACGTACCGCCACCTCATCGAGCACACCTCCGGGCTGCCGTTGGAGCCCGACAACATCGCGCCGGGCTTTGCGGCGCGCGACCTTCAGGACTTCCTCGCCCGCTTTCAGCTGTCGATCGAGCCCGGCCAACGCTTCCGCTACTCCACCACCGGATACGCGGCACTCGGCATGGCCCTCGAGCGCGTGACCCGGACGCCGTATGCCGACGGGTTGTCCGCTCGGGTTCTCGGGCCTCTCGGGCTGACATCGATGACGTTTGCCCCGTCCGCCGACGCCCTGGCTCCGGGCTTCGAAGACGGCATCCTCGTCGCCGACCCCGCCCGACCCGCCGTGTTGTGGCCCTCCGGTGGCCTGGCCGGCACTCCGGAAGACCTGCTGCGACTGGCGAACATCAACCTGCGCCCCAACGACATCCCGGAGCTCGCCGAGGCGATCCGCCTCACGCACCGCGTCTCATCGGGCATCGAGGCGTTCCCGGGCTCCGTCGCGGGCCTCGGCTGGTTCTACTTCGAGGCCCTCGACGCGTTCTGGCACGCCGGATCGACGCACGGCACCGCCAACTTCGTGATGTTCTCCCCCAAGACGCAGACGAGCATCGTGATCGTCACGAACACGACGCTCCCCGCCGACGGCCGACTCGCCGGCGCAGCGTTCGACCTGCTCGGCAAGCTCGACACGCTGCCGTAGCGAGAACGAGGACGAGAACGAGAACGACGCGGACTCGTCACCGATGCGCTCCCGTTACGCGGGACCGGGCGCAGGCGATCGACACTCAAAGGCGTGGGCGAACTCGGCGGGTATGCGGGCTGGTCTCCCTCGCTTCGGCCCTCGTCGCGGGGTTCGGGTTGTCCGAGCGCCACGGAATGCGGCCCCGCGCTCCGCGCTCTCTTCGAGGGCCGCATCCGTGGCCCTCGGACAACCCGAACCCTTCTCCGAGGTGACCGAAAGATGAGTGATTCCACCGACCGCTACGCCGATTCGACGTACTTCTTCGAGCACGAACGCCTCGACTGCTACCGGCTCGCCGCCGACGTCGTCCGCTGGCTCGCGGCGCATCCGCTGGACGACAAGCACCTGCGCGATCAGGCGACGCGCGCCGGCCAGTCCATCGTGCTGAACATCGCGGAGGCTTCCGGCCGCGCGGGCCGCAGCCGCGCGTACCACTTTCGCATCGCGCTCGGCTCCGCCGCGGAGCTGTGTGCCGCATTCGACCTCGTCGCGCACGACACCGCGGCGCAGCAGGCCAAACTTCGCCGGGTCGGGATGATGCTTCGCCAGTTGGGGAAGTAGGCCCGCGAGCCCCACGGCCGGCCGGGTTGACCGGTCGGCCGATCCTGTCTTGCCGTGCAGAGAACTCCATAGGACGAGAACGAGAACGAGAACGAGAACGAGAACGAGAACGAGAACGAGAACGAGAACGAGAACGAGAACGAGAACGAGAACGAGAACGAGAACGAGAACGAGAACGAGAACGAGAACGAGGCGGAGGCGATTCGCCTCCGCACCCGCGTACC
>JBFIHF010000061.1:0-23147 GCA_041601915.1 Bradymonadaceae bacterium
ACGGGGCTGATGGTCGCGGGCTTCCTCGCGATGGGCAGCATCGTCGCCGGCGCGATCTTTGGCTTCCATCTCGGCTTGCTGTTCAGCGTCCTGATGGTCGGGCTCGCGTCGGGCTACGTGCTCTACTACACGTCGAACGTGCTGCATCACTACCGTCCCGACCAGCATGTGGCGGCTTCGTTGGCGCTGTTCTCGGCGGTGGCCCTGCTGTTCTGGTACATCCTGCGAATCTTCATGTCTCGCGATTGACGCAGCCGGCCGCAGCAACTACTAGGACGGGCGCCTACGTGCGCCCGTTTTGCTTTCTTGGAGATCCCCATGACCGATGCCGTCGCTGACAACCTCGTCGTCCTTTTCAAGTACACCCTCACCGACTCTGACGGCATCGAGATCGATGCCTCCGGCGACGAGCCGATGCCCTACCTGCACGGAGCCGAGAACATCGTTCCGGGTCTCGAGCGCGAGATGACGGGCAAGAAAGTCGGCGACGCGTTCAAGGTCGTCGTCCCGCCGGCGGACGCGTACGGCGAGTATCAGGAGGGCGCGACCCAGGAGGTCGCGCGCGAAGACTTCCCCGACGGCGTCGAGATCGAAGTGGGGATGGCGTTCTCGCTGGAGGCGCCCGACGGAACCGATGTGACGATCTGGATTACGGACGTCGACAACAACTCCATCTCGTTCGACGCGAATCACCCGTTGGCCGGTGAGGAGCTGCATTTCGACATCGAGATCGTGGGGATTCGCGCCGCGACCGAAGAGGAGCTCGACCACGGTCATCCGCACGGCCCCACGGGTACCGAAGGCCACCACCACCACTAGCGCTGGTCGCTAGTCCCTAGTCGCAGCCGACGCCCGGCTCGACGTTCGATGCGGCGGCGACGTACTCGGCGACGTCGGTCCACAGCGCATCGAACGCGGCGCGGTCGAAGCCGGAACCCGTCGCGATCCAATCGACGTGGGGCGGTCGGTGATTCGGGTCGTTGAAGTGTCCGCAGGCGTCGAGGTGGTCCGCGCGGGCGGCGTGGATCAGCTCCCCCCACACCTGCGAGCGCGTCGGAACCACCCCGTCCGTCGCCTTCGACGTTGGGATGACTCCGTAGGCGTCCTCGAGAAAGTCTGCGTCGGCACGACTCAAGCGCTCGTAGGTGCCGCCGCGCGTGAGCATCGCGAGTCCGCGGTACAGCGCATGGGACGCCTGTCGGTACGGGTCGAGCCCGATCTCTCGAATCGATCCGAAGTCGGCTTTGTGCGCCATCGTCACGACGGAGCCGTACGGGACGCCCGGGCGATTCGACGTCGACGCGTTGAACAGGTCAATCCCTCCCGGCGTGAGCTGTCCGACCAGATCCGTGTCGTTCTTGATCTCGTTGAGGAACGCCTTCACGGCCGCTTCCCGCTCGAGGTCGAAGTCACTGAAGAGCTCGTCGTACCACTGGTCGAGGATCGTGTTCTCGAACCCGATCACGTCATCGAGCTTTGTGACGATGCCCCCGATCGCGATCAGCAACGACAGCGGCAACTTGCCGAACCGCAGCGTGTAGATCGTGCCGAGCGACAGCAAGTACAGCATCTGCGCGCCCATCAGGCTGTTGAAGAACGTCGCCATCGGGGTGCCGTAATGCGGCGTGGCGACCGTGACGATCGAACGCAATCGACTCGCGTACTTCTCGAGCTCGATCGGCGGTTCCGTACCGAGGCTCGCCCCCGGGGTGGCGAACAGGCGCGCGTCCAGCCCGCCGGTGGAATGGCCGATCAGGTGGATCGGGCCGTCGTCATCCGCTGTGGCGGCGATCGTTTCGAGCAGGCGGCCCGCGCGTCGGCGGATCGAGGCCGTCGGCATCGTCTTGACCCCCACGATCTGGGCCTCAATCCCGCGCTCCGCAAGGCGCTCCACCAAGAAGTCGTGCACGTGGTGGAAGTAGGTGATGCCGCCGATATCGGCGAAGCCAAAGAACCCCGGGATCAGGTAGATGTGGTGGACCATGGTCGCTACCGCTTTTGGACGCGCCAGAACGTACAGGAAGTGGCCATACTCCGCGAGATGGGTTATCTTCGCACAGCTCTGTAGCCCCACGAATCATGCCGGAATACGCTGAAGGAACTGAGGTCGCGGGACGCTTCGTCATCCTCGAACGCATCGGCGAGGGGGGCATGGGAGCGGTCTATCGCGCGTTGCAAACTTCGCTCGACCGTGAGGTTGCGCTGAAGGTCTTGCACTCCAAGGTGGCGTTCACGTCGCGGGCACGCCGCCGTTTCGGGCGCGAGGCGCGTGCGGTTGCTCGGCTCAACCATCCGCACATCGCGGCGGTCTACGACTTCGGCACCGACAACGACGACCAGACGCTGTGGTTGGCGATGGAGCTCGTCGAGGGCAAGCCGATGACGTACCTGAAACGGGACGACGTCGACATTCTGCGCCTGCTGTCGTTGACCGATCAGATCTGTTCAGCGCTCTCCGCCGCCCACGCCCGCGGGATCATTCACCGCGATCTCAAGCCGTCCAACGTCCTGATGTCGGCCGACGACGACAGGAACGAGATCATCAAGCTCGTCGACTTCGGCCTCGCCGCGACCCAGGAAGGGGAGCTGTCGCTCGAAGGCGCCCCGGGTGGGCTCGGCGACGAGTCGTCCGAGGTGACGAGTCGCACGATCATGGGGACGCCGCGGTACATGGCGCCCGAAATCTTCCGACGTCAGCCCGTCGATCCGCGTGTCGACCTGTACGCCCTCGGGGTGATCCTCTTCGAGATCCTCGCCGGTCGGCCTCCGTACCCGGGCGACGACCCGCGTCTCGTCATGAAGGCGCACCTCAAGAAGCCGATCCCTCGCCTCGAGCCCCGCGACGGGGTGCACCTGCCGCCCGAGTTCGAGCGCAGTATCTACAAGATGCTCGCCAAGGAGCCCAACGAGCGCTACCAGCTCGCGGCCGACATTCGGGACGATCTGCAGGCGATCATCAACACGTACTCGTACGTTCCGTGGATGACCGGTCCGTCGATCGGTGATGTGTCGGCGCTCGGCGTGGGTGGAAACCTGTCCCGCGCCGGTTTTCTCAGCGGATTCGGTGGCCAAACGATGCCTCCCGCGGCGATGTTGTCCGCGCACCGCTCCGGCGTCGGCGGCCAGTCGGCCCCGCTGGTGGGGCGCGTCAGCGAACGTCGAACGATCGAGCAACAGATCCGTGCGGCGACCCACGAGGGGATTGGCGGCATCGTCTGCATCGAAGGCGAAGAGGGGATCGGCAAGAGCCGCCTCGTGCAGTGGCTGAAGATTCGCGTCGACGAGTCGGGGCTCATGTTCCCCGCCGAAGGTGAGTACAGCCGCCAATCCGGTGGCTTCGACGGGATTCGGTCGATCCTCGAGGACCTCCTGGGGACGTCGGACGCAGCCTACGATGAGCTCGACGCCGTGATCATGTCGCGTCTGCGCAACGACTTCGACGCCGACGAGATCGCAACGATCGTGCAGCTCCTCAAACCGGGTGGCGACTCCAACGTGTTCGACGCTGGCGGACCCGGCGAGGAGCATCGCGGCGGGCGTCAAGAGCGGGTGTTTGCCGTGATCGAGCGTGTGCTGCGTCGTGCGGCCGAGATTCGTCCGATCCTGCTGTCCCTGGAAAACCTCCACCTCGCCGGCGAGGCGACGTTCGGGTTCCTGGAGCACCTCGCGGTTGGCCTGCATTTCAACACCGCCCCGATCCTGCTCATCGCGACGTTGCGCAGTGAGGACATCGAGACGCGCGCAAATCTGCGAGAGGCCCTGCAGCGGTTGAGCCGTTTCGGGACCGACGTCGTGCGGCTGCGTCTGGATCGCCTCACCGATGCCGACGCGTCGCAGCTCGTGCAGAAGCTCGTGCCCGTCGAACCGGACGTCGCACACCGGATCGCGTCGCGGGCGGCCGGCAACCCCCTGCACCTGACTCAAATTCTGCGCTATCTCCACGAAAGCGGAAAGCTGCGGTTCATGAACGGCGCCTGGCGAATCGAAGACGACGTCGATATCGGCCGCGAAGTGCCCGAAGAGCTCGGTGAGCTGATGCGACTTCGCGCCGAGCGCGCGTACCTACGATTCCGGGATGCCAGTGCGCTCAAGGGCATCCTCGAGCGCGCCGCGGTCGTGGGCAATCGTTTCGACTATCGGCTGCTGTACAGCTTCCTCGAAGCGGAGAACTCGGCACTGCTGACGACGCTGGACGAAGCGTTGGAGTTCCTCGTCCGCGACGGCATCCTGCGAGAGGTCGGCAACTCCGCGGAGGACTTCCTCGAGTTCAATCACGTCGTGATGCGGGACGTCCTGCTCACCGATCTCGAGGAGTCGCGGACGCTGCGCGAGCTCCATCGCGTCGCGGCACAGGTGAAGGTCGAATTCTACGGGAGCCGCGCTCGCCAACACGCTCTGGAGATCGCGGAGCACTACCGCCGCGCTCGTGACCCGCGCGGCGTCTACGTCTACACGGTGAAAGCGGCGCGGTCCGCGATGGCGGCCAGCGACTTGAAGTCCGCGATCCGGCTGTATCGCGAGGCGGCCGACATCGCCGAGCGCGACGACCAGATGTTGGAGGGCCTCGACGAGCAGTCGTCGGCCGTCTTGCAGGGGGATGAGGTCTCGTTGGAGGTCGCCCATCTCGAGGTCAAGATCGGGGAGTATGCGGTCGCGCGGGAGCATTATCGCGCCCTGCTGCGCAGTCCCGGTCGCGAGGTCGCGGTCTGGGCACGTTTTGGGCTCGGGGATCTCGCCCTCAAGCAAGGCGAACTCGACGAGGCGCTGGGCTGGTTTGAGGCGGCGCTGCGCGAGGCGGACGCGATGGAGGACGACCCGTTGCTCAGCGGTGTGGCGAGCGAGGTGCAGGCCCATTCACGCTTTGGCCTCGGGCGGATCGGGTATCTGCGCGGGGACTTTGTGGCTGCGGAGGTGGCCCTGACGGAGGGCCTCGAGCACGCTCAGCAGCTGAGTCTGCGCCCTTTGGAGGGTGAAGTATTGCGCACACTCGCCGACGTCGTCTGGAGCCGGGGTGACATCGACAAGGCGGAGGTCTATCGGCGGCGCGCCACGATGCTCGCCGAGACGACCGAAGACCGCGAGGCGTTGGCTCACGCGCAGCTGCATTCATCGGAGTATCATCACGCGATCGGGCAGCCGAAGCGCGCCGAGAAAGAGGCCAACGAGGCGCGGGTCATCTTTGACGATCTCGGCAAGCGCCACGCGATCGCGCACTGCCTCCTCGTGTTGGGCCGCATCGCATGGGCGCGGGGCGATTTCAAAGAGGCGGCGTCGCAGTACCGCGAAGCGCATCGCTTGTACGAAGCGTTTGAGGATCGGCGGGGTGTGACGCACTGCAAGCGGCACCTCGCTCAGCTCGCGTTTTCGATTCACAAGCACAAGGAAGCGCAGACGCTGCTGCGCGACGCGCTGGAGGGGTATCGCGCGATGGGCGATCTCATCGGCATCGCGCGGTGCCGATTGTTGCTCGGGCGGCTGGACCAGCAGCGCGGCAAGCCAGTCGATGGCGTGTTCGACTCCATCGCGACCGAGCTGGCTCGGCTGGGCGATCACCGCGGTGCTGTGTGCGCGACGGCGCTCTTTGCCGCGACGCTCGAGGCCTCGGGAGATCATGTGCAGGTGGACGCCATGATCGGTACGGTGCTCGAGAACGTACGTGAAATGGGCGTGACCGACGAATCGCTCGCCGCGGCGCTCGATACCCTGTCCGCGTTGCTCAATGATCGACGACCGGAGCTGGCGCTCGACGTCGACGCGCTGGCCGAAGACACCTGGTACCGACTCGGCCGCGCGGTTCGGGTCTCCGCGGAGTAGCTATCACTGCCCGACGAGCGCATACTCGGTCGACGTCAGCTGAGGTGCATATCCGCTACTTGTTTGCCCCGTTCGTCGCCGTGGTTGTCGGGCTTTGGGCGGCCCCCGTGTTCGCGTTCGACTACCTCGAACACCTGTGGTTTACCGATGACGGCTGTCGTCGAGCGCAGGAGGTCCTGGCGAGCGAACTGGCACGCAGCCCCGAATTGACACCTGCCTTCCTCGCGCTCGCGCTGGCCTGCCCGGTCTCCTGGGACAAACCGTATTGCGCCGAAGGCCGGAAGCTTGCGCGCGGACACCTCAATCTGCTGCACTCGAAGCGAGCCCACGGGTACTCCGCGACGCTGGGCGATTTTTCTGCACTCGGCGATCACGTCTCCCGTCAGGGGCCGATCAAGAATCTGCCGCGCGCGCGCGGGCGCGGCCTCGTCAGTGAGATGTTGCAGTGGCTGGTCACGAAACCCCGGGGGGTGAGCGGGCCGATCGGGCACGTCGCGGACGACGCCTGCAGGACGGGCGGTCTCGAGGATTTCGCGCAGGTGGGCAACGATATCGACGATCGTCTCGGCGCGTGGGCGGATGGACAGATCTCGTCTGTCCCGTATGGACAGCTGCCCGCCGTGATGCGGGACCCGGTGCCGCGCGGGCCTCATGACAGGCCGATGCAGTATTCGTTCGACAATCCGCACTACCTCGATCTGGTGCTGCGGAATCATCACCACTTCGGAGAAGCCGCGCACGATGCGTGGAACGGCTTTCACGGGGCGGCGACGAGGATGATGACGCGGACCTGCGCGGATCTCCTCGTGGTTGACGCGGATGAGGCGGAGGATCTCGCCGATGACGTGCCGGGGTATGGCGGCGTCGATTGGGACGAGATCCCCGGCGATCAACTTGCGGGCCGAGTCTGCGCGATGCTCGGCGATGTCGTTCGTTCGCGACTCGCGGCGTGGACGCTTCTGGCGCCTCAACATCTCGTCGCCTCGGTCAAGGTCGCGTTGTCCGGGCTGGAGGCCGATCCGATGCTCACCGATCAGGTCGTGGTCCGTTTGCTGAGCCTCATCTTTGAGGGTACCGGCTTGCACTACCTGCAGGACGGCTTGGCGGGCGGCCACATGCGGACCATTCGCAGCCGCGAGGCCCTCGTTGAGGTCCGCCACGATCACGACGCCGACAATCGTGACGGCGTGGCCGCGGTGATCGAGACGCCGGTCGGCGCCGCGACGTTCGTGGCCTGGGGCGACGGCTACCTGCTGGGGCGCGCGCCCGCGACGCACTGTGACTGGTCGTCCAACGACCCGCCCGTGATCTCCACCTGCTTGCTGCGCCAGCATCGCGGGGTCGTGGCGGCGGCCACGATCGCTAGCCTCGTGGACTGGGCGCACGGTGGCGCGGTGTACCGGGGCCTCGATTGTTCGGCGGGCGTCGAGAACACGATCTGTCGCGGGCTACCGGTTGCGGCCCCTCGCGTGGCGGGGCCGCCGCCTGCGCAGATGCGTACGACATTGCTGGTCCCGGGGAACATGCCGGTCCCACCCCCCGATTTCTCGTTCGAGTCCCTGTCCGTCGGCTTCGGCCTTGCGCCGTGGACCTCGACCCCCCTGCTGTCGGCGCGATTCGCGACGTTTGGTGAGATGGACATTCCCGCGCACTGGCTGCGCAGCTGGCAGATCCGGCTCGAGACGGGCCTCGGCACGGGCGCGAATCAAACCCTGGGCGCGGAGGTCGGCTTCGGCTTCCACTACCGGATCTACGCCCGCGTGATGTTGGACCTCGTCCCCGTGGTGTTCGCCGGTGTTCGCGACTTCAGCGGCAGCGGGATGCAAGCCTACGCGGGGTTGGCTCCTCGGATCGGACTGTCGATGTTGCCCGAAGGGTGGGTGAAGATTCCGATCGAGTTCACGCTGTTCCTCGACCAGCAGATCGTCTTCCTCGCCACTGACTCGCCGTTTCTGAGCGAAGTGGGCGACTCCCGGCCGCGCGGGACGGTGGGCTTTGGCCTCGCGTACATGCACTAGGCGCGGGGCCCGGCGCTACTTCTTCTTGGGCGTGAGGCTTCGCGCGAGCTTGAAGATCTCATCGGTCGTCAGGATCCCTTTGCTCACGAGCAGGTTGGCGAGCGCGAGCGCGAGGCCGTAGCCGTCGATGTCGTCCGGCAGCGTGATCGCGGGCGTGACGAGCCGCGGCCGCGTGCTGGGTTCGACGTGGGGCTGCTCGGGCTCCACCTGGACGTCGGGAGCTCTCGTCTCGATGGCCGGCGGTGCGGGGATCACCTCCTCATCATCTTCGAACAGCGCGACGACGATGCTCGTGTTCGACTTTCGTTGTTCGGGCACATCGTCAACGTCGGCGCCGTCCAGGCCGCGGGGAAGCGTGTCGCGGTCCTCGAGCTTTTCTTTCGGCGCCTTGCCGACGTTCGTCGCGTCGTCGGCGAGTTCGTCATCAGCCTCTGGTGCGAGGTCCGGATCACCGTCGGCGTCCGGTTTTTGGTCCGCGGTCCGGTCGGAATCGGGTCGCTCGTCGTTGGACGGGCCCGACTTCAGGATCGCGCGACCGAGCGCGCCGTAGTCCGTGCGTTCGAGGGTGCGCCTGCGGCGGAGCTCGCGGGCTTCCGCCGCCGCGCGCGCGGCCTCCGCGGAGTCCGCCGCGGCGTCCGCTGCAGCATCTTCGGACCCGGTGTCGTCATCCTGCTCCTCGTCGGACCCCGTGTCGTCGCCTTCGTCGTCGACGTCGCGCGGCAGGCCCATCGAGGTGCGCCCGGTCCGCTCGACCGTGATGCGCTTCTTCTTCTTCGCGCGGGCCGAGCCCGCGGCGTGCGCGTCGGCCAGGTGGTCCACCCCGACCCCGATCGCGGTGCTGCCGGAGTGCGTCTCGAGCGCATCGGTGTGACTCTCCGAGATTTCGTCGGGTAGCACGAGGTTACTGGTCTCGTCGGCCTCCTCTTCCACGATCGCGTCGACGAGTTCCGCGGGCTCCGCGGGGTCCGCGGTCGGGCCGAACAGGTCCTCGGCGCGTCCGGCGGTCAGAATCTCACTCGCGCCCTCGATCGCGTCGTCGACCTCCCAGTTATCGAGGCTCGCGTAGGGCGACGGGGGTCGGCGTCGAATGGGTTGTCCGAGCTCCTCGATGATCTCGATCTCGGGGAGCTCCTCCTCCTCGTTCACTGCCTCGGCGATGTCGTCCTCGGCGAGCACATCGGTCGAGGGTCGATCTTGCATGTCGCGTGACAAGACCCCGGAGTCCTCGAGTTCGGCCGGGCTTTCCTCGTCGAAGTAGTCGCTCCACGCCTCCCCAGGCATCACGTCGTCCATGTAATCGCCGACCTCGAAGTCATCGAAGGCGTCGAGTACCGCCTCAGCCACCGCCGAGGCAGCGTCTGGGCTGGGATAGAGCATGCTGAGCGCCGCCGACAGCATCGCCGGTCCCACGATCACCGGCTTGATCACGATCCCGGTGTGCATCGCGATTTCGTCCAGCGCCAGATGATCTTCGGGATTGGTCATTGCCAGACGCAGGGCGCCGCCTTTCTCTCGCTCCAACGGCAGTACCCGGTTGCGGTGCGCCATCGATGCCGGCACCAGCGACCACACCTCGCGCGGGATCTGGGCCGCGTCGATCTCGCCGATCGGGATATCGAGCAACCGCGCCATAATGCCGACGAGCTCGGGTTCGTCCACGAGCTGGGCGGACATCAGGGTCTCGTACAGCGACTTTCCCGAGGTTTCAGTCTGTCGAAGTCCCCGATCGACGGTTGCCTGATCTGCCAGGCCTTCTTCGAGCAGCGTCGCGACCAGTTGCGAATCGTCGATCATATGCCTGACGCGCGCCGGTCAGCGTTCGATCGTGATGATCTCGCTTCCCGCCGGTGGGGGTAACTCGAAGAGTGATTCTGGGAGTTCGACGTTGAGTTGAGTTTCGCCAACGTGCATCGAGAAGTCAAGGTCCCGCTTGGGCCAGACGAAGCGCCGCCAGTCCGGTAAGCTGTGTTTTTGCAACGACTTCCACTTGTCCGTTTCATATCGGTACACGACCTTGTCGTTCGCGTCATACTCGCGCACGTCTTCGACGGCGAAGTCGGTGGAGCGAATCCACATCGTCAGGCGGCCGCCCGCCGTGGTGGGCACACTGTAGGCGTACTTGCCCCGCTTGCGGTCCCACGTCAGCTCCGGCGGCGTGCCATACGCGGCGAAGCGGTCCCACGGAGCGCCGCCGAGCATGATCCGGGTCACATCGGTCGCGGACAGGTCGACGGGCAGCAGCCGCGCGATGTTCTCGGGCGTTGCGGCCCCCGTGAAGTATTGGTTCGTATCGCGACGATGCATCGCGAACGTCTCGCCGTCGGAGACGAGCAAGCTCAGGATCTCCTCGGTGCCGGGCAGTCGCGTCTGCACCCGCAGGAACGATGGCTTCGCGACCAACACGAGCTGACGAACCTTGATGCGCTCACCCCCACCGAAGTAGTCGATGACGACTTCCTTGAAGCGAGCGGTTTCGATCGCCTCAAAGCGCGCGTCGACGGCGGCGCGCAGCTCGTCGGGGGACTTCAACTCGTTGTCGGGCGGTGGGATGTTCTTCGGGCAGGCCGTCAGGCACAACAGCGCGGCGAGCAGCAGGCAGGACTTCATGGGGATCTCGGTGATGGTCGAAGCTAACGCAGAGGTGTCGACGCAGCGCCGTAGAAGGATATTTCAGGATACGATCGAATCAGGGTCGTGGCACCCGTCATGACGTTGATCTCGACCACGTCGCCGGTGAACGTCAGCCCGAACACGCGGCTGTATGCCGCCGTGAGCCCCCAGATCTGATCGTGTTGTGTGGCGCCCACCACACGCGCCATCGCCGTATCACCATTGATGCTGGCGAACGAGTCGGGCTCGGTGTGATTCGAGGTCATGAATAGCTGGTTGCCCTTGTTCACCACGCAATCCCCGCTGGAGGACGTCGGGCTCAGCGACCCGATCGACGTACTCGTTCCCGTGGTGAGGTCCACCGACAGCAGCGTGTAGCCGGCGGTCGCAAACGCCTTGCCCTCGTTGTCGATGCAGAACCCGTTCGGAGTATCGAGGAAGCCCAGCGAGCCCGCTTTGGGCGTCCACCCGCCCGTCGTCTCGCTGTAGGAGTACAGCTTGTTCCCCGCGATCCCGTACGTCGTGCCATCGGGGTGCGTGTCGATGTCGTACAGGTCTCCGATCGTCGGACCGAGGTCCACGAAGGTCCCCGCGAAGAAATCGACGCGATACAATCGGGTGCTGGAGTGCGCCAGAATTGAGCACGACAGGCCCTCGTTGAGTGCGCCGTCGCAGTTGTTGTCGACCTCGTCGCAGCGCTCCGCAAGGTGCGGCGCGCGGCGGCCATCGGTATCGTCGCAGTCGTCACCACCGCACTCCATCGACAGGGCCCCGTCGCCGTCCTCGTCGGTCTGACATCCAAGATCCGGCGGACCGAGATCGACGCCGAGGTCCTCGTTGTCGGACCTCATGTCCGGCCCGTCGATAGCTCCCATCTCCACGACGGGCAGGTTGTTCGCGTTGTTCGAGCTCAGCCGGACGCACTCCTTCACGATCGGGTTGAGCTCGGTACCCTCGGGACACGCCGCGTTGTTCGCGACCTCGTCCCCGCCACAAGCGCTCAACATCAGCGCGAGGACCAACCATCTGGCGTGTGCTTGAATCATGGGTCGCGAGTCTAGCGGGAGCGACGGTCGGCCGCTAGCGCGTTGCGAATCTCTTCCAGGACGTAGTCGTCCAGCTCGGTCGACGCCGCAACGCGGAGCGCACCGATGGCTTCATCACGGTCGATCTGGCCCAATGCCCACGCGACATGGCCGCGAACCAACGGTTCGTCGTTGTCGCTCAGGGCCTCAGCCAGATACCTGACGTCGCCGGGATCGGCGCGGTTGCCGAGCACGACGGCCGCGTTGCGAAGCAACCCGCGGTACTTCGCCCGCTTGATCGCCGAACCCCGGAACACCTCGACGTACCACGAATGGGGAAACCGGATGAGGTCCGTGAGTTCGAACAGGCCGTAACTTTCGCGCTGCCCGAAGGCGTCGTCCGTCGTCGCCGGCGCCTTGCTGTTCCACGGACACACCTCCTGGCAAATGTCGCAGCCGAACAGTCGGTCGCCGATCAAGGGCCGCAATTCTCGCGGAATCGGCCCTCGCGCTTCGATCGTCAGGTACGAGATGCAGCGCCGAGCGTCGACCACATACGGACTGACGATCGCCCCCGTCGGGCACGCATCGATGCACGCCGTGCAGCTGCCGCAGCGGTCTGGCCGCGCCTCGGGCGCCGCATCCGGGATCTCGCAGTCTACATACAGCTCGGCGATAAACCCGTAGCTGCCGAGGTCCGGGTCGATCAACATCGAGTTCTTGCCGATCCAGCCGAGGCCGGCGCTGCGAGCGAGGTCGCGCTCCAGGATCGGCGCGGTGTCGACCGCGGGTCGAGTGCCCACCGGCGCCCCGGTCTCCGCATGGATGAACGCGCCGAGCGCCCGTAGTCGCTCGCGCAGGACCTCGTGATAGTCCTCGCCGAGCGCGTAGCGCGCGAGTCGCCAACCGTGCTGTGTCACCGCGATCGGCTGATGATAGTTCGCCCACACGACCACCACCGTCCGCGACTCCGCCTCCAGCTGCGCCTCCCCGATCCGGATGTCGTGGTGCTTCTCGAGGTACGCCATCTCGCCGTGCCGACCCTCCGCGAGCCACTGCTCCAACTGCGGCGCGGTCGACGGCTTGCCGATCGGCATGATCCCGACCTGGCTGAACCCGAGTTCTGCCGCACGTGCTCTCACTTTGTCGGCGAGCGTGTCCATCACTCATCCTTACCACGAACCCCGGTCGGGACCACGGCTGCGCGGCAGCACGGCCACTCGGACGCACCGCGGCGCCGGGGCGAGCGCGGTCGTCCGGGCCTGATGCCTCCTGGAAGAAATCCCGGGCTTTTGGAGTCCCTTCGTTTCAGTTGGCGCATTTGGAGTGCCCGGGCAACTCGCACCACGCGATCGCCCCATCCCACTCGTGACCAGCCGGTTCGCGTGCGAACCGGATCCCGCGCAGTCGAAGAGGGTGGCTCGATCGAAAAGCCGCCACCCATGACGACCTCATCGTTATCGTTGGAAATGTCGTTTCGTTGCAGGAAATCGACCGTGGGGTGGCGAAGGGCCAGTGTTCATGCCGGAGACAAAGGCGTCATGAGTTGGCGCGCTAGGCGGCCATCGTGGCCGCGAGGGCACGTTGCGTCGCGTGGAGGTCGATGGCGGGGGGCGGCGCGCACGATCTCGATCGCTTCGTCGAGCGTGCGAGCGATGCCGCGGCTCAGTAACAGCGACACCACAAGTGTTGCGGACCGACCGTGGCCGACCGCACGGAAGAATGCTCGAGCCGAGGTAGATCCGCAGTCCGCCGAACATCGTGAATGAAGGCGTACTTCACTGAAGTTCTCTCGCCGGATCGTGCACTCCGAGCTCCACGAGTCGCCGTTGATAGAATGACACCTCGCGCGCGTTGTCCGTCAGTGCGATGGCTTGCTCGTAGGCGAGCACGGCGTCGTCGGCTCGACCGAGCCGTCGCAGCAGGTCCGCGCGGGTGGCCCAGTACGGGGTGTAGTCGTCGAGCTGTCCGCGAAGCGCGTCCACGATGTCGAGGGCGGCCTGCTCGCCATAGGCCATCGAGATCGCGGCGGCCTGGTTGAGACGGATGATCGGGGTGGGTTCGATGCGCAGCAGGACGTCGTAGAGTCCGACGATCTGGCGCCAGTCCGTGTCTTCAGGATGTTCCGCTTGCCCGTGAAGCGCCGAAATCGCGGCCTGGACCTGAAAGGGACCGACGCGACCGAGTCGCAGCGCGCGCTCGACGAGTTCGACCCCCTCGTCGATCTTGGCGCGGTCCCATCGGCTGCGGTCCTGTTCGTCGAGGAGCACGATATCGCCGGCGGCATCGGTTCGCGTCTCGCGGCGAGCGTCGTGCAATAGCATCAAGGCCAGCAGACCGGTGACCTCCGGCTCCGTCGGGACTTCTCGTGCGATGAGTCGCCCCAGCCGAATCGCCTCCAGGCACAGATCGGCGTCGACAAGGGAGTCGCCCGCGGTGGCGTGGTACCCCTCGTTGAAGACGAGGTAGATGACGTCGAGTACCTCGCCGAGCCGTTCGGGCAACTGCGTGGCGTCGGGGATTTCGTACGGGATGTGGGCGTCCCGAATCTTGCGCTTCGCGCGCACGAGCCGCTGCGCCATGGTGGGCGGTGCGGTGAGGAAAGCGCGCGCGATCTGCTCGGTCGTCAGTCCGCAAACGGCACGCAGCGTCAGTGCCACGCGCTGTTCGGCGGGCAAGATCGGATGACAGCAGGTGAAGATGAGCCTCAGGCGTTCGTCGGGAAACCCACCGAGCGTGTCGGGGCTCTCATCGTGATGTCGCTGATGCTCGAGAGCCTCAAACATCGCCGACTTCGCGGCGATCATCTGTTGGCGTCGAAACTGGTCCACCGCGCGGTTCCGCGCCGTGACCATGAGCCAGGCCGCCGGGTTAGGCGGGATGGTGGTGTCGGTCCAGACGTCGATCGCCCGCGCCACAGCCTCCTGTAGCATGTCCTCGGCGACATCGAGGTCGCGGGTCACGCCCATCAAGGACGCGATAATCTTACCGGCTTCGTCGCGGTAGACCTTCGCGATCGCGTCGTGCACCCGCTTCACGCGCTAGCTCTCCCACTGCATGAGCGGACGCACTTCCACGGAGCCGTGCTTGGCGGTGGGGATCTTCGCGGCGATCGCGCAGGCCTCGTCGATGTCCTTTGCGTCGACGAGGTAGTAGCCACCGAGCTGCTCGCGAGTTTCCGCGAACGGGCCGTCGGTCGTGATGACCTTGCCATCGCGCACCCGCACCGTCTGCGCGGCGCTGGTCGGCAGCAGGGCGTCGCCCGCCTTGAACTTGCCGTCTTTGACGATGCCCGCGGTGAAGTCGGTGTAGGCTTGGAAGATCGCCTTGTTGTCGTCGTCCGAGCGCGCGGCATCGTCTTGTTCGTTCGAGTAGATCATGAGTAGGAATTGCATGTCGTCTCCGGGTTCGATGGGTTGGAACTTCACCTGTCTACGATCGAGCGCCCCGAAGATCGACACTCACCGGCGAGAAAACGTCGATGATCGCAGCGATGCGGCGATGCGGCGTCCGATGTCACGCGCTTCGTCGGGGGTCACCATCGGGATGTGGACGAACATCGCCCCATCCCGGCCACGGGCGATCAGCGCGTGGTAGAGCGTCGCGTTGCAGACGTAGGTGCCGGCATCGTGGCTCACGCGCGCACCCAGCGTCGCGGCGAGCGCGTCGAGTGCCAGTGCGCACTCCAGAGCGGCCGGGCCGTCGACCACGATACGCTCGGGGGCCGAGTCCTCGGTGTGCGCGAACCAGTTGTGGGCGAATCGTTCGAAACAGATCTCTTGGCGATACGCGGCGACGCCGATGTGCACGACGAGGTCGTAGTGCAGCGATCGCGTTGCGACCTCTTGCGCCGCCTCGAACGTCACCGCTAGCAGCTCGGCGGTCGCGTCGATGGCCTGCGCTGCGGCGCACGCGACGTCCCACGACGGGTTGTACGCGTGCTCGCCGAAGGGCTCGAAGCCCGTGAACAGCACGTTCATGCGGCCCTCGACCGCAGCTCCCGGATCGCGTCATCGAGGCCGTGCAGGGTGAGCGGGAACATCGGGAACAGCTTGCCGATCGTGATCGTCGTGAAGGTGCTGCCCCAGTAGCGCGGCGGATCGGGGTTCAGCCAGATCGTGCGCGGAATCTTCTCCTTGATTCGCTTCAGCCAGATGAGGCCGGAGTCGGCGTTGGTGTAGAACATGTCGCTCGACCCGCCGGCATCCATCAGCTCGTAGGGCGCCATCGCGGCGTCGCCGACGATGATACAGCGCCAGCTGCTGTCGAGCTGCTTGAGCACCTCTTCGGTCGGTACGGACTCTCGCCGCGCCATGTTCTTGTACAGCTTGGAGTACGGGCAGTTATGGAAGTAGTAACTCTCGAAGTTCTTGAAGTGTGAGGCCTGGTGCGCGGCGCTGAACAGCAGCGAGGTCAGTCGCGTGTAGGGGTTCATCGAACCGCCCACATCGCAGAGCAGCAGCAGTTTGACCTGGTTCTTGCGCGGCTGCTTGAAGACGAGTTCGATGTCGCCGCAGTTCCTCGCGGTCTGGTCGATCGTCTCGTCGATGTCGAGCTGCTCTTCGCGCCCGTCTCGGGTGAGGATGCGCAGCTTCTTGAGCGCGGTCGAGAACTGCCGCACATCGAGCGTCAGGTCATCCCGGAGGTTCTGATACCGGCGGTCCATCGCGACTTTGACCGCGCTACGGCCCCCGCCGGGGCCGCCGACGCGGATCCCTCCGGGGTTCGCGCCCGAGTGGCCGAAGGGGCTCGTGCCCCCGGTGCCGATCCATCGGTTGCCCCCATCGTGGCGCTCGTCCTGCTCCTTGAGTCGCTCCTCGAACATCTTCATCAGCTCGTCGAGGTCGTAGAGCTTCATGAGCTCTTTCTGCTCGTCGGTGAGGTCGCCGAGTTTCTTGGCGTCTTGCAACCACGACAGCATCTGTTCGGTGATCTCGGGGGTCTGTTCCCAGTCGATGACGGCGTCCTTGAAGAACTCGGCAAACGCCTGATCGTAGATGTCGTAGTGCTCGGGACGCTTCACCATCAGGCTGCGCGCGAGGCTGTAGAAGCGGGTCAGCGACGACTCGGCGTGCCCCTTCTGCATCGCCTCGTGCAGCGTCATCAGCTCGGTCAGGCTCACGGGGAGCCCGCGGGCGCGTAGGTGGTAGAAGAAGTCGACGAACATAGCTCTCCGCGGCTTAGTTGATGCGTCGCTGCATCGCCTGTAGGTCGGCCTCTTTCTTGAGCAGCACCCCGAGAAACGGGAAGCCGCCTTGCAGCGCGCTCGTCTCGATCCCGCCGCGCCGCAGCGCGTTGAGCCAGTCGAGCAGCTCCGACGTCGACGGCTTCTTGCGCACTTCGGCCTGCTCGCGCAGCCAATAAAACTTCATCAGCGCCTGCGTCATCAGGTGATCGTCGATGTCGGGGAAGTGCACGGCGACGATCTCTTTCATGAGCTCCGAGCCGGGAAACTCGATGTAGTGGAACACACAGCGCCGCAGGAAGGCGTCCGGCAGCTCCTTCTCGGCGTTTGACGTGATCACGACGACCGGCCGCTGCTGGGCGGCGATGGTGCGTCCGGTCTCCCGGACGACGAACGTCATCTGGTCGAGCTCGTGGAGCAGGTCGTTGGGGAACTCGAGGTCGGCCTTGTCGATCTCGTCGATCAGCAGAACCTTGCGGGTCTTGGCGTCAAACGCCTCCCCCATCGGTCCCAGCTTGATGTAGTTCTCGATGTCGCGGACGTCGTCGCCGTCACCGAAACGGCTGTCGTTGAGGCGCTGCACGGTATCGTAGACGTATAGGCCCTCTTGAGCCTTGGTCGTGGATTTGATGTGCCACGTCAGCAGCGGCATCTCGAGCGCATCGGCGATGGCGTGTGCGAGCAGGGTCTTGCCGGTTCCGGGCTCCCCGCGGATCAACAGCGGTCGCTCGAGCGAGACCGCGACGTTCACCGCGTCTCGCAATTCCGGATCCGCAATGTAGCTCGTTGTGCCCTTGAACTGGTGAAACTCCGACATGCCCACTCCACTGAATGACGATTCAATCTACCACGCCGGGAGAAATTTGTGAGGAGCTATTGACACTGAATGTTTGTTTAGTAATTTGGCGCCATCAACCACGCCGAGGAGGCCGACGATGAAGACGAAACACGAGGGGACATGGGTTTGGTACGATCTCAACACGACGGACGTGACGGCCGCACTGCGGTTCTACGGCGAGGTGGTGGGGTGGAAGGCGAAGGTCGCCAAAGGCGGGCAGGAGTACACCGAGTTTTCGATCGAGGGTGAGACGGTCGGTGGTTTTACCACGTTGCGGCCAGAAGCCGCCGCGATGGGCGCTCCGCCGCACTGGAACGGCTACATTGCCGTGGCTGACGCGGCCGCCACGGTCGCGAGGGCTAAAGAACTGGGCGGGACGGTGCTCTCCGACGCGTTCGCGATGCCCGAGGTGGGCACGTTTGCGACGCTCGCGGACCCCGCGGGCGCCACGTTTTCGATCTACCAGTCGATCTCAGACGACTCGGACTGGTCGCCTCGCAGTGGTGACAAGGTCGGGGGGTTCATCTGGCACGAGCTGCTGAGCACCGATCCGGACGCGTCATGGGCGTTCTTCTCGAAGATGTTTGGCTGGGAGAAGACGACCGCCATGGATATGGGGGAGATGGGGGTCTACCAGATCTACAGCATCCACGGGGTGGATCGCGGCGCGGTGATGCGTGCTCCCGAAGAGATGCCGAGATCGATGTTCTGCTATTACGCGACGGTCGACGACGTCGATGCCGCCGCGGAGCGAACGAAGGCCAACGGTGGTCAGGTGATCATGGGGCCGCATGATGTGCCCGGTGGGCGCATCATCCAGGGGATCGACCCGCAGGGGGCGCACTTCTCATTGCACGCCGCGCGCAGCGAAAGCTGAGGTCAGGGGTTGACCCGTCGGAACTCGGCGGCCTTTTCTCGCATGCCGGCGGCTTGCGCATGCAGGTCCTGTGAGATGCGCATCGAGCAGAACTTCGGTCCGCACATCGAGCAGAACTTCGCGACCTTGGCGCCGTCGGCGGGAAGTGTCTCGTCGTGGTACTCGCGCGCCGTGACGGGGTCCAGTGCGAGGGCAAACTGGTCTTCCCAGCGGAACTCGAAGCGCGCTTTCGACAGCGCGTTGTCCCAGTCCTGGGCCCCGGGGTGGCCCTTGGCGAGGTCCGCGGCGTGCGCGGCGATCCGGTAGGCGATCATGCCTTGCTTGACGTCGTCCTTGTCCGGGAGACCGAGGTGCTCTTTGGGGGTCACGTAGCAGAGCATCGCGGTGCCGTACCAGCCGATCATCGCCGCGCCAATCGCGGAGGTGATGTGGTCGTAGCCCGGCGCGATGTCCGTCGTGAGCGGTCCGAGCGTGTAGAACGGTGCTTCGTCGCACCACTCGAGCTGCTTCTCCATGTTCTCTTTGATCATGTGCATCGGCACATGGCCGGGGCCTTCGTTCATCACCTGCACGTCGTGTTTCCACGCGATGCGCGTGAGCTCGCCTTGCGTCTTGAGCTCTGCGAACTGGGCCTCGTCGTTGGCGTCGGCGATCGAGCCGGGTCGAAGGCCGTCACCCAGAGAGAACGCGATGTCGTAGGCTTTCATGATCTCGCAGATCTCTTCGAAGTGCGTGTACATGAAGTTCTCTTCATGGTGCGCGAGGCACCATTTCGCGACGATCGAGCCGCCGCGGCTGACGATGCCGGTGAGTCGATCCGCGGTGAGCGGCACATAGCGCAGCAGCACGCCCGCGTGGATCGTGAAGTAGTCGACGCCCTGTTCGGCTTGTTCGATGAGGGTGTCCCGGAAGATCTCCCACGTCAGGTCTTCGGGCCGGCCGCCACACTTTTCCAGCGCCTGGTACATCGGGACGGTGCCGATCGGGACCGGCGAGTTGCGGAGGATCCACTCTCGCGTCTCGTGGATGTTCTTGCCCGTCGACAGGTCCATGACCGTGTCGGCGCCCCACATCGCGGCCCAGCGCAGCTTGTCGACCTCCTCTTCGATCGTCGAGGCGACCGCGGAGTTCCCGATGTTCGCGTTGACCTTCACCTTGAAGTTGCGGCCGATAATCATCGGCTCCGACTCGGGGTGATTGATGTTGCAGGGAATGATGGCCCTGCCGCTTGCGACCTCGCTGCGAACGAATTCACGCTCCATGTTTTCGCGCAGCGCGATGAACTCCATCTCGGGGGTGATCTCGCCGCGTCGCGCATAGTGCAGCTGCGTGACGTTGGAGGTCCCGCGCAGGGTGCGACGGCGCAGTGCAGCGGGGATGAGTTCGGTCGTGGGGTAGACGCGTTCGCCGACCTCTTCGACGTCCTCGCGCCCTCGGATCCAGTCTTCGCGCAGGGCCGGCAGGCCCGCGTGCACGTCGACCTCAATCGGGCCGGTGGTGTCGTAGACATCGAGGGGTGCTTCGCCGCCGCTGAGTGCGATGCGGCGCACGGGAACCCGGATGCCGCGCGTACCTTCGAGGTAGGCCTTCGTAGAGTGGGGATACGCCTTCTCGAATTCGTTCATCGCCTGCCTCATTCGTCGGGTCGAACAGGCGTAGTCGCGCCGTCGGTCATCGTCAACCTCGTACAAAAAGTGCCCGGCGCCTGCTCCCATCTCGGGGAGGGAGCCGACGGAACGAACGGGTCCGCGGGCTGCGGGCCGAGCTGCGCTGACGGTGCTGCAGCCCGCCCCGCGATCGCTCTTGATACGGGGGTTTGTGGAGACGAGATCTGCGGAGGTCCTTGCTATTTGGCGTCGCGTTCTGCATTAAGGACTCTTCGGAGACCCTGAAAACCTTACCAGGACGCGTCGATGGGCCTGCAGGACGTCAAGAAGGCTGACCCGGGAGAGCTTCGCCAGTTCATGAAGCTGCTGTTGCGGGATGTGCGTGCGTTGGAACAGATGCTCGAAGAGGGCATGTTCGAGAGCGGCGTGCGCCGCATCGGCGCCGAGCAAGAGCTGTTCCTCGTCGATAAGGCGTACAAGCCCGCCAAGCGAGCCCTCGATGTGCTCGCCGCGATCAATGACGAGCACTTCACGACGGAGCTCGGACAGTTCAACGTCGAGTACAACCTCGATCCGCTGACGTTTGGTGGTAGTTGCCTCAGCGAGCTCGAGGGGCAGCTGAACAAGTATCTCGAGATGGCGCGGGTGGGGGCGCGTGCCGTGGATACCGACGTCGTGATGACCGGGATTCTGCCCACGCTGGGGCTCGAGAACATCGGCCTCGATTGGATGACGCCCAACCCCAGGTACTACGCCCTGAACGACGCGCTGTGTCGTCAGGCGGGCGGGGCGTACAAGTTCCACATCAAAGGGGCCGACGAGTTTCGCGTCGAGCACGACAACGTGATGCTGGAGTCCTGCAATACGTCGTTTCAGGTGCACTTCCAGGTGGGGCCGGCCGAGTTCGCACGGCTGTACAACGTCGCTCAGGCCGTTGCAGCGCCTGCGATGGCGATCGCGACGAACTCGCCGCTGCTGTTCGGCAAGCGGCTGTGGCACGAGACTCGGATCGCACTGTTCCAGCAGTCGATCGACACCCGCGGGGCGAGCGGTCACCGCGAGCGCATGCCTCGCGTGAGTTTCGGGTCGAAATGGGTCGACGACGGCGTGTTGGACATTGTGCGCGAAGACGTCACCCGATTTCGGCTGCTGATCAGCACCGAGATCGACGAAGACCCGTTCGAGTGCATTGCGCGCGGGGAGGCGCCGTCGCTCAAAGCGCTGCGTCTGCACAACGGCACGGTCTACCGCTGGAATCGCGCCTGCTACGGCATCATGGAAGGCAAGCCCCACCTGCGGATCGAGAACCGGGTGCTGCCGTCGGGGCCCACGACGCGCGACGAGATGGCGAACGCCGCCTTCTGGTTTGGTCTGATGACGGGCGTCGCCGAAGAAGTCGACGATGTGCGGCGCGTCATGGATTTTGACGACGCGGCGACCAACTTTCTCGGCGCCGCGCGCTACGGGCTCGGGACCTCGATGCGCTGGCTCGACGGCAAGTCGTACCCGGCGGCGGACCTCATCGTGGGCCTGCTGGTGCCGATGGCGCGCGAGGCGCTGAAGAAGCGCGGTCTGGATGTCGTGGATGTCGACACCTATCTGGACGTGATCGAAGAGCGCGCGAAGAGCGGCCAGACCGGTTCGCGTTGGCAGCTGGATTCGTTCCAGAACATGAAGTCGGGTCGCGCGTTGTTCGAGAAACTCAGCGCGGTCACCGCCGGCACGATGCGCCGTCAGGAAGAAGGGTCGCCCGTGCATACGTGGACGCTCGCGAGCATGAACGAGGGCTCGCAGTGGAAGCACGACTTCTCCCGCGTGAATCAGTTCATGACGACGGACCTCTTCACGGTCAACGAGCACGAGCTCGTGGACCTCGTCGCGTCCGTGATGGACTGGCAGCAGGTCAAGCACGTGCCCGTCGAGGACGAGAACGACAAGCTCGTGGGGCTCGTCACCTATCGGACGATCTTGCGCTATCTGATCCGCAAGGGACCTAGCGAAGAGCCGGTCCCCGTCAGTCAGATCATGACCCGCGAGGTGATCACCGCCTCACCCGATACGTCGACCCTCGATATCATCGCGCTGATGCGAGAGCACATGCTGTCGTGTGTGCCGATTGTGGAGAAGGGGCGCCTGGTGGGGATGGTGACTCAGGAAGACCTCCTCGACGTCGCCCGCGACCTCATGCTCGAAGGCCTGCGCGACAGTTGATGAAGCGGCGCTCGACGTATCGCCGTGGCGTCCGTCGCGCAGATCGGGTATCAAACCTGCCGAACGATCGCGCGAGCCATTCCGTCGTCGCGCCGCGAAAAACACCCAACCCCGCTCAGATGTTCGGCTTCCTCCGAGGAGTTACCCGTTGAGCGCAGTCCCGCCGCCGCAACGCGAGCCCACGCAGCCAGAATCGGACGTGTCGCTACGCCCGGTGATCATCCAAACGATCGTCGTCACCGCGCTACTGTTCGGAGCGATCGCGATCAGCGCAGTGCTGCTGCGTGAGCCGCTCGAGTCGTTCGCTCACTGGGTGGTGGAGAATCTGGGGCTCTTCGGTGTGTTTCTCGGTGTGCTCGCCACCGATGCGTTCACGCTCCCGATCCCGCCCGACATGTACTTGTTCGTCGCGGTGGCGAGTCACGCGCCGGTGGTTCCGATGTTGGTGGTATGCTGCGCTGGCTCGATCATCGCCGGTTCGATCGCGTACTACATCGGTCCGTTCATCCAGCGGCTGCCGTTTCTACGCGCCCGTCTCGAGCGCTTCCGAGAGCGCGGCGAGCGCCTCTTCGGCAAGTACGGTACCTGGACGGTCGTCATCGCGGCACTGAGCCCCATCCCGTTCTCCGTGACTTGTTGGCTGGCCGGCATCTACCGCATGCCCTATCGCCCGTTCTTCCTCGCCACCTTCGCCCGAATCCCCCGCCTCGTCGGCTACTACTTCCTCTTCGAACTCGGCTGGACCCCCTAGCGCTTGCGTGCGGCGCGAAGCGCCGCACGCTGCGCGCGGAGGCGAGCGCTCGGGTGCTTCGCACCGAGCGCAGGGGACGAGCGCTTGGCGGCTGCGCCGCCGCGCGCAGGTGGCGAGCGCTCGGTGCTTCGCACCTCACGCAAGTGGCGAGCGCTTCGCGCAGGGAACGTCCGCGCGTCGTTTCAGTCGGGTTGTTGCCGTTCCCTGCGCG
>JBFIHF010000062.1:0-22690 GCA_041601915.1 Bradymonadaceae bacterium
CGCATCGAGGGCGCTTCGCATGGTCGGGAGGGTTTGGCTCGCACCAAAATCCTACCAAAAACCAAGACGAATGTCGCCCTCGATGCTATTTAACGCGTTGAAATAAAAGCCCTATCAAGTTTCGGGACGGGCTCTAGCTAGAAGCTCGACTCGTGGCGAGCCGGCGCCGGCTCCCACCACTGCATGCCGGCCTCGGCACTCTTCTCCAACTCGGCGATCACCTGTGCGCCGAGCAGGATGATCACCGCCGCGATCTCCATGCACAGCAGCACCACGACCACCGTCGCCAACGAGCCGTAGATCACGTTCACCAGTGACAGGTTCGCGAAGTACCAGACCACGCTGCGGAGCACGATCTCCCACAACAGCGCGGCGACGGTGCCGCCGATCAGGGCGAGCTTGAGCCGCACCGTCGCGACGGGCATCACGCGATAGAAGGAGCCGAGGATGACGATGAGGCTCAGGAAGCCGAACACATCAAAGCCCCAGCCGCTGAGCTCCTCGAATCCGACCTGTCGGCCGAACACATCGAAGACGCGCGCGGGTCGCGACTGCAGAATCGCGGTCAGCAGGGTCACGAAAAACAAGACGATCGCCATCACGCCAATGTAGACGAACGGGATCAAGGCGCTGATCACGGGATGGCGCTGCTTGTGGCGCTGGTGGTGGCGGAAGATCACGCCCATCGCGTCCTCGAGCATCCGAAACGCGATCGAGCTGAAGAACAGCAAGATCGCAAAGCCGATACCCCCGACGAACTCGCGCTCCTCGACGAACGTCGCCAAGGCGCCGGACAGCATGTCGGCTTGACCGGGGAGCACCACCGCGAGCTCGAGCTGGATGATCTGCAGGATCAGCTCGACGTCGAGCAGCGTACTCACGACGACCAGCAGCACCGCCGCGAGGGGCAACATCGACAGCAGCGCGTTGTAGCCCACGGCACCGGCGAGGAGCAGGCCTTTGTTGCCGAAAAAGTTTCGGACCACGCGTCGACCGAATCGGATCAGCCGCGCGACCGTGACGCCGGCCGCGCGAGGGTATTCCATCGTACTCTTCAATGCCGCTCCGTCGCGCGTAGCCGCCATGATAGTGTGCGCGGGGCTGGTTTCAACCAGTGATGTCGGCAACGGGAGCGCAGTTGGAGCTCGAATTCCTCGGTCACGCCTGTGTCGTGCTGCGCAGCGGCGGTCAGTCGCTGCTCATCGACCCCTACGAGTCCGGTCAATTTGGCGGCCAGATGGGCTATCGCCCCATCGATGTGGTGTCGGACTGGGTCGTGTGCTCCCACGACCATGTCGATCACGCCGCGGTTCACGCGGTGCCGGGGAGTCCCACGCTCGTCGATGCCGGCACGGTCGGCCCGTTCCGCGTGCGCCGAGTGCCGTTGCACCATGACGAGTACGAAGGACGCCGTCGCGGCGGCCGCGTCGACGCCCTGCGGATCGACACCGACGCGGGCTCGCTGCTGCACCTCTCCGACGTCGGCGAGGCGCCGCGTCGCGCGGTGGTCGACGCCCATCGTGGGGTCGACATCCTGCTCGTGCCCACCGGCGGTCTGTACACGATCGGAGCCGCGCAGGCCTGGGAGTGGATCGAGCGCATCGCACCACGGGTCGCGATCCCCATCCACTACGCGACCCCCGCGTGCACCCTGCCGATTCGGGACGTCCGCACGTTCTCCGGCTGGTGGGGCGGCGCAACGGTGTGGAATTCACATCGATTTCATGTGCAAGAGATCGCACCGAAGTGCGTGATCGTCGCACCACGTCTGGTGTAGCGCCGCGGAGGCTTCGTCGGGGGTGATCCTTGAATCAACGGTGGCAAAGTCGGACAATGTTGTTGGGAAGAAAAGCCCCGTACATCTCGTTGTCCCTTCAAGCGGTGGATTGTAGCGGCGGCCAGTGAGGAACCCCATGGAACTTCAAACATTCGAGCAGGCCATCCTCAAGTTGGCGTTCGAAACCGAGGCCCGAATCACAACGGCATCGGTTGCGTACTACCTCGGGATTCCCAGCCGAGAAGCGACACGTCTGCTCAACAACCTGCTCGAAGAGGGGGTGTTGGAGCTCGACAGCGACGCCTCCGGAAACCTGTACTACCGCGTACCGAACAAGCCGATGGAAGCGGACGGCTTGCGTGATCTGCGCGATGCCAAACTCCCGCCGCCGTTGCCGGCGCCCGGCCACGAGCGCCCCAGCGCGGCGTTCACATCGGCGACCCTCGACGACGAAGTCGGTCAATCGTTCGACCTCGGCGCGTCTGCACCACCAACGCTGCCGCGGGCTGGTCTCGGCGAACACGTCCGCGCTCCGGAATCCGCGCCGTTGCGCCCCGATGCCTTCGGCAAGCCGTGGGGTCAGGCCCGCGACACACTTCAGGAGAGCTCCCCCCGGTTCGGCGATCGCTTCGGCGCCCCGGACGGCGAAGACGGCTCCGCGATCGGCGCGCCACCGCGTGGGGGCACGTTCCGCCCGTCGTGGCCGACCGTGTCCACCCGCATCGCGAGCCCCGACGCGAGCCTCGACAGTTGCGGGAGCAGCGCCGTCGTCGTCTCGACGAAGGTGCGCTGCGAGCCCCGACCGCTGCCGGCGGCCAAGCCGATGATCGTGTCTTGCGGCGATAGCCTCGTCGATCAGCGCCAGGAGCAGTCGTGGTTCGGCGCCCCGAACACGAGCACCGCTCTCGCCGAAGTCGGCGAAACCGCGCTCGCCCGCGAGTACTACATCGAACAGCCGGAGCATCAGCCGGGAATGGCGCTGCTGCTGAGCCTGATCCTGTGCGGCACCGGTCAGATCTATAACGGCGAGGTGAGCAAGGGCATCATGATGATGGTCCTGTGCTTCCTGCTCTGGTTCGTCCTGCTCGGCTGGGTCGTGCACATCTGGTCGATCGTCGACGCCGTCGTCGTGGCGGAGCGACTCAATCGCCGCCACGGCTAGCTGGGCCGGACCGTTTGACAACGCGGCCCCGTTTCACTGAGAGTTGCGACCGGCAACCCGTGAACGGAGAGCACCATGGCCAGCGTCACCATCCCCCTCGAAGATCGCACCCTCACTGACACCGCCGAGATCGCCGATTTCTTGTCGCAGTACGGCATCTGGTATCGCCGTTTCGACGGTGATGTGGGCTCGCTGGATGGCTGTAGCACCGACGAGATCCTCGCCGCGTTCGCCGCGCCCATCGACCAGCTCAAAGAGGAAGGCGGGTACGTGACCGCCGATGTGATCAACATCACGCCCGAGTTGCCGAATCTCGACGTGATGCTCGCCAAGTTCGACAAGGAACACTGGCACGACGAAGACGAGGTTCGGTTCATCGTCGAGGGGAACGGGCTCTTCCACATCAGCCCCGAAGACGGTCCCGTGTTCCGCATCGAGGTCGGCGCAGGAGACATGATCAACGTCCCGCGCGCCACGCGCCACTGGTTCCACCTGTGTTCGGACCGCCGTATCAAGGCGATCCGCCTCTTCCAGGACATGTCGGGCTGGACGCCGCACTACACGGACTCGGGGAAGGACGCCGGATTCGCCCCGTTGTGCTTCGGTCCCAGCTACGTCGACCGCGCGTCCGAGATCACCCCGATCATCTAGGCCACCCACCTGCGTCGAGCGCCGCGCGGTCCTTGTTGATCGCGCTTCGGCCGTGTGCTACTGACGGCGTCCGAAATTTGCACGTCACCGGATCGCCCCCCGAGTGCTGCACCATGTGATCATGGCGCGGTGGGGAAGCGGAAAGAAAGTGGCGGAAGCTTAACGAATCAAAGGAGAAGTACATGGCACAAGTCACGATGCGCGACCTGCTCGAAGCAGGCGTCCACTTCGGACACCAGACGAATCGCTGGAACCCCAAAATGAAGCCGTACATCTACGGTGGACGCAACGGGGTTCATGTTATCGACCTGAGTCAGACCGTGCGGTACCTCGCATCGGCGCTCGACTTCATTCGTTCCGTCGCGGCGCGCGGCGAGTCCGTGCTGTTCGTCGGGACGAAGCGTCAGGCGCAGGAGTCGGTCAAGGAGCAGGCGAATCGCTCCAACCAGTACTACGTCGTCAACCGCTGGCTCGGCGGCACGCTCACCAACTTCCAGACGATCCGCAAGTCGATCGATCGGCTCAAGGAGCTCGAGAAGATGTCGCGGGACGGCTCGTACGCCAAGTACACCAAGAAAGAGGTGCTTCGCTTCGAGCGCGAGCGCGAGCGCCTCGAGAACAACGTCGGCGGAATCGCCAACATGGAGCGCGTGCCGGGTGCGCTCTTCGTGCTGGACCCCAAGAAGGAAGAGATCGCGATCCGCGAGGCTCAGAAGCTCGGGATTCCGGTGGTTGCGGTGTGCGACACCAACTGCAACCCCGACGGTATCGACTTCGTCGTGCCCGGCAATGACGACGCGATTCGGTCGATTCGACTGTTTGCGACCGCCATCGCCGAAGCGTGTCTGGAAGGCGGACGCATGGCGAGCAACAAGCGCGAGGAAAGCGCCCGCGAAGCCGCGCGATCCGCGACCGACTACAACGCGCCGAGCGTCAAAGAAGGTCCGGGACCCGAAGTTCAAGTCCGGGGAGCCGGAAAGGAAGCTCCGGTCGTGAAAGCCGCGGAGACGGAAGCTCCGGTCGCGAAAGCGGCTGAGGCCGCCGCTCCGGCCGCCCCGGTCGAGAAGAAAGAAGACGCCCCTGAGGCGACCGAGTAATTGATCTGGTGGGTCGCGAGGACCCCGTAGGAGAAGTGATGTCGATTTCCGCTCAGCAGGTAAAGCAGCTCCGGGATGTCACCGGTGCTGGCATGATGGACTGCAAGAAGGCCCTCATCGAAACCGAAGGTGATTTCGATCAGGCCATCGAGTATCTCCAGGTCAAAGGGATGGCGAAGGCCGCCAAGAAAGCGGGCCGCGTTGCCGCTGAAGGCCTCGTCGCAACGGTCGTCGCCGCGGACCGCAAGTCTGCTGTGGCGGTCGAAGTGAACTGCGAGACGGACTTCGTGGCGCGGAACGACATCTTCCAAAAGTTCGTGGCCGATGTCGCCGAAGTGATCGCTGCGAGCAGCGCGTCATCCGTCGAAGAGATCCTCGCCCTGAGCTGGAACGGCGAGACGATCGAGGACGCGACGAAAGAAGCGATCTCGACGATCGGCGAGAAGATCGAGATTCGTCGGTTTGAGCGCTTCGTGCAGCCGGAGGGCTTCGTGTCCTCCTACACGCACGCGGGCAGCCAGATTGCGGTTCTCGTCAGCGTGGGCGTCGACGGTGCCGTGGACGATGCGCGGGACGCGTTCGGTCGTGATGTTGCGATGCACGTGGCCGCGATGAAGCCCAAGGTCGTGTCGACCGACGAACTCGATGCGGAGGAGGTCACCAAGCAAGAGGCCATCTTCGCCGCGATGACCCTCGAGGAGGGGAAGCCGGAGAAGATCATCCCGCGCATCGTCGAAGGCAAGATCAGCAAGTGGAAGAAGGAACAGGCCCTGCTGGATCAGGCGTTCGTGAAGAACCCGGACATCACGGTCGGCAAGCTGCAGAGCGACATCGGCGGCGTGAAGATCGCGAAGTTCATCCGGATCGAGGTCGGCGACGGCATCGCGAAGGAAGAAGCGAACCTCGCTGATGAGGTCGCCGCGCAGTTACGCGGCGAAGGCTGAACCCCCAAGAGCGCTTCGGCGCTCTTTTTTTTGCCTGGAGTGATGCATGACTTCGCCGGCCTACAAGCGTGTGCTGATCAAACTGTCTGGCGAAGCGCTGCAGGGCGACCAGGCGTACGGCGTCGATCCGAAGACGCTGACCGCGTTGGCCGTCGAGATCGTCGAGCTGCAGGACCTCGGCGTCGAAGTCGCGATCGTGATCGGTGGGGGAAACATTTTCCGCGGCATCGCCGGCAGCACCAAAGGGATGGACCGGGCGTCTGCCGACTATATGGGGATGCTCGCGACCGTGATCAACGCGCTGGCGCTGCAGGACGCGATCGAGCAGCTCGGCGCCGAGACGCGCGTGCAGACGGCGATCGAGATTCGCGAGGTCGCGGAGCCGTACATTCGCCGGCGCGCGATGCGGCACATGGAGCACGGCCGAATCGTCATTTTTGGCGCCGGTACCGGCAATCCCTACTTCACGACGGACACCGCCGCGTGCCTGCGCGCGATGGAAGTTCACGCCGAAGTGATCATCAAGGGGACGAAGGTCGACGGGGTGTACGACGCCGATCCGGTCACGAACCCGGAAGCGAAGATGTACACCGAACTGACATACTTGGATGTCCTCTCGCAGAATCTGCGCGTGATGGACGCCACCGCGATCAGCCTGTGTATGGACAATCACATGCCGATTCGCGTCTTCAACATGACGGTGGCCGGCAACATGAAGCGCGTGATTCTCGGCGACCCGATCGGCACCACGATCTCCTGAGCGCTACCCGGTTCCCTTGCGAGATGGCACCGCCATCACGTGGTCGCGATAGCGCGTGTGCGCGGTGCGAAAGGTGCGTGCGGTAGTGTCCGTGCGCACATGGGTCGCATCACCGAGCCGCGCCGCGAGTGCAGCGGTCAACTCGGCCGAGTCGCACCGGATCTGCCGCGGCCGCCGGTACCAGTCTTCGGTCCAGAACACGCCCTCCACGAGCTCGCTCGCCCTCTCGATGACGTGGTCGATCCGCGACGGTCCGTCGAGCTCCGCGAACTGCGGTTCGTCGGAATGGGGCGACACGATGACCAACGCTCGGCGCAAGCGGCCGGTGTGGTCGACGGTCGAAGGGATGCTCACGTACCAGCGAGCGTGCGTCGAGTAGATGAGGTGCAGGGCACTAGGCATGGTGTCATCCTTCCATTCATGGGGCAGTATCGCGCCACCTACGTATTCGGACGGATCGGCGTTTCGTTGCGAAAAAAATGGTCGCGCAGCCGCCTCAGCCGCGCAATGAGAGGAGGAGGCCGGTTTTGGGTTGATGCGCGTCGGATGTTGCGCTGTAATCCCGCGGAGTTTGAAGCCCGAGTGAGGAGAACGAGATGCTCAACGAAGTGTTGGATGACCTGCGCGAGAGCAACGACCGGACGATCGGCGGACTGCAGGCGGACCTCGCCAAGATTCGGACCGGACGTGCGAACATTGGCATGCTCGACGGGGTCAAGGTCGACTACTACGGTCAGCCCACGGCTCTGAGTCAGGTCGGAACGCTGCGCGTGGCCGACTCGCGCCTGATTACGATTCAGCCGTGGGAGAAGTCGATCATCTCGGACATCGAGCGCGCGATTTCAGCCTCGGAGCTGGGACTCAATCCGTCCAACGACGGCACGCTGATCCGGGTCCCGATTCCGGCGTTGAGCGGCGAACGACGCCAGGAGCTCGTCAAGCTCGCCCGCCGCCACGGCGAAGACCACAAGATTGCGCTGCGCAACCACCGGCGCGAAGCGAATGACCTCGTCAAAGAACTCGAGAAGTCATCCGATATCACCCAAGATCAAGAGCACAAGGCGTACGACAAGATCAACGCGATCACTGACGAGTATACGTCGAAAGTGGACGAGATCTTGGCGAGGAAAGAGGCCGATATTCTCGAAGTCTAGATCGAGCTAGATGACTTCGAAGATCGCGAGCAACGCGACCGCTGCTGCGACGAAGGCGAGGGCGCCGACGCCCATCGCCACCACTTCCAATCTGCCACGCGCGCTGGTCGGCGCGACGTCAGGCTCGACCGGCGGATCGGGCTGCTCGTCCTCGAGCGCCCGGACATGGCGTTCCAGTGGATCACGAAAGAGCCAGGTTGCTTGGCCGCGCAGGCGTTGTCCGTCGCGCAAGGCGGAGCCATCCGCCTTCAGCGGCTCGCCGTCCAGCTCGATCGAACTCACGAGCGGCTTGACCCAGAATCCGTGACCTCGGCGATCGATGCGGAACTCCGGCGGGTCCGTGGGTCTCAAATCGCTGGCGAAGTCCGGGACCGAGATCTGCTCGCCGTCTTCGGACTGAAGCGTCGCACCGCTGGGCCCCACGGACTCGGCGAGCAACTTCCGCAGCATCGTGCCGTTCTCGGTGAGCGTAAATCCGTCACTCGTCTCGTCGTCGAGGCGTGTGATGATTCGAAGCTCGCCGATTTGAATCAGAGTCCCGTCGGCAACGGGAACCTCCTGGTGCGGCGCCACCGGGCGTCCGTCGACGAGGGTCCCGTTCTTGCTGTCGAGGTCCTGGAGGCTCCAGTGCCCGTCGTGTTGTGCGAAGCGCAGGTGGCGACTAGAGAGGGCCGGGTAGGGGAGCCGCACCGCACACGCGGCGGAGCGCCCGAGCTCGACGTCCGCGCCGCCCACGGCGAGGTTGTACGCACCGCCGTGCGGCGTCTCGATGTTCAGACTCAGAAGCATCACATCCGCGAGAGCATGACACCGCCGACGAAGACGATGAAAAACACGATGCAGGCCAGCCAGAACGCGGCACTGAGACGGTCACGTCGCGCCGATGAGGCTCGGTCTTCCTCCAGCGAGGCGAGGCTGACGAGTTCCCCTTCTCCCTTGAGATAGTGTTCGAGCGCGCGCGCCTCGGTGCGCCAGAACTCACGCTCTGCATCCGAGAGCAGCTGACCCGTCGTGGTGACCACGTACTCCACGCGAATGATGTTGTGGGTGAGGCGCAAGGTCAGGGTCGTGGGCAGCTCCGACATGCTGCTGCTGAGGATGCCCGACCACTTGTCGCCGCGTTCGAGTTCCGCGAACACGCAGATCTCGGCGGCTGCCTCGGGTTCGGCGGCCGCGTCGTCGTCGGCCTGCTCCACGGGGGCGTCTGCGGACGCGGCATCTTCGTCACCCATGTCGGGCAGCAGGGTGCGGTCGACTTCGAGCGCGGCGGGCGGAGCTTCTTCGGTCTTCTGAACCAGCCGGTAGCGATTCGACCGCAGAAACAGCAGCGCTGTATCCAGCGGATCGAAGTCGGGAAAGGGTCCGGAAATCGTGTGCGTCTCGCGGTGCTCAGCCAATAGCTCCTCCCTGTCCCGTCACGATACCGTAGGGCACTGTCGCGCCACAACGCGGGTGTGAATCCGCGTCGGGCGCGTGGTAGCGTAGCGCGTCAAACGAACGCCGCAAATCGGAGGATGCTGTGAGTAAACCGTGGTCGGAAGCGATGCCCGAAAGTCAGTTCGAATGGATGCGCGACATCATCGGCGCGCCGAGTCCTGTGGGCCTTGAAGCGGCGATGACGTACGGGGTGCTCAAGCCCGCCTTTGAGGCGATGGCTCCCAAAGGTTGGAAAATCCACCAGTTTCGTGGCAATGCGGGCATCGTACTCGACAGCCACCCCGGCCGAGACGATCTGCTCAGCGTGATGATCATCGGGCACGCGGACAAGATTCGCATGCAGGTGCGCAGCATCGGGGACGACGGCAAGATCTGGATCGACAGCGACTCGTTCCTGCCGATGACGCTGCTGGCACAGGAGGTTTCGCTGTTCAGCGAGGACCCCGACGAGCCGGGGCGCTACCGGGCGATCGAAGGCGGTACGATCGAGGCGATTGGCGCGATTCACTTCGCGGACGCCGCGGTTCGAGCCGGCGACAAGGGGATCAAGTCGGAGATGCTCTACCTCGAGCTGCAGATCCATGGCGATGACAAGCAGAAGCAGATCGAGCAGCTCGGGATTCGCGCCGGCGACCCGATCATCTTGAACCGCAAAATTCGGCGCGGCTTTTCCCCGGACACCTTCTACGGGGCGTACCTCGACAACGGGCTCGGCTGCTTCCTGGCCGCGGAAGTCGCGCGGCTGGTCGCCGACGCGGGCGGCCTCGAGCACGTTCGTTGCCTGTTCACGATCGCGACGCACGAGGAGATCGGGCGCATGGGCAGCCGCGTGGCCGCGGGCGTCTTCGCCCCCGATGTCGTCATCGCCGCCGACGTCTCGCACGACTACAAGGCCGCGCCCGGGATCGGCGACCGGCGCATGACGCCGGTCGAGATGGCGAAGGGGTTCTCGCTGAAAGGCGGATCGATCGTCAGCGAGTATCTGAACTCGTTGATCGAGACGGCATGCAAGGAGTCCGGGATCCCGTACCAGAAAGTGGCCGCCGGCCGCGACACGGGGACCGATGCGATGGCTGCGGTGTTCGCGGCCGTCGACGCGGCCGCCACGTCGGTGGGCTTCCCGATCCGCAACATGCACACGAGCTCGGAGACGGGGCACACCGGCGACGTGCTCGCCGCGGTGTGGGCGGTCTTCGAGACGTTGAAGTCGATGGACGCGCAGCGCCTGACCGCCGCGAACTTCCGCGACAACCATCCGCGCCTGGATCTCAGCGCGTCGCTCGGCCATGTCGTTCCATCGACCGATTCGTAGTGAGCGAACGGAGTGTTCGAAATATGTCGATGTTCTCCGGCGGTTCGATGCCTATGTTCGCGATGAGTTCCGACCTCAATCCACCTCTGGAGGCCTTTCATGTACGACAGCTCACACAGTCGCCTCGCCGCGCTGCTTCTCGCGTTTTTTCTCGGCTGGCTCGGCGTGCACCGATTCTATGTCGGCAAGTTCTGGACCGGCCTTCTTCAGGCTCTGACCGGCGGTGGATTCGGCATCTGGTGGATTATCGACGCGATTCTCATTCTGTGTGGGGTGTTCCGGGACGCTGACGGCCGACGGCTCGTACGCTGGTAGTTTTGCGCCGCGCATCTACCGGAGTACAATGAGGTCGGAGGTTGTCGGTGGAGCGTGAGCAGAAGGCGATTGCAATGGGGGTCGCAGGCGGCGCGTTGGTCGCGGTCTGCGCGTTTTCATTGGGCGCGTGGGTGCTGCTGACGCGTGGTCACCACGCGCAGGGCGACATCCAGGCCGCCGTCGAGTACGAGCCCACCAGCGTCTGGATTGAAGAGGGACTCGATCCCGAGGTCACCACCTTCGGTTTCGAGGGGAACACGGGGGCCGCGGCGCCGTCGGGGCCCGAGCTCGCGGAGACCGAGATTCAGCGACACATGAACCAGAAGCAGGCCGACTTGATGGGCTGCTACGCGTCCGCTCTGCAAGAGGATGACGATCTTCAAGGGAAGGTCGATTTGCAGTTCGGAATCGCGCCGGACGGCCACGTGGCGATGGTCAAGGTCACCCGATCGACGTTGCGGTCTCGTCCGACCGAAGACTGTATGGTTTCACAAGCGCAGCAGTGGTCGTTCCCGCAGACAAACCGGGCGACGCTGATGAAGTTCGATACCGATTTCACCTTTGTGTACGAGTGACCGTTGGCTGACAAAGACAACGTAATCCGAGTCAACTTTGGTTCGCCGGCCGAGCCGGCGGAGGCCGAGCGCCCGATTCCGCCCGCGGCCAACGACGAGAAGTTTGGCGTGTTCGTCGAGATGATCGAGAAGGGCACGGTGCTCGTGACGATCGATACCCGCCGCGAGGGCGTGATCGTGCCGGACCACCTGGCCGGCGAGCTCCGGCTCAACCTGAACTTCTGTCACCTGTTTGGGATCGCGGACTTCGAGTACGACGGCTGGGGTGTGCGCGCCTCGCTGTCGTTTGGCGGGCAGGACATGCTCTGCGACGTGCCGTGGCCCGCCGTCTACATGATGCGCAGCCACGTCGAGAACGACGTCACGCTGTTTCCGGAATCGATTCCGCCTGAAATGCTCGCGTTCGTCACGCCGGGTTCCGACGCGAGCGAAGAAGAGTAGCGCCGTCCGTCACTGTGGGTTGCAGAGCGTGCGACCGGCCCCGCCGGGATCGTCGCACACGTAGCCGGCACGGCATTGATTGACGTTCTGGCACTGGTCCAGGCAGATGCTCTCCGCAGCGCCCGACCAGCACGACGATCCGCTCGGGCACACTGACTGGCCGCCGCCGCAGAATGCGGTGCAGTAGCCGCCGTTGTAGCCATCCGACGGCAGCTTGCACCACCCCCACTGGCCGCCGGCACAGTTCCACAGCCCGGTGCAGCTCGCTCCGACCGTTCCCGCGCCGTTGGCGAACCGGAAGCACTCCAGCGACGTGTCTCCGTCTGCGTCGTAGCAGTCGTAGCCGTTGCCCCGACAGGTCGCGGCGGTGACGCAGTTGGGCACACAGGCTTGGCCGGCGTAGCAGTGACTGCCCGCGGGGCAGTCGGCATTGCTGGCGCAGTCGCGCGAGCAGAAGCCACCCCGGAACTGGCTGGCCTCCGTGGCGCACCAGCCCGCGGCGCCACCGGAACAGTCGCCAAATCTCGTACACGCAGCACCGACGGCGCCGGTTCCCGTGGCGGCCGGGGCGCATTCGTTGAGGCCGTCGCCGTCATCGTCAAAGCACATGTAGCCGGTGCGGCACTCCGTACTGTCGACGCAGCTCTTCCAGCAGAATCCATCCGAGCCGCAGTGGTTCGGAACCCCACAGTCGGCGTCAGCGGCACAGGCGCGCGTGCAGTAGCCGTTGTCCCACCCGCTCGTGAGCTGCGTGATGCAAACGCCGGCGGCGCCTGCGCAGTCGCCATTGGACAGGCAGGGGTCCGCGACGTCGAAGTCCAGTTGGCACTGATTCGCCACACAGGTCCGGCCAGCCATGCAGGCGCCACACACCTCGCCGCCGCCCCCGCAGCCGTCGTCGGCGAGCGTCCCGCACGTCAGACCGAGAGACGCGCAGGTGTTGGGGATGCAGGCGCAGTCGTTGTCCGTGGCGAACACGCAGGATGACGGGCAGCAGCCGTCGCCGTCGGTACAGGCGGTGATCGCGGGGAACTGACACATCGCCGTGCAGCTCGCGGCGCTGCCGGACAGGACATCCGCCGTGCAGACGACTCCGTCGAAGCAGCTCGACGGACAGTTGCCGTCGCAGGTCTCACTGCCTTCGACGATCCCGTTGCCGCAGCTCGCGGAGCAGTCATTGTCGTTGCCGGCGTTGCACGCCGGCGGGCAGCAGCCGTCGTTATTGATGCAGGAATTCACGGGGTTGAACGAGCAGCTCACGTTACACAGGGCGTTGCTGCCGCTGCGAACGTCGTTCGTACACGCGTTGCCATCGTTGCAGATCGCGGGGCAGTTGCCGTCGCAGGTCTCCGGGGCCTCGACAATGCCGTTGCCGCATATCGCGCCGCAGTCCGCGTCGTTCAGGTCGTTACACATCGCCGGGCAACAGCCGTCACCGTTGATGCACGCGGTGATCTGCATCGTCGAACACTCCGCGTCGCAGTTCGCAGCGGAGCCGACGAGGCTGTCGGTCGTGCACGCGTTCCCGTCGTTGCACGCCGCGGGGCAGTTTCCGTCGCAGAGCTCACCGAACTCGACGATTCCGTTGCCGCATACCGCCACGCAGTCGTTGTCGACGGCGGGCGAGCAACCCGCCGGGCAGCAGCCATCGGAGTTGGTACACGACGTCACCTGGCGCGTGTCGCAAAACGCGTCGCAGGTCGAGGGGTCGCCGTTCAGCGTCTCCGTGGTGCATGCGTCGCCGTCATCGCAGAAGCTCGGGCAGTTGCCGTCGCACTGTTCGCCCGCTTCGATGATCCCGTTTCCGCACGTCGTCGGACAGTCGGCATCGCCCTGCGCTGCGCAGCCGGCCGGACAGCACCCGTCGCCGAAATCGCAGGTTGTGATCGGCTCCGTCACGCACTGAATGTCACAGAGCGCCGGTGATCCGCGTAGCACGGTCTGCGAGCACATCGCGTTGGATGAGGGGCATTCGCATGCTCCCGTTCGCCCGCTCGGAATCGAGGGGTCACAGGTTTCCGCGCCATCCAAGACACCGTTGCCGCACAACGAAGCGGGCGTGCAATCGTTGTCGGCGTCGACGTCACAACCCGCCGGGCAGCACTGATCGTCGTCCGTCCCGCAGGTTGCGAGGCGCGGGATGCATTCGGCCGTGCATGAGATCGCGGCACCGACGAGATCGAAACCGTTGCAGTTGCCGGCCGAGGGGCACTCCGTCGGGCACGAGCCGGCACCGGATTCGATGCCCTTGTCGCACTTTTCGGCGAGATCGAGAGCTCCGTTGCCACAGGGCTCCACCTTCTTGGGGCCGTTCTTTTCGCGCTTGCCACCACATCCGACGACGAAAAACAGCGTCAGAGCAATCGCCAGCCATCGCGCTCGCATGAACAACATCGCAACCTCGTTGAAAATACAGGATTCAACTGTACCCGAAGTCGGATGTCGCGCGAAACGCTCAGTAGTTGTGCAGATCCTGAATGCCGGCCGCGATGTCCTCGATCTGCGGCAGGATTCGATCCTCGAGGTCGGGGTGGTACCCCACGAAGCTGTCGAGCGCCGCGACGCGGCGGATGGGACCGTCGAGCCATTCGAAGAGCTCGTCGGCGATGCGCGTCGCGATCTCGGTGCCGTAGCCCCACGAGATGTTGTCTTCGTAGGCGAGCAACACCTTGTTCGTCTTTTTGATCGAGGCCGAAATCGCGTCCCAGTCGTAGGGCTGCAGGCTGCGCAGATCGATGACTTCGACATCGATGCCGTCGAGCTGCTTCACTGCGCGCATCGTGCGTTCGACGAGCGCCCCGTAGGTGATGACAGTGACGTCGGTCCCCTCGCGCACGACGTTGGCCTTGCCAAACGGGATCATGAAGTCGGGGCCCGGATTGAAGCCCTTGTTGTAGGTCTGCCGGTAGAGGTGCTTGTGCTCGAGGAACATCACGGGGTCTTCGCAGCGAATCGCGGTGCGCAGCAGCCCGTTCGCGTCGACGGCGTTCGAAGGCATCACGACCCGCAGCCCTGGGATGTGCGTGAAGAGCGTGGCTCCCGACTGCGAGTGATACGGCGCACCACCTCGCAGGTAGCCGCCGATCGGGACGCGCACGACCATCGGCGAGGCGAAGTTGTTGTTGGAGCGCCACCGCATGTTCGACAGCTCGTTCTTGAGCTGCATGTACGCCGGCCAGATGTAGTCGAAGAACTGAATCTCGACGACGGGCTTGAGCCCTCGGGTCGCCATGCCGATCGCGCGCCCGATGATGTTGGCCTCGGCGAGCGGCGAGTTGAACACCCGGACGCTGCCGAACTCTTCCTGAAGCCGATGGGTGACCTTGAACACGCCGCCCTTGCCCTTGACCTCACCGAGCAAGTTTTCGTCGGTCACATCGGCGACGTCCTCGCCGAACACGACGATTCGCGGGTCACGACGCATCTCGGTGCGGATGCAGTCGTTGATGAGGTCGACGACGGTCTTCTCGCCACCATCCTCGTCAAAGACGGCCGGGCTGTCGAAGTCGCTCGACGTCGGGTCGACATCGGGGCTGAACACGAAGTCCAGCGCGGTGTCCGGGTGCGGCGTGGGCAGCGCCAACGCCTCGTCGACGGCGACCCGAACCGCGTCGTCCACGGCGTCGCGGACTGCCGCGACGCCGTCTTCGTCGAGAATGCCCTCGTTCACGAGGTACTTCGCGTAGGTCGTGACGGGATCCCGCTCACGCTCTTCCTCGAGCTGTTGCGCGGTCTTGTAGAGCGTTTCGTCGTCCGACATCGAGTGGCTGTACGGGCGCACAACGTGCGCGTGACACAGCGCGGGACCTTTGCCCGAGCGGATGTAATCGACGGCTTCGCAGATCTTGCCGTACGACTGCACCGGATCGCATCCGTCGAACTCGGTGATGAACAGTCCCTCAAAGCCGCTCGTGGCTTTGGAGATCGAGCCACCGGCCGTCTGCACGGACACGGGCACGCTGATCGCGTAGCCGTTGTCTTCGACCATGAAGAGCACCGGCAGCTTCAGCACGGCCGCGGTGTTCACCGCCTCCCAGAACTCGCCCTCGCTCGTCGCCCCATCGCCGATCGACACGTAGACCACTTCGTCGCGCTTGTACTCGTCGGTTCGGTCGGCGAGCTCCTTGACGGCGCTCATGATCCGACCGACTTGTGCGGCACCGGCGGCCTGCAGCATCTGCGTGCCGGTGCACGACGATTGCGAGACGATATTGAGGTCCTTGTGGCCCCAGTGGCAGGGCATCTGCCGGCCGCCCGAATTGGGGTCTTCCGAGGAACCGACCGCCTCGGCGAGGACCTCGGTCGGCGTCATGCCCAGCGTCAGGCACAACGCCCGATCGCGGTAGTACGGATAGAACCAGTCGTAGCCGGCGCGAAGCGCCTTGCCGGCCGCCACGAGCACCGCTTCGTGACCGGCACCGGAGATCTGGAAGTAGATCTTCTGCTGACGTTTCAGCCGGATCTCGGCGTCATCGAGTCGGCGCGACAGGTAGATCAGCCGGTACATGTCGACGAGCTCTTCTGCGCTCATCCCATGGTACTTCGACGTGCCCGACCCATTGCTCCGCGGGGAGGTCAGCTGCGATTCTCTGGTCTCGATTTCGGTAGCCATCCGCGCCCTCATTTCATGTTCAACGGCATGCTTAACATCTAGCTTGCCTCGTCGCCAGCGGCGCGAACGGGCTGTCGGTGGCTGGTGCCTTCTGGCATCGCGCCTGGCGAACGAGCCATCGACGATCGCCAGGTCGTCGCTCCTCCACGATGCTCTGCTTCAGTAGCCGAGATCGTCGGCCAGTTCGATGTCGCGGCTGAGGGGGAACATCTTGTCGAGGATGTCGGCCCGCTGGGCGGGGTCGCTCTCGTACAGATACAGGTAGCGAAGCATGTGCTCCATCACCTTGCGGCAGTACGCGCGTCCCTCGTTGTACTCGAACTCTTCGATCAACCACGGGAACGACGCATCGGGGTTTCGCCGAAACCAGCGCGCGACAACCGGGCCCGAGTTGTAGGACGCCGCGGTGGGCACGAAGAGGCCGTCGAACGCGTCGCTGAGCTTGCGCATGTAGTAGCCGGAGAACCGAAAGCCGACCTCCGGCCGAAAGAACGTGCGCACGTCGTAGGTGATGCCGAGGTCACGGGCGACGAGTCGCGCGGTCTTCGGGATCATTTGCAACGCGCCCACCGCATCGGTGAAGGACACCGCGCCGGGCTTGTAGCGGCTCTCCTGGCGCATGATCGACCAGATGAAGTACGGCGGCAGCGCGAACTCGTCCGCGACCCCCTCCACGATGTCCCGATACGCCCGAGGGTAGGCCATCGCGGAGCGCAGCTCGTCCGGGGGCGGCGTGTTCGGCATCGCCCGAATACTGTTGCCGGTCGCGTGCTTGTACATCGAGTTGTAGTCGCCGACGAACCAGCCCAGCGCGTGGATCCAGTTCTCGCGATCGTCGGACGGAATCTCGGCGAGCAGGTCGTCGTCGATCGAGGCGAGCGCCTCTCGCGCCAGGTGTTGTTCGCCGATCAGGGCGAGGACTTTGGTCCGCTCCCAGAGCCGGCTCTCGTCCTTCTTGAGCTTCTTGAACCGCTGCTTCATCACGTCGATGCGTGGAGCGTCTTCAAAGCCGCCGCCGCCCTCGGGCCACCACACTTTGGATGCCCGCGCGTCCGTCCCGTTGATCGTCGCGAGCAGTTGTTCGCCGAGCACCCCGTAGTAGGTCAGCGCGAATCGGTCCCGGAGCTGGGCGAGCGTCTTCTTGGCGTCTTCGGGCTTCTTGAGTTCGTTTTGCGCGTGGGCCTTCCAGTACAACGCTTTGCCCGCGACAAGGGTGTTGCCGAACGGCAGCATGTCGTCCCACACCTCGATCGCTTCCTTCCAGCGCTTCTCGCGCATGTAGGCCCAGGCGAGGAAGCCATAGATGTAGTCGGACTTGCTGGAGCGCCGTCCGTACTTGTCGACATACGCGCGCAGTCCGACGATCGCCTTGTCGTTCTCGCGCCGATCGTAGTGAAGCCAGCCGCGGTAGTAGTAGACGGTGTTGATGTACTTACCGCGCGGGAACTTCTTCGCGATCTCGTCGAAGATCTTGAGCGCCTCGTCGTACTTCTCGAGCTTCATGAGCGAGCGAGCGAGGTACCAGTGGGCGTCTTCGGCGCGGTAGTCCTCCTTGAGCAGCTGTCGGAACAGCTTCTCGGCTTCCTCGGGTCGGTCACGCAGTTTGCGCAGCCCAATGATGCCGAGGTTCCAGCGCGCGGCCTTGGAGTACTTCTTGTGGTCGCGCAGACGCTCGAACTCGACGCGTGCATCCGCGTAACCCCACGAGTTCATGAGGTTGTTCGCCCGCGTGTATCGCTTGGAATCCGACAGGTCATCGGCGGAGATGACGAGGCCGTCGCGGCGTGTGGCGAGCTCCGTGGGGTAGTGCACGAGAAGGTCTTCGGCGAGTTCTCGCGCTTCAGCGGGGGCCTTTTTGGCGTCGCCGCGCGCCTTGGCGATATCGTGGGCGAGCCGTTCGAGTCGTGAGAACAGGTAGCGCCGGTCGGCACCGCGCCCGGACGCGTCGCGCTTGTCGCCGCGTAGCTTCGATAGCACGCGGTCGGCGGCGTCGATCTCGCCCATCATCGCGAGCAGCTCCGCGCGCTCGAGCCGGACGCGGTACTTCTCACCGTCGTCGTCGGTCTCTTTCTCCAGCGCCTGCAGATACTTCAGCGCGTCATCCGCCCGCTGCGTGCGCAGCGCGGCCTCGATGAGCAAGTTGAGCCGCACATCGTCGGCCGGCGTCAAGCGAGGCAACTCTTTGGCCAGCGTCCACGCGCGCTCGGGGTCGCTGTCGAGCAGCGAACGCGCCTCGGTAAACGTCGTGATCGTCTTGTCGGAGGGTAGCTTCGCGGCGGCGTGCAGCGGGAACAGCCACAGCAGCGCGACAACGGCGAAGTAGCGCATGTTCAGCCCCACTCACGGGAGACGCGAGCGAGGTCTTCGACGGTGTCGATCTCGCGCCAGCCGCCATCGATCGGCACAGCCTCGACGTGCACGCCGCGCTGGATCATCTCTTCGATGAGGTCGGTCTGATAGGCCTTTCGGAACAGCTTGGCCGCTTGAAACGGCTCGTCATCGCCGACCTTGGAGCGCACATCGTGGAAGATCTCCTTCAGCAGTTCTCCGCCACGGGCGCTGAACTTCGCGAGCCCGATGTACTCGCCGAGCGGGCTCTGTTCGGGGTTCACGTGCTTGCCGACCTCGAGCACGCGCGAGCCGTCGACCACGGTGAGCTCCGCTTGCTCGGGCCCGTGATCGTCGCGGCCATCGTAGGCGCTCGCCCAGTCGCGGTCCACGATGAGGGCGACGTCGGCGGTGCTGGCCATCAACTTCGCCACGACGTCGGGGCCGTACACGATGTCGGAGTAGGTCGTGATGAAGGGGCCGCTCATCGCGGGTTCGGCGCAGAACAGCGACATCAGGATGTTGTTGTTCGGGTAGTTCGCGTTCTCCCAGTACGTCGCTCCATCCACGACGAGGCGGTCGGCGAGGTAGCCGCGCACGATGTGGATGTCGTCGACGCCGTGGGCGTCGAATGCTTCGAGCATGAATGAAAGTATCGAGCGGCCGCCGATCTCCACCATGCACTTGGGTCGTTCGTCGGTGTAGTGCTCGAGTCGGCTTCCCATGCCGGCCGCGATGATAATCGCTTTCATGAAGGCCTTATTCGTCTTGTCGGTAAAACGAGGGGCTACCGAGCTTCAATAGCACGCCGAGCCCCGTCTTGGCGACGTACAGCACGTAGACGCCGAGGAACAGGTAGAGAAACCACTTCGCGCCGTCGAACGCCGGAAAGTAGTCGGCGAGGGCGATGAAGAGAAACCATGACGGGTAATGCACGACGAACGAGGCCGTGCGTTGCACCAGCCAGAGTGCGGCTTTGATTGGCGACCGCGGCATCTTCGGCTGGCGAGCCGATGCCCCCGGCTTGATCTCCTGGCCGGCGTACTCCGGTCGGCGCACGAAAGTCGTCAGCGACGTGGCGATCGAGACGAGCGCCGCGCCGGCGATGCCGACGACCAGCCAGAGCGGGTCGGCGGTGTCGAGCCACACGCGGATCGCGATCGCGCCGACGAGCAACAGTGCTTTGACCTCGTCGATCAGGAAGTCGAAGTGCGCACCGACCTCGGACGTCATGTTCTTGAGGCGCGCGAGCTGGCCGTCGGCGCAATCGAAGAAGTACGCGACCTCGAGGATCAGCGCGGAGACAAGAAAGCCCGTCCAGTCGCGCCAGCCGATGAGGGTTGCGACACATCCGAAGAAGACGATGACGCCAAGGATCGTGACCTGATTCGGCGTGAGCGCGGTCCGGCGGAGCATCGCGACGAGGATCGCAGCGATCGGTCGCGCCACGTAGACGTTCCACGCGATGTCGTGGGTCTTGCGCGACTCGCGATAGACGCGTCGAACTTCGGCCAGTAAGCCCTCGGCGGGCGTGTCGACAATCACGCGGACGGCTCGATGGCGGTGGGGCGGCCGTCGTCGTCGACGGCGACGAATACGGCTTCCGCGAACGTGACTTTGTGCAGCTCATCGCGTCGATAGCCGCGGTGCGACACCACGAGCACCTCGACGGTCACGCTGGTCTGGCCGACGCGTTTCGTGCGCGTGTAGAACGACACCCAGTCGCCGACGTGGACGCGTGCGACGAAGTCGACGCCGCGCAGCACTTTGGTCACCACGGGTTGTCGGGCGCTCTTGAGCGCTTCTTCGCCGGCGGCAATGTCGAGGTGGCTGAGGATGACCCCGCCGAAAATGAAGCCCAAGGGGTTGGTGTCCTTGGGCATCATGAGGACGCGGATCATCGGTTCATCGCTGAACCCTTCGATCTCTGTTTCGAGTTCAGCGGGGTGGTACAACATCGGGTATCAGGCCGCTTGATGCGACTCCTCGAGCCCGAGTTCCGCCTCGAGCGCTCGCCAGAATCCGGCGAAGAAAGCGGACTCCACCGCACTGGGCGCCGCGAGGTCCGGGATGTTCCACTCCGCGAGGAGTCGCACGCAGTCATCCTGGATCCGGACGCCGTGGTCGAGTTGTTCGTCCACGATCCGATCGACCACCTCGTGCACGACGGGGTTGGACGACGCGATGCGGTACCACGAGTACAGCTTACAGGCGCGACGCTCAATCATAGATGTGACGAGCAGGTGGTCCAACGAGGGGTGGAGGCGTCCGACGAACCCGGTCACCCAGGCGGACAGCTCTCGATCGAGTCGTTCGTAGTACAGCGCGGCGGCGTCCCGACACAGGTACTCCGACGGCGCGGTGCCGAGGACCCGCTCGGCGAGGTCCGCAAATGCGGCGGCATGTCCCCCTCCCGCCGCGATTTGACTCATCAGATCCGCTCGCGAGCTCACCCCGCGTCGGCGCGGGTTGGCCCCCGCCGACCACGCGCGCGCCATGTTTCTGGCACGGACAAACTCCAGATACGACAGTGTGTTCAGCCACTTTGCCTCAAGTCGCTGATCTTCGGTAATGGTCCCCAATACTCGCTGAATTCGATCGCGCATTCCCTCTCCCCGGATGATCGTTGTCCGTCGGTTGTAGCGGGCTGAAAATGCCTTGTAAAGGGGTGTCGCGATGGCCCGCATGTCCAGTGTTCATGCGGCCCATCGCATGGTGGGTGCCTTCATTGTGAGACTGGGCGCGGGGGTGATAGACTATGGTCGTCATCATGAGTTTGCATTGTCACTTACCCCCCGCATCGGTGACCGGTTTCAGGACCGGTACGAGATTGAGTCCCTGCTTGGCGAAGGCGGGTTTGCGCAGGTTTTTCTGGCCCGCCAGACCGATCTGGAGCGCCGCGTGGCGCTCAAGATTCTACGTCCTGGCAAGCTCGGCGAGGAGTACAGCGAGGAAGCCAACGCTCGGCACGAGAGCTTCGCGAAGCGTTTCGAGCGCGAGGCGAAGATGATCTCGCGGTTGCGCGACCCGCATACCGTGATCATGTACGACTACGGCCGCGACGTCGCCGGTCAGCTGTTCATGGTGCTGGAGTTCGTCGACGGGCTCACCGCCTCGCAACTGGTCAAAGCGCAGGGAGCCATTGAAGCGCAGCGTGTCGTCTACATCCTCGAACAGGTGCTGCGCAGCCTGCGGGAAGCCCACAGCCTTGGGGTGTTGCACCGAGACATCAAGCCGCAGAACATCATGCTGTTCGAGCACATGGGGGAGCGCGATCAGGTCAAGGTTCTCGACTTCGGGATCGCCAAACCGTTGGCCAGCGTCGGCGGTTCGAAGCAAGACCCCGAAACGGAGCTGACCGGCGCGGATGGGATGCTGGTGGGCACGCCGCGTTATATGTCGCCGGAACAGATTCGCGGCGACGATCTGACGCCCGCGAGCGATCTCTACAGCTTAGGGCTCGTGGTGTACGAGCTGTTGCTGGGCAAGAAGGCCGTCGAGGAGCCGACGACGATCCGGATCATCGCTCGGCATCTGTCCGCGCAGCCGATCGCCCTTCCGGACGCGTTCGTGATCGCGCCGAGGCTGCGCGAGATCGTCCATCGCATGCTTCAGAAGGAGCCCCACGATCGATACCAGTCTGCCGATGAGGTCCTGCATGACCTTGCCGGGTGGGATCGGCCCGTCGATGTGACCCAGCAGTCGCCAATGATTTCCCGCTCGACCCTCGAACTGATTCCGCTGGACGAGGAGACGCCGGCGCGGTCGGGGGGACGTGCTCCGCTGCTCGCTGTCGTGTTACTCTGCGCGGTCGGCGTGGTGCTGTTTCTGGGCTCACGTCTGCACGGTGACGCCGCCGCCGATCCCTCGGACGGTTCGGAGACGCGCGTCGCAGAACCCGTGCGGGAGCCGATCTCGGCCCCCGTCGAACTGGTTGAGGTCGCGGAGCCGTCGGTCGAGCCGATCGACATCGCCGAACCGATACCCGAACCCGAACCGCCGGAGCCCGCCGAGGTTGCACCGGCTGCAGAGCCCGAGGTGAAGCCGGTGGCCGCGAAGAAACCCAAGCCCAAACCACGTGACAAGCCGCCCGCTCCAAAGCCGGCCCCCACCTTCCTCCCGGTC
>JBFIHF010000063.1:0-22534 GCA_041601915.1 Bradymonadaceae bacterium
GTCGAGCTCGTCGGGGTTGGAAAACACCGCCGGGTCGCGGTTCGCGCCGGCGAGGTAGTACATGGTCATCGGCTGGGCTTCGGCACAGCGCGGGACGACGGTCGTCGGGGTGATCAGTCGGAGCAGCTCCTCGATGATCGGCGAGGTGTCGGCTGTTCCGTCGCGAAACGCGGCCATCAGTTCCGGGCGGGCCAACAGTCGCAACAGGCCGGCGCTGATGAGGCTCGCCGTTGTCGCATGGCCCGCCTCGACGAGGAAGATCGCGTTGGCCACGAGATCTGCTCGCTCTTCGGGGTCGAGCGGCGGCTTCTCCATCAGGGCGGAGAGCAGGTCGTCTCGGGGATCTGCTTCGCGTTCGTCGAGCAGCGCGGAGAACGCCGCCACCAGCGAGTCCGCTGCCTCCGATGCGTCACGCACGAACGCAGGAACGCTCTGATTCGCGAAACCCAAGCCGAGACGGGTGTACTGCGTGGCGAGCGAGGGCCGCAGGGCTGGAGGAACACCGAGCACGTCGCAGATCACAGCGAACGGGAGCGGGCGCGCGAAGGCGGTGACGACGTCCATCCGACCGGCTTCGACGACCTCATCGAGCAGAGCGTCGGCCCGCGCCTCGATGCTCGCCCGGAACGAGGGCGCCTGTCGGGGGCCGAAGAGCCCCGCGAATCGGCCGCGCATCCGTGTGTGGCGTTCGCCACGCAGAGTGAGCATCCAGCGTCCAAACAGCCGCCACATCGACTCCTCGCGCGGGATCGATGGGGGTAGGAGCGACGCGTCGCGCAGCGCGCGGTTGACGACGTCCCAACGACAGCTCTCCAGTCCACTTGCGGCGAGCAGCGCGCCCGGGTCGGCCCTGTTTGTGGGCTCGCGCAACGCGATGCGAATCTCTTCCTGCGTCATTCTGCGAGCCTAGGCCACGGCGCGCAGGCAAACAAGCGGGGGCGCTTGCAATGTGCCGCGCTGTGGTGGACAGAAGGCGGCGTCTCCCAACACGTCGCGCGGGACGCATCGCGCACTTTGCTGCTAAGCTGCGGCCCCGTCGTACGCGAGATTATGGCCGAACGAGTCGAATTCAAGCGCACCATCGGCCTTTTCATGGCCGTGATGATCGGCATCGGTGCGATGATGGGGCCCGGGATCTTTGCGCTTCCCGGGGTCGTGGCCGACATGTTGGGCCCGATCGGGTTCAGCGTGTACCTGGTGATGGGCCTCATCACCATCTTCACGGCCCTCAACTACGCCGAGCTCGGCGCAGCGCTGCCCGTCGCTGGTGGCGGCTACTCGTTCGTCAGCCTGACGCTGCCGCGCCCCGTGGCGTTCCTGACCGGTTGGTTCTTCTGGATTGGCAACGTCGCGGCGTGCGGCCTGTACGCGGTGATTTTTTCGCTCACCGTGAAGACGTACTTCGTGCCCGATGCAAACGCGTTCCTGATCGCGTTGGTGACCGCGCTGTTCTTCGGCCTGGTCAACCTGCGTGGGATGGGCGAGGCGCTGATCTTCATCACGGTCATGAACCTGATCGAGCTGGTGGTGCTGTTGGGGATCGCGGGCCTCGGCATCTTCGACGTGGAAGCGCCGAATCTGTTGCCCCTGGCGCCGATGGGCCTCGGGCCATACCCGACCGGTATGGCGCTGATCTACATCTCGTTCGTCGGCTACGAGCTCATCACGGTGGCGGCCGAGGAGATCAAGAATCCGGGCCGCACGATTCCGCGCGCGATCCTGATCACGCTGGGTATCGGGACGGCGATCTACGTGTTCGTGGTGTTCGTGATGATGGGTTCGGTGCACTACACCGAGCTCGCGAAGTCCGACGTCCCGTTCATCTACTTCGCAGAGCACGTCGCGGGCGGTTGGGGCCGTTGGGCGGCGGTGATCGCCACGATCATGGCCAGCCTGTCCGCGTTCGCCGTCACGCTGGGTGCCAGCGCTCGGGTGCTGTACGCGTTGAGCCGCGATGGCCATTTCCCGAAGATCTTCTCCCGCATTCACCCGAGGTTTCGCACCCCGCATATCGCGCTCGCCGCGTGCACCGTCTTCACCGTGGTGCTGGCCGGCGCCGGCGTCGTGGAGCTGATCGCGGCCGTGGCGGACTTCGGGTTCTTGATGGGGCTCGGCTTCGTGAACTACGCGGTCATCGCGCTGCGCAAGAAGATGCCGGCCTTGAGGCGACCGTTCGCCGCGGGGTTCTTTCCGTGGATCCCGATCATCGGAATCGTCACCTGCTGGGTGTTCGTCCCCGCGCTGCACACGGAAAGCCTCGTGCTCGGTTCGTTGATGACAGTCGTCGGGATGATCGTCTACGCAATCAAACCAGAGAACCGCGCCGAGCTCGGACGAGCCGGCGAGGTCGTCGCACGGGTCCGGCGCTATCTCGCCGCCCGAAAGAGGAAAAAGATGCGGGTACTCATCATCGGTGGTGGCCGACAAGGCCAGAACATCGCCAAGCGATTGGTCCTCCAAGAGGAGCACCACGCGGTGTTCCGAGAGGCGGCTCACCAGATCACGTTCATCGAGCCCGACGAAGCGCGCTGCCGGGAGCTCGAGGTACGGTTTGGCGTGCCCATCTTTCAGGGCGACGGGACGAAACGCGAGATCCTCGAGCAGGTCGGCGCGGCCAACGTCGATATCGTGATCGCGGCATCCAACGATGACGGTCGCAACGTGATTGCCGCGATCCAGGCCAAGCAGCTCGGGATGGACCGTGTGATCGCCGTCGTTCAGGACCCGGACTACCTGCCGATGCTCGAGGCCGAGGGCGTCGTGGCGATCAGTGCGCCGTGGGCGACCGCCGCGATGGTCGAAACCTATATCGATCGTCCAGGCGTCGCCGAACTGTTCGAGATCAGCTCCGGCGCAGCGAACCTGCTGGGTGTGATCGTACCGGAGGGCGCCACAGTTTCGGGCACCCAGATCAAGGCGATCGAGATCCCGAGGCAGTGTGTGATCGCGGCGGTGATTCGCGACAAGCAGTTTGTCGTTCCGCGCGGCGACACCACGATCGAAGCGGGCGATGAAGTGATTTTCGTCGGCCCGCCCGAGGACGTGAACAAGGCGAACGAAGTCTTCACGGCACGTCGGCCCTGACGAGACGGTGGTCGACGCGTATACTGCGACCCACCCGCGCAATGGTGAGACGATGACGGATCCCGCAACGATCACCCTCGACGACCTCGAAATTAGTGTGCGATCTCACATGGTGTTGGACGGCCTGGGCGCCTGGACCCTGGCCGAGATCGCGTCGCTGTCTCCGGATGAAATTCTCGGGGCACCCCATTCCACGCCGATGGTCCTTCAGGAACTGACTGAGGTGCTCAAGGAGCATGGTCTGTCGTTCCGTGGATGAGCGACTCGCGTCGGTCGAGGATTAGTGGGGACTCATCGGTGGGATCTTCAGGCGTACTCAACTTGATAGGGCACATAGGAGCGGACCAGCGGATTCTTTGGCTGGCGAGCTGACCTCACCGCGCTACGGACATGCCAGCGGCAGGCACTGAGCGGCGGCTCCGCGTTGCAGTTCGGTGTAGGTCGTGAGCCAGAGGCAGCCGGCATTGCCGTCGAAGCAAAAGCCAGGGTTGCAGCCGCCACCGGGCTCATCGCAATCGAGCCCGCACTCCGCCTGGATGCAGGCCGTGGTGGCCGGGTCACGGGCGTATTGCGGGTTGTTGGCGAGGAACTGGCAGGACGTTCCGTCGTTGCAGAAGCCGGCGTTGCAGGTGCCGGTGACCATCGGTGGCTCGCAGCAAACCGCGGGGATACAGGCCGAGTTGGTATTCGCGCGCGACAGCGTCGGGTTGTCGACGAGGCGCAGGCAGGCGCCGGTGGAGTCCTTGCAGAACCCCGCCGTGCAGTAGGGCGCTTCATTCCCCGCCGGGATCGCGGGCACCGTGCAGTCGGGTTGGTCACATCGCGGGCCCATCCAGCCGGGCGGGCAGATCGGCAGCTCGGCGCATTCCAGCCGGCCGTCGCCCGACAGATCGAAGCAGCCATAGTTCCCGCCGCGGCAGTCCGCGTCTGATGTACAGGTCTCGAAGCAATCGCCGCCGGCGGCGATGGCGTTGCCCGAGCAATGACTGGCGGGCGGGCAATCCGCATCGACGTCACATTTGTACGAGCAGTAGCCGTCCTGCCACTGGATGCACGTCGCACCGGGGCCGGCTCCACAATCGCTCGTGGATACACACGCCGCCCCAATCGCACCGGCTCCGGACCCCAGGGGTAGACACTCGGTTCGACCGTCCTGGCGCGGGTCACTCGCCGTACCAGTGAAGTCGAAGCATCCGTAGCCGGGACTGCACTCGGAGTCTTCGGTACAGCTCAGGACACACGCTCCGAAGTTCGCTTCGCAGTGCGTCCCCGCCGGGCAATCGGTATCGCCGGCGGGACATGCCAGGCTGCAGTAGCCGCCCGGCCAGCCAGCGTTCGCTTCCGTGATGCAGGCGCCGGTCTGTGGGCATCCCTGGCCCTGCGGACAGCTGTCGCCGACGCCGAGGCTGGCCTGACAGGCACCACCGAGGCAGCTCTCTTCGTTGGCACACGTGCCACAATCGAGGGTCTGGCCGCATCCGTCCGGCAGCGTGTTGCAGACACGTCCCGCGTCGATGCACGTCGTCGGAATGCATGGGCAATCCATGTCGGTGTCCGACGCGCACCCGGCCGGACAGCATGCGTCACCGTCCACACACGCGGTGACCGGTGTAGTGGAGCAGACGACGTTGCACGTCTCAGCGGAGCCGGCCGTGACGTCGTCGGTGCATGGGTCGCCGTCATCACACGTTGGGCAGTCGCCGTCGCAGATTTCGCCCGGGTCGAGGATCCCGTTGCCGCACGTCGGTCCGGTATCCGGCGCCGTGTCGGTGCCGAGGTCGACGTTGACGTCGTTGTCGACCGTAGCGTCGGGGACCCGATTGTTCCCGGCGTCCGATCCGTCATCGTTCCCCGACGCATCGGAGACCGCGTTGTTCGCGGCGTCCGAAGGAGCGCCCACGGGTCCCTCGAGGCCGTCCGTAAAGTTGCATGAGGAGCCGACAATGACCGAGACGAACGCGATCGATACCGCGAGGCGCGAAAAGGGTACTGACATCACTCTTCCTTCCAAGTTCGCGGCCGAAGAGCTCGGCAACGGCTGTTCGTGAAGCAACGTCTCTTCCGACAAAGAGAACGCTTGCGTTGAGGCTAGGCTTTGCGTGGGGCTACTCAGACTGCACGTTCACGGTTCGCCACCGTCTTGTCAAGCCACCGCGCCGTTGGGCGGCGCGCAGACTGTCGTGGCGCGGGGCTCTCGGGCCACTTCACCCCGTTTCATTTCCGTGGCGAGGGTGGCCTCCGTACACTGACCTCCTGTTCGGGTCTTGGAGGGTCAGTGATGCGGAACGCAGGAATCAAAGCACGTGGGTCGCTGATGCTGGTTGCGGTCCTCTCGGTCGCACTTGGGGCATGCGTCGAGGGCGAGCGGTGCACCAAGGACCACGACGAGTTCTACGAGTATCGCACCGAGGGCATCGACGATGTGCTGCGCTTGACGTTCGACGGTCACGAGCTGGACCAACAGTGCAACACGATCCCGTTCTACACGGCGGCGGGGGGCTTCCAATCCGCGGACACCCGACACATCGTGGGGCGACTCGAGGTACGAAGCCATCTCGTTCCGGACTCCGTTCCCGACTACCTCATCTGGCGGGTCTTCACCCACGGGGGCGGTGAGATGTTCACGGTCACTTCGGAGATCTTCGAACCACGAGGTATCCCGTTCACCGAGGAGATGCGGCTCCTCCTCGAGGAGCGGGACCTCTACCGCAATGTGCGGATCGAGGCGTCGTTGCACATGGTCAATGAGGAGACCGGTGGTGAGCGCTGGGCGGTCGCGACCGGCATGGGGTTGATCACGGACCGGTAGCTGACGGCGCACGACTCTCGAGGGACGCAAAGAAGCGCCAGATCTCGGTGCGATAGTCAAACGGCGCCGGCGACGTATCGCAATCACCGCCTTGGCCCGCGCGCCAGTGCGCTCCCTCCCCACTGCAGCTCGTGAAGGCGGCCACGCAGTGCCAATCCACGCACTCGCCGCGCTCCAGCTTGCGTACCGGATCATGGCCTTTGCAGCGGTTGCGCGCGGTCCAGACGGCCTCGGTTTCACGGAAGTCGTGTCCATTTTCCACGGGGCACTTCACCGGGTCGAGGGTTGGATCCCGTCGGTCATGGATGTAGAGGGTCGGCGTCGGCGGGCCATCACATCGGTGATCTTCGGTCAGCCGATACGAGGTGAGGGCAATGCCGGCAACCTCGATCGGGCATGACGCCTTGAGTGCCGCGCCGCTGCCGACACCGTGGCCGAGCAGGAAGACCCGACTGCGGTCGATGCACGCGCCGGCGGCGGCGATGTCGAGCGCTTTCTGCACGCGTGCGACGGCATCGATCTTCCAGGACCCGAATCCCATGACTTCGCCGGCCGGTGCCACGACGACGAACCTGTTCGCATCCGCCAACGCTTCGAGGGCCAGCTCGTCGAGCAGGGCTCGCGGGCTCTGCTTGCCCTCATGCAGCGCGATGATGAGCGGATGAGGAACGTTCTGCTCGTAGGATGTCGGGATGTAGCCATACACCCCGTCCCTCGTCAGATTCACCTCGCGCAGCAGGTCCTGGCGCCCCGACCCCAGGCGCATGCCGCAGCCGGCGCTACGGGGCGTTCCTGGGTCCACCGCCTCGCTTGAGGACGCAGCATCGACGGACGCCATGTCTACCTCCACGACGTGGCTGGTCTCGACTCTCGGCGGGTTCGCCGCGACGATGGACACGGCCTGGTAGCCTGGCGGAGGGGGTGGAACCTCAGCGTCTTTCCCGCTGAGCAGCATGCCCACCGCGACCGCCGCGATCGCCACGACCCCGGCGAGCACCGGAACGTAGCGACGGAATCGAGCCGCTGAGCGGTGGTGCTCGTTCGAATCACGGCCGGGCGCTGCGCCACGACCGAGGGCCGCGTCCAGCGCCGACACGACGGCTCGAGCACGGGGTCGACGCGCGGGTTCCTTCTCCAGCAGACTCGCGACGAGCTGAGCGAGTTCGACGCTCGCCCGCTGCACCGCGGGCGCCTCGTCCGTCAGATGCTGCATGCAGATCTCCAGCGGCGTCTGGCCCGCGAAGGGTGGACGCCCCTCGAGCATCTCGAACAACACCACCCCGAACGAGTACATGTCCGTGGGAGGGCCGATGTCGGCGCTCGCCCTCATCTGCTCGGGACTCATGAACCCCGCTGTCCCAATGACCTCTCCGGTCGCGGTGAGGTCCGTCTGGCGGTCGGCTCCCGTCAGCTTCGTAATCCCGAAATCGACCACTTTCGCGGTCCAACCGCGGTCGGCGACAACCAGAATGTTGGCGGGCTTGAGGTCGCGATGCACCAGATTCTTCGAGTGCGCGTAGCCGAGCGCGCCGGCGATCTGGCACGCGACATCGAGGACCTCCGGCATCGCGCGGCCCGCCGCGAGCCACTCTCGAAGGGTCATGCCGTCGACGAAATCGGTGACGATGTACGGCTCGCCGTCGTGAAGGCCGGCGTCCAAGATCCGCGCGTAGTTCCGGTGGTCGAGGCGCGCGAGGGCCTCCGCCTCGATCGCGAACCGGCGACGTACCGAGGGACCGGGCATGCCTTTGAGGATTTTGACCGCGACTCGCCGCCGCTCCCGGTGGTCGAACGCCTCGAACACCGCCCCGAAGCCGCCTTCGCCCACGAGTCGCCGAACCTCGTATCGGCCATCGACGAGCGTGCCCAGCTGAATCGTAGAGTGCATGGTCATCGGACGATACCGCCGTGGCTCCCCATCGTGCAACGTGCGGTGTCGCTCAGCTCCGTTAGACGCGGGCGCAGCGACGCGGACGCAAGCAATTACGGAGCGTGGCTGATCGCGGAGAGCAACGCCGCGAAGTAGTACTCGAGCGCCGCTTCGTCGGCCTTGTCGTAGCGAAGCTTCTCAGCACTCAGTTGAACCTCGCACGGGCCCCACGCCCCCTTTCGACCATCCTGGATCACCATCGTGTCGAACCCGCCCATCGCCGGGTCGCAGTTGATGTTGCGCTGCCCGTCTTCGGGGTTGAGAAACACCTCGAAGCCTGCCCCGCCCCAGTGGGGGTTGTCGTTGTACATGTTGCAGTAGGTCTGCCGATCGCCGTCGCGCAAGACGAACTGTCGAATCACGGCGAAGTTTGTCGCGGTCAGAATCATGGCGGTGCGGTGATGGTCACGATGAACGTGTCGATGAACAGCCCGATGCCGTGCTTGGCATTGTCGTCCATGACGATATCGGACTTGTTGGTGTGGAAGAAGCGAGCAACGACCTTGCCGGGGCGTTTCCCCGTCAGCACGATCTTGCCGTCGTCGGTGTGCGTCACGTCGAGGTTGCGCGCTTCATCGACCCACACCCGCTTCACCGTGTCCGCATCGAACGTGATCGACTCGCCTTGTCGGACCGATACGCTGTAGGCGTGAACGTCGATCTGGGCGATGTCTCGATCGGCGCCAAACGGCGCCACGTCGGGCAACGGATGCGCGGACAACCCCGCGGCGAGGAGCAGCGCGGCGGCGAGACAGAGATGAGAAACGGCGGTCTTGAGCATCATGGGCTACCTCATGGTGGGTGGTACCCAGTGAGTCACCGCGCAGCGCCGAAAGTGTCACCCGGAGCGTCGAAAAAAACGCGACTCAATCCGCCCGTTCGCGTTCCGGCATCGTCTGCAGCTCGACGAATTCGAGCACACCCTCGATACCGCCCTCGCGGCCGAGACCGGAATGGCGCATGCCGCCGAACGGTGCGTGCGGCGCGGGACCGGACGAGGTGTTGATCCCCACGTGACCGAAGTGCAGCTTCGCGCCCATTCGCTGGGCGCGGACGGCGTCCGCCGTGAAGATGTAGGCGGCGAGTCCGTACTCGGTATCGTTGGCGACGCGGGTGGCTTCTGCTTCATCCGCAAACGTCGCGATCGGCACGACGGGTCCAAAGACCTCTTCGCGCATGCACGCCATCTCGTTCGTGACCTGGTCCAGAACGGTCGGCGGATAGAAGCGTCGCTCACCGTCGGCGGGTCGCCCACCGCTCCGAATCCGGGCGCCCTTGGAGAGCGCGTCTTCGACGAGCTGATGGACCTTGCTGAACCCTTGCTCGTCGATCAACGGGCCCACGTCGTTGCCCTCGATGCCCGGGCCACAACGTAAGTTGTCGACCCGCAGGGTGACTGCGGCGGCGAATGCCTCGGCCACGCCGCTCTGCACGAGGACGCGGTTGGTGCACACGCAGGTCTGGCCGGCGCAACGAAACTTGTTCGAGACCAACGCGTCTGCGGCCGCTTCGAGGTCGGCATCGGCGAAGACCACAAACGGCGCATTGCCGCCCAGTTCGAGACCCACGCGCTTGATGTGCGGCGCGCACTGCGTGGCGAGTAGCTTCCCGACCCCCGTCGATCCGGTGAAGCTCACGACCCGCACATCGGGGTTCGCGCACAACACCTCGCCGATCGCCGGCGTGTCCCCAAACACGAGGTTGCAGGTGCCGGCCGGCAACTCGAGTCGATCGAGGATCGTGAACAGTGCGATGCACGACAGCGGAGTCTTTTCGCTGGGCTTTACGACGCTGGGGCAGCCCGCGGCCAGGGCGCCGGCGAGCTTTTTCGCGAGCATTCCGAGCGGGAAGTTCCACGGGGTGATGAGCCCCGCGACGCCGGCAGGTCGGTGATGTACGCGCCAGATCAAGCCGCGCGCGCGCCCGGGCAAGGTCTGCGGGGCGAGTTCGCCGACCCGGTCCGCCGCGACGAGGTAGAAGCCCGCCGCATAGTCGACCTCGCCGAGCGACTCGGCGAGCGGTTTGCCGTTTTCGAGGGTGATGATTCGCGCAAGCTCGTCGCGATGTTCGGTGTGCGCCGCGGCGATCCGCCGCAGCACCTCGACGCGCCGCTCCAGCGACGGCGGTTGTTCCAGGGCCAGCGCAGCGGCCTCCACGGCGGCGGTCGTTTGGTCCGCGCCCATCGATGGGACCTGCGCGAGAACCTCGCCGGTCGCGGGGTCGTGGACCGCGAACATCGGAGCGTTATCGAGCGGTTGAAAGCGGCCGTTCCAGTAGCCAGTCAGCTGAGGCAGCAGGGGAGAGTCGATCATGGGACCTTTAGAATGAGGGGGGAGTCGACGCGCTCACCAGTTCGACGGGCTCGTCGCCGTGATTGCTGAAGCGGTGTGGGAGCAGACTGGAGAAGTGGTAGGCGTCGCCGGGGCCCAGCACGCGGGTCTGCCCGCCCACCGTGACCGTGATGTGGCCACGCACCACGACCCCCGATTCTTCACCGGGGTGCTGGATCGCTTCGGGGCCGGTGTCCGCACCCGGCGCGTAGGTTTCGTGCAGCATCTGCAGGCTCCGCTGCTTGTCCGCCGCCGCGACGAGGCGCAACGAAATGTCCGCCGAGCCGAGCTCGTGCAGCTCATCGGCGCCGAAGAAAATCGGGGCGTCGGGGGCGAGGTCGACGGTGAAGAACTCCGCGAGCGTCATCCCGAGGCCTCCGGTGATCTTCCGCAGCGAGGCGACGGTGGGGCTCACCACGCCTTGTTCGACCTGCGAGATCGTCGCATTGGTCAGGCTCGCACGCCGGGCGAGCTCGCGCTGAGACAGTCCATATCGCTCGCGCAACGTACGAAGTCGGACGCCAACCGTGGGGTCCGGCTGTTCAATCTTGTGAACACTCATGGCCGGAAGATAGCTCCTTGCGGCCGGACTTGCAACGTCCTAGGGTGGCGCTGTCAATAATATTGAGCGCTGCGATGAACGAACTCGAAAAGCCCGCCTCCCAAGCTCTCCTCGCCCGACGCCAGGCTGCGATGCCTCGGGGCGTGCCTCTGATCTCGAATTTTACGGTCGATTCGGCGCACGGATCCACGATCCGAACCCTCGAGGGAGTCGACGTGCTCGATTTCGCCTCGGGCATCGGCGTCACCGGCACCGGCCACACCCATCCCGAAGTGGTCGAGGCGATCACCACGCAGGCTCGCCGCCTGTTGCACGCGTGCATCCACGTCGCGACCTACGAGCCGTACGTGGCGCTGTGCGAGCGGCTCGTGCAGCTCTTGCCGCATGGCGGCCCCACGAAGGCGATGCTGCTCAACTCCGGCGCCGAAGCGGTCGAGAACGCGATCAAGATCGCGAGGCAGGCCACCGGTCGGCCGAGCGTGATCTGCTTCGAAGGCGCGTTCCACGGGCGTACGCTGCTGGGGATGAGCCTCACCTCCAAGGTGCGCTACAAGAGCGGCTGCGGACCCTTGGCCCCCGAGATCTACCGCGTCCCGTTTGCCGACTATTTCCACGGGGGCGACGGCTTGAGCGAGGAAGCGTTCGTCGCCCGCGAGCTTCATCGACTCGACGAGGCGTTCAGCGTCGTGGTCGCCGCCGAACAGGTCGCCGCGATCATCGTGGAGCCCGTGCTGGGCGAGGGCGGGATCATTCCTGCACCGCCAGCCTGGCTGCGCGGGCTGAGGAAACGGTGCGACCAACACGGCATCCTGCTCATCTTCGACGAGGTCCAGACCGGGTTCTGCCGGACCGGTGACTACGGGGCTTTTCAGGTGCTCGGCGTCACGCCGGACCTGTCGACATGGGCCAAGGCGATGGCGAGCGGGCTTCCGATCTCGGCCGTCGTTGGAAGGGCCGACGTCATGGACGCCGCACAGCTCGGCACGATCGGCGGTACGTTCGGTGGCAACCCTGTCGCGGCGGCTGCCGCACTGGCGACGCTGACCATCATGGAGCGCGAGCAGCTCGGAGCGCGAGCCGTCGAGGTGGGCGCGATCATTCGCTCCCGGCTGGAGCCGACAGCCGAGAAGCTCGCCGGGCACGCCCAGGTTCGCGGGCTCGGGGCGATGATCGGGATCGAGCTGTACGGCGAGACCGTGCACGACCCCGACGGCGCGGCGGTTGCCGACGTGTTGCGTGCTTGCCACGAGCGGGGTCTGCTCGTCATCGGCGCCGGCGTTCACGGCAGCGTCATCCGCATTCTGACCCCGCTGACGATCGCCACATCCGAGCTCGAGCGCGGCCTCGGTATCTTGACGGACGAACTCATGAGGAGAGCTGGATGAATGGTTTTGGTATCGCAGGCTTGCAGTTAGCCACCTCACCCTCCGGGAAGAATCTCCCGATGGTCGGGTCCGCCGTCGCCCACGTCGCGGCCCTGTTTCCATGGGTTCGGATGATCGTGTTGAGCGAACTCGCTGCACACGGCCCGTCGCCGGCTCACGCTGAACCGCTGCCGGGCCCCAGCGAGCGCGCGCTGCAGGAGCTGGCCAAACGACACGACCTCTGGATCGTCAACGGGTCGATGTACGAGCTGAGCGAAGGGAAGATCTACAACACATGCTCGGTCATCGACCCCACGGGAAAGGTGGTGGTGCGCTACCGGAAGATGTTCCCATTCCGTCCCCTCAGCGCCGGGGTCACCGCCGGAACCGACTTCGAAGTGTTCGACATCCCGGGCGTGGGACGTTTCGGGTTGTCGATCTGCTACGACATCTGGTTCCCGGAGCATGCCCGAACACTGGTCTGCATGGGCGCCGATGTCATCCTACATCCGGTCATGACGGCGACGATCGACCGCGACGTCGAGCTCGCTATCACGCGATCCACGGCGGCGGTGAACCAGTGCTACGTCTTCAGTGTCAACGGTGCCGGCTACGGTGGCGTCGGGCGCTCGATGGTCGTGGGGCCGGATGGTGAGGTCGTGCATCAGGCGGGCGAAGGTCACGAAATCTTCCCCGTCGAGATCGACATGGAGCGAGTGAAAGCGTCACGCGTGCGCGGTCTGCTGCGGCTCGGCCAGCCGCTCAAGAGCTTCCGCGACGCGCCCGTCACCTTCGATGTCTACGCGCCGGACTCGCCGTTGCGGGCGTCTCTGGACGCCTTGGGGCCCGTCGAAAAACCGTCACGAGAGGGCGCGAAATGAAGAACATCTACGCGGCGTCAGATGCCGAATCGAGCCGGCTGGGTACCGACCCGGGATTGTTTGGCATTCCGCGCCTCCAGGGCGACTTGTGGAACCAGCTGCGCGACACGATTCGTCGCCTCGCCACCGCCGACCCCCATGAAGATGCGTTGATGATGCACGACCAGATCGGCGAGCTGTTGACGTCGGTCGAGCTCTACGAGCCTTACTTCGTGTTTCCGGGCATCGCGTTGTTGCGACACATCCGCAAGGCCTTTGAGGCCTCCGACTTCCAGGGCCTGAACGAGCTCGTGCAGGTCGTGGCGAGGATGCGGGTCCAGGGGACCTATCGTCAGCTCGATCTGTCGCTGGAGAAGGCGCGCGATTTTGCGGAGCTGTTCGCCAATGACGCCGATGTACTGCGGACGCTGCCCAAAGGCCGCAAACGGCCGTTCTTCGAGGTGTTGCTCGTCGACGACGACCCCACGGACGTCCGTCGTGGTTTGCGCGCGCACCGTACCGCCGAGGACGCCTTTGCTTTTGAGCTCGTGATCGTGTCCTCGTTCGAGGAGGCGCTGCTCGCCGTGGTCGCGAACCCGGCGATCGCGGCATGCGTCCTGCGCTTCAGCTTCCCGTTCAGCCACGACAACGTCCCGTCGGCGGCGCTGGACCGCATCTACACCTTGCTGGGTCAGACGCGCGCGGAGCTGCGCGAGTTGCGGCCCGGCAAACGCACGGCGGTTCTCGGTCAGCTGATGGCGCGGCTGCGCCCCGAACTCGATCTGTATCGCGTGACCGACGCGCCGGTGGAGAACGTCGTCGGCGGGGCGGCCGCGGCCTTCGACCGCGTCTTCTATCAGACCGAGGACTACCTCGATCTGCACGTCAGCATCTTGCACGGCGTCTCGGAGCGCTTCCTGACGCCGTTCTTTGACGCGGTGCGACGCTACGCCGAACGACCGACCGGGATGTTCCACGCGCTCCCGGTCTCCCGAGGCCGGACGATTGCGAAGTCGCGATGGATCGGGGACTTCGGCGCGTTCTACGGCTCGCGATTGTTCCTCGCCGAGACGTCGGCCACGACCGGTGGACTCGACTCCCTGTTGCAGCCCACGGGATCCTTGAAGGACGCCCAGGAACTCGCCGCGCGGGCGTTTGGTGCCCATCGCACGTTCTTCGTGACCAACGGGACCTCGACGGCGAACAAGATTGTGCTGCAAGCGCTGGTGCGCCCGCAGGACCTGGTCCTGCTTGGGCACGACTGCCACAAGTCACATCCCTACGCGACGATCCTGAGCGGCGCGCATCCGGTCTACCTCGATGGCTATCCGGTCGTCCCGCTGTCGATGTACGGCGGGGTGCCGCTGGCCGAGATCAAGCGCCATCTGCTGAACATCCGCGCCGCGGGTGCGTTATCGCGGGTGCGGCTGCTGCTGCTGACGAATCTGACGTTCGACGGCATCACCTACGATCCGTATCAAGTGATGAAAGAGCTGCTCGCGATCCACCCCGGTCTGTCGTTCGTATGGGACGAGGCATGGTTCGCGTACGGACGCTTCAGTCCGCTGCTGTCGCAGCGGACCGCGATGGTCGCGGCGCGCCGTCTGGACGCCGAGCTGCGCAGCCCGGCGTACAAGAAGACCTATGAGGCCTGGAAGTCGAACGTAAAGCTCGACGACGACGCCGATTGGATCGACCAGGAATTGCTGCCCGATCCCGACGCCGCCGCGGTGCGGGTGTACGCGACGCAGTCCACGCACAAGACACTCACCGCACTGCGTCAGGGGTCGATGATCCACGTCTTCGACAACGATTTCGAGCGACGCGTCGCCGAGCCGTTTCACGAAGCCTACATGACGCACACCTCGACCTCGCCGAACTACCAGATCCTGGCGTCGCTCGATGTCGGTCGGCGTCAGGTCGAACTCGAGGGCTACAGCTTCGTCTCGGAATCGCTGGATCTGGCGATGCTTCTGCGGGAGCGGCTGCGCTCGGACCCGCTGCTGGCGCGCTACTTCAAGGTCAGCAGCCCCGCGCGCATGATCCCGCCCGAACATCGCCCGTCGGGGATCGAACGCTATCACGATGAAGCGTGCCGTCTGGCGCCGATGGAGAAGGCCTGGAGGGTCGACGAGTTCGTGTTGGATCCCACGCGCGTGACGGTAGAGGTCGGGGCCACCGGCATGGACGGAGACACGTTCAAGCAGCTGCTCATGGACCGCTACGCGATCCACGTGAACAAGACCTCGCGGAACAGTGTGCTGTTCCTCGTCCACATCGGTGCGGCGCGCGGCACGGTCGCGCACCTCGTCAAGGTCCTGACGACGATCGCCGAAGAGACCGACGAGTGGCTGCGGCGCGCCACGACCGAGGAGCGCACCAGCTTCCTGGCGCGGGTGTCGGGCCTCACCGAGGACCTGCCGCCGTTGCCGAACTTCAGCTCGTTCCACCCCTTGTTCGAAGACGTCGATTACCCGCATGCCGGGGACATTCGACGCGCGTACTTCAAGGCCTACGAGCCCGACGCGTGCACCTACATGCCCGTGGACGAGGCGCTGCTCAAGGCCGTCAAAGCCGGCGCACAGCCCGTCGCGGCGGGCTTCGTGACCCCGTATCCGCCTGGCTTCCCGGTCCTCATTCCCGGACAGGTGGTCAGCGCAGAAATCCTCCAATACGTGCTCGCGCTCGATGTGAGCGAGATCCACGGCCTCGACCCCAAGCTCGGTCTGCGGGTCTTCCGACCCGAGGTGTTGGTCCCAGCGACTGCGCCATCCCACCAACATCCCAGGAACGAACCATGTCCGCCCAAACCCTCCGAGGACTCTCCGACATCCGTCGATACTTCCACCGCAGCGACCGCCCCGTCTTCTTCGTAAGCGCGACGTGCTTCAACCTGCTCGGGATCGATGAGTGGGTCCGATCGTTCCGGTTCATCAACTACATCGACTGCTTCGATGGCCAGCACCCCAGCGTCGTGGTGCCCTCGGAGATTCCGCACCAACCGTTCACGAGCATCGAGGACATCACCAACTACCTGCTCGAGCACAAGGAGATCGTCGACCTGATCCGAGCGCGCAGCGACGGCGAGGTGCAGCCTCAGGCCGTGTTCCTGTTCTTTGACGAGCGTACCGAAGCGATCTGTAAGGAGCTGGGTCTGGAGGTCTGTTTCCCCTCCGCGGAGCTGCGGAATGCCGTCGACGACAAGATCTCGGCGACCCGCATCGCGGACCGTGCCGGCATCCCGTCGGTGCCCAATGTGCTGGCTGCCGTGACGAGCTACGCCCAGCTGCGCGAGATTTCGAGCGGGCTCGGCGACGAGCTCGTGATCCAGACCGCGTTCGGTGACTCCGGTCACACGACGTTCTTCATCGCCAACGAAGCCGAGTTTGACCGCTACGCCAGCGACATCATCGCGGCTCCAGAGGTCAAGGTCATGAAGCGCATCCGCTGTCGCGGCGCGGCCCAAGAGGCGTGCGTGACGCGACACGGCACGATCGTCGGTCCGCTGATGACGGAGCTCGTGGGGTTCAAAGAGCTCACGCCGTACAAGGGCGGCTGGTGTGGCAACGAGGTGCTGCCCGAATCGTTCGATCAGGACGTGCGCGACCGCGCGCGCACCCTGACGCACTCGTTCGGGGAGGAGCTCCGGAAGATGGGGTATCGCGGCTACTTCGAGCTCGATTTCCTGCGTGATGTCGACACCGAAGAGCTGTTCCTCGGCGAAGTGAATCCGCGCATTACCGGCGCCAGCGCGATGACGAATCTCGCCGCGTTTGCCCACGCCGACGCGCCGCTGTTCCTGTTTCACCTGCTCGAGTTTTCGGGCGTCGATTTCGAACTCGATGTCGACGAGATCAACGAGCGCTGGGCGAACCCCGACAACATCGACTCGTGGGGTCAGCTCGTGATGAAGCATGCCGAGGACTCGATCGCGCTGATTACACAGGCACCGCCCTCGGGGGTGTATCGCCTGAATCCGGATGGCACGGCGACGTTCCTGCGCGTTCAGACCCATCGTCGCACGGTGGATTCGGAGGACGAGGGGTTCTTCCTGCGGATCTCCAAAGCCGGGGACTACTTCTACGAAGGCGCCGACCTCGGGATCCTGATTACGCCCGGTCGACTGATGACCGACGAGTTCCAACTCAACGGTCGCGCGCAGACCTGGATCAAGGCGATGCGCGCGCACTACCACACCCGGCCCGTCGATGCGTTGGCGCCGGAAGTCGCCGCGCAGGTCGCCGAGATCGGCGACTTCAAGATGCTCTGAGCGGATGCCCACACGTCTACAGGTCCAGTCCGAGGACGAGCCCGGTCCGGCGTGGACGGCTGCGTTCGAGCAGCACTGGCCGGCCTACGAACGTTGGTTCCTGCGCGAAGGCGCGGCCGAGCGGCCGACCTATCTGCAGTGTGAGCGCGCGCTGCGGCGGTACATGCCGGAGATGTTCGACCTGTGGAAGCGCCTCGTGGAGCTCGCTGGCGGCGGCGACCGCGCGGCCCGCTTCCTGTCGATGTACTGCCCGCCCCCCTACCTGACGGGCTGCTCGCAGGCCGTGTGGGGCGACGACGCGCACGCGCTACTCGTGCGCAACTACGACTACCTGCCCGAGCTGTGGGAGGCCTCGGGATGGCGCACCCAGTGGCAGGGACGGGGAGTCCTCGGGGTCAGCGATTGTTTGTGGGGACTGCTCGACGGCGTCAACGACGCCGGACTGTGCGTGAGCCTCGCCTTTGGCGGTCGTCGGACGGTGGGACCGGGGTTCGGGATCCCGCTGATCCTCCGCTGCGTCCTGCAGTCGTGCGAAACCGTCGCCGAAGGCGTCGCGGTGCTCGCGCGCGTGCCCTCGAACATGTCCTACAACGTCACGCTCCTGGACCGTCACGGCACCTTCGAGACCGTGTACCTGTCGCCCGATCGACCGCTTCGCGAGACCCAACACCGCGTCGCGACCAATCACCAGGGCGCCGTGGATTGGCCGCAGCACGCCGAGGCCACCGGCAGCGTCGACCGTCTCCGGATCCTGACGACGCACGTCAACGACCCGGACGAGACCACCGCCCGCTTTCTGCGGCGGTTCCTCGAACCTCCGGTCTACAAAGAGCCGACGCCTGGAGCGTGGGGGACCCTGTACACGGCGGTCTACTCGCCGTCCGCTCGATCGCTGGTGTTGCTCTGGCCGGACGCCACCGCGACGTACACCGTGGGCGCCGACCCCTAGCTGTACTGGAACAATTCGTCGGTCACCGACGTCGGTCCACGCGCAGCGTGGCGCGGTGGTCCACGATTGCGGTCACCGTAAATCGGAAGCCGAAGAGACTCTCCTCCGCCGCCTCGAAGTCCATGAGATCCACCGTGAACCTGGACGTGACGTCTCCCTTCACGACAGCGAATTCAGCCCACGCGTCCGTGAATGGGATCTCCTCGTTGTCGGGGCCCATCATCGTGCCATGGCCATGTGCCGTGCCGTGGTACTGCACGACGAGGCCGTCGGGCCCTTGGCGTGGCGAGCTGAGCTCGAGGTCGAACGGTTCGCCCAGCACGAAGCTGGCGAGGGTCTCGGGGTCTACGGTCAGAAGCAGCGCGACGTCGCCCTCCAGCTGCTGACCCGCCGGTCGTGTCAGGTAGCGCCGCCCCAGCAGTCGGAAGCTCCGGTCGTACACGCTGGCAGGGTCGCCGGAGGTGGTGAGCGACTCGTAGGGGTACGTCACGCTGTCGCCTTTCTCGGCGTACAGGTGCCAGTCGACCGCGTCGTAGGACTGGCGTTTCGCGCGGCGCAGCTTGAGCTGCGCTCCGTCGGGTAGCTCCACGACGGAGCGCGGACGCAGCTGCACAACGGCACCAAACTGGCCATCGGTTCGTTGATTGACGAGGTCCTCCGGACTGATGCACAGCCTCGCAGACGCGCGCTTCAGGTCCGTCGTTTCGACCTCGAGCAGCAGCCCGTCTTCGCGCCAGAAGCCGAAGTCGAACCACGTGAAGTTCTCGCAGTCGTCGCGGTCCGTGAACAGCACTTCGAGGCCGTATCGTCCGATCCCCGTGAACTTCAAGAGTTGGCCTGACGGCAGCTTGACGCAGCCGCCGAGCCCGATCTCAAACGGTGCTTGAAACGCGATGTCCCGGACCGCTGCCGCGCCGGTCAACTGCGTGAACGCGATCGTCGTGCCCGCTCGTTCGGGCGCGATATCGCGCAGTTCGAACGCCACGTCGCCGGCGCAGGCCTTGTCTCCGACGCGCAGCTCGACCTCGCGGTACTCCTCGCCGATCCACGCATGGAACCTCGCCACGGGCGCTTGGCCACGGTGGGCGATCGAGTCGGTAAACTCGATCGCGCCGCCGGCGAGCGCCACTTTCTCGTGGAGGTTGAGGGTGAGCGTCGACATGCGACTGATCTACCCCGGGTTGGGCGAACTTGGGTTCTCGATCAGGCCAAATTCGTTGCCGAACGGGTCATTGACCGAGGCGATCTTGATGCCCCCGCCGACCTCGGTCACCGCGTGGTTCGCCGTCGCGCCGTGGCCGACGAAGTGTGCCACCGCGGCGTCGATGTCGCCGACGCTCCAGTAGGCGGTCATCTCACCAGCACCGGCGCTTCGCCCCGAGTCACCCATTGGGTGAAGTCCAAGTTCATCGCCGGCGACGGTGAATCCGACGTAGTGTTCGGACGAGTGATTCGGCTCGATCCCGAGCACCTCGGCGTACCAGGCCGCTGCGCGCGGGAGGTCATCGACGAAGTACACTGCTGTTTCCAGTCCACGAAGCATGCTCGACTCCTGCACATGGTGAGTCCGTCGAGTATCAGATCACGCGCGCGCCGTCGACTGCTCCGGCTCGTTGAACGGAGTCCAGGCCGTGGCGCGCAGACGCCCCGCGAAGGCCGCGTCATGCGTGACGAGCAACAGCGCGCCGGGATAGTCGCTGAGTGCCGCCTCCAGTCGCTCCACCGAGTCGAGGTCGAGGTCGTTCGTGGGTTCGTCGAGCACGATTAGCCACGGCTGTCGCACGAGTCCGGCCGCAATGGTGAGCTTGCGCAGTTCGCCGGGCGACAGCGCTGTTCCATCGACGACAGCGCGTGCATCGAGGCGCAGCGCCGCGCCGATCTGAAGGGCCCCGTGTCTGCCGTCCGCGTCCAGCGCCTCAAAGGCGGCGCGTGCCGAATCGGCGCTCAGCTCCTGCGCGATGAAGAGCACACGGTCGTCGGGAAGGTCCGATTGCGCGAGTGCGGCGCCGATGAGTGACGTCTTTCCGCTGCCGTTGGCTCCCTGCAGCCAGAGCCGTTCGTCGCGCCGCAGGTGAAGATGCACCATCGGCGCCAGCACCCGTCCCGCGACCTCGAGCGGGCCCTCAAAGCGTAGTACAATCTCGCGGCCAGCACGCGCGGCATCGACCAAGATCGGCGACGCCGACGCCTCGGGCCTCGCCATCGCTTCGAGCGCGCCTCTCACCCGCTCGAGCTGCGCACGCGCCACCGCTTTTTCGCGGCCCAACGTGAGCTCCGCGCGTTCGGCGCGGCCCTTCGCGGCCGTGCTTCGCGCATCGCTGTCTCGCACGGACGTCATGCGCGACCGCGTGCTCAGCGAGCGCTTCGCCGAATCGTGGCGAGTGGAACGAGCGGTGAGCTGCGCCTGCAGCGCGCGCGCATCAGATTGGGTTGCCTCCAGAGCGGCCAGCGCCTCGGCCTCCTCCGCGAGCCACTGCCCGCGCGCCTCGGCGTACCCACCGATGAACGTCCTCACCGCCCCGCGATGGATGCGCACCGTGCGCTGACATAGGCCGTCGAGCAGCGCGCGGTCGTGGGAGACGATGAGGCCGACGCCTCGAAAGCGGCGCAACGCGCCCAGCAGCAGCCTACATCCGTGCTGGTCGAGGTGGTTCGTCGGCTCGTCGAGCAGCAGCGCGCCGGGGTCGCCGGCCAACGCCGCCCCGATCTGCCAGCGCCGGCGAGTCCCCGGGGATAGTGTATCCCACCGCCAGTAGTCCTCGGGCTCGAGCTCCAGCAACGACATCCAGCGCAGCGCGGCGGAGCTCCACGACGTCGCGAAGTCCGCGACCGTGTCGGCCGTCGTCGTCGACTGACGGCACCGCACCAACGACAGCCCGCCGCGATCCACGCGGCCCGTCGACGGCTCGATCGTGCCGTCGATCAAGTCGAGCAGCGTCGATTTGCCCGCACCGTTGCGGCCCACGATCCCGGTCCAACCGGGAGGCAGGTCCAGCGTGCATGCGTCGATGAGGCAGTTCTGTTGCGGATATGCGAACGTGACGTCCGCGAGACGAATGGAAGACATGGCAGCCGCTCCAACAGGAGGCTTCGTACAGGGCGAAGGGGGCGGTCTGCGTTAGTTCATCACACTCACGGGTCTGGTTGGCGTCGTGCCCGGCCGTCAGCGGGGTCACGGCGTGACTCTAGCTTCGCGCCACCTCGCTTTCAAATCAGGCGAGATTCCAGGCTTCTGCGATCCGGAAAGCGGGGCTCATTCGCTGCTGATCCGCGCGGCCGAGGCCGTGCTCTGCGGCCACATCCCAGGCAGTGGGTGATCGGACAGGGCTACAGGGAGAATATGCTGAGGAACACAATCGCGCATACCGCCACGGCAACGCCAACGACGACCGCGACGAGGCCCACATTGTGTCCGCTGGGTTTGGAGGGCTCGAGCGGCGTCGGCTTCGTGACGATCAACGCGGCGCGCGCCTGCCCGGCGTCCGAGTTCAAGGGTCTCACCGGTCTCGGGCTCGACGCCAGGGCCGTCGTGCCGTCGAGTTCGGCCATCTCTTCGAAGAGCGCATCGCGCTCGCTCTCACTGCGTTCGGCGAGCGCCTGCGCGGCGGCCAGCACGTGCGTCAGCCGGACCAGCGGTGGCTCACCTTTCGCGGCCCCGAATGCCGGAGCGTCGGCGGCGCGTTCCCGCGCGTCGGTCAGGATCCAGGGCAGCATGTGCGTCAGGCCCTTCGTCGCATCGATCAGCGGTCGCATGTCGCTCTCATGGGGCAGCGCGATGCCGTGAGGCTCAGTGCGGGCGCCGAACAGCCGCCCGAGGAACTCCAGACGCTGACGCAGGTCCAGCAGTGCGTCGCGCGCGTCGTCGGCGAGGTCGTCCTCGCTCGCATCGCCGCAGGCGGCGCGCAATGCGAGGTCCGCGTAGGGTCCCTTGGCAGGCTTTCCACCGCGAAACGGCGCCGCAAACCCTTCCGGTGTTCGAATGCCATCCGGATCGATCACGGCGAGCAGGCGGTTCGCCTGCAGTCCGTGGACGAGAACGACGTACTCGTCGCTGCCGTGCAACATGGGGAAGCCATTCACGAACACGAACAGCCGCGTGGACGCGGCGTCGAAACCGAGTCCGTACACCCGGCCGAGGGGGCTTCCGCCGCGCGACGGGTCGCCAAAGTCCGCGACGATCGCGCTGTTGTGCGTGTCGAGGACCAGCACTCGCCTCCCCCAGCTCCAATCGGCCGGCGTGGCAGGGGGTGTGTGCATCACCTCGGCGCCGATCGCGAGCCAGCGCCCCGACGGATCGAAGCAGAGGTGTCGAACCTCGCTCCGGCTGGGAAGCGGAAGCGTGAAGCGTTGGTCCGACCACGACGATGAGGAGTCGA
>JBFIHF010000064.1:0-22080 GCA_041601915.1 Bradymonadaceae bacterium
CGATGCATGGCCTGGTCCTGCGCGGACTCGCTCGATGAGGCGTGCCGTCGTCCTGGCCTTCGCGGTCTTCGCCACATCGAGTCCCGTGGGCGCTCAGTCGCCGCCCGACGCACCGACGCCTCCGACCCTTCCGGTGGGATCTGCGCCGATCATCGACGAGCGCTTCGCGGCGATTGAGGCGGCGCTACGCGTCGATGGCCCGTCGAGCGCGTACTTCGGCGGTCGTGGGTTGCCGGCCGGCACACGGACCGACGGCGTCGCCGCACTCCTCCGCTTCAGCGGCGAGCTTCCGCCCGCCGAACTCGCCGACCTCCTCGCTGCCGGCGTGAACTGGCACCAACGCGGCGATGTCGTGGTCCGCGTGGGTTCGATCTACAGCGCGTTCGTGGAGTTCCGCGCGCTGCCGCTGCTTTCGCAGAGCGCGTCGCTCGTCTACGCCGAAGTGGGCTGGCATCCCGTGGTGCTGTCCCCCCTCGAATCGACCGGTGCGCAGATCGGCGCGATCCGCGCGCGCGCGATGCCGTCGCTCGAAGCCGGGGGCGCAGGCGCGGTCATCGGCGACATCGATTCCGGTGTGGATGTGCTGCACCCGCATTTTTTCCGGCCCGACGGGGGCGCCTTCGCCTGGATTGACGCGGACAACGACGGCGTGCCGACTCCTGGAGTCGACTACATCGACTACGACCGGGACGGCGTGGGCAGTTTCAATGAGCGAATGCTCGTCCTCGACGGGGCGGTCTTCGAGCAGGGTAAGGAGCTCGTCAACGACGATGGACAACTCGACGTCACCCGAGATTGGCTCTACATCGATGCGAACGAAGACGGGAGCCGGAACAGCGGGCTCGCGGCGGGTTTCACAGAGTTCGATCCCGGCTACGGCGAACCGATGTTCGTGCCCGACGACGCGGACCGCAATGGCGTGCTGGACGTCGGCGAGCGCGTGCTGTTGCTGGGCTCGTCAAAGGTCCGGCGGTTCGTGACGACGGCTCGGTCCTACACGCGCGGCGAGAATCTGATCGCGGCGGCCGATGTGGGGTTCGGCGAGCAGATCTTTCACGGAACGGGCGTCGCCAGCATCTTGGTGGGCGGCGAGTCGTTCCGCGCTCGGTCGGGCGTCGCGCCCGATGCGGACCTCATCATGTACTCGTCGCACATTGACGCGCCAGGGGCCGGATTCGAAGAGTCCGCGCAATTCGCGAGCATCCAGGACGCCGCGCAGAGCGGCGTTGACGTCCTCGTTCACGAGTGGACCGTGCCGGCGACGGCGCCCATCGACGGCAGCGGAAATCTCGAGGAGGCGATGCGCGTGGCCCGCGATGGCGGTGTCGTGCAGGTGAATCCGGTCGGCAACTTGAACCGCGCCGAAAAACACACCGAACTCGACGTGACGCCGGCTACCGTGGGTCGGATGGGGTTCCAGGTTGGCGCGGGTTTCGCGTCGCAAGACCAGGTGTACCCGTACTCATCGATCTACGGCTCGATCTACTGGCGGGTGGACCAGCAGCCGGTATTCACATTGCGCAGCGCGACCGGCGATGAGGTGGTGATGCCGACGGACGGCAGCATCGTCAGCATCGGGTCCAACAACGTTCAGGCAACGTCGAGCACGAGTACACGTGGCACGCGGCGCGTGGGATTCGTGATCTGGAATGCCGATCCTGACGTCGGGGTCGCGCAAGGGGATTGGATGATCGAGATCGCCGCCACAGCCGCGGATCGCTTCGTCGGTCGCATCGCCGACTTCTGGTCGGGGTGGTCGGTGGGCGTCAGGTGGCTCAATCCCACGTCAGGTGCCGGCACGGTCGTGTACCCCGCGACAGCCGACGCCGCGTTCGGGGTCGGGGCGTACAGCGGACGGTTTGCTCTGCCGGACGACGGCTCCGGGGTCGGCGAGCTCAGAGGGTACTCGGGGCGCGGACCGCGCATCGACGGGGCACGGGTCGTCCGGATCGCGGGCCCCGACGACCCGTACGCCGCATGGGGCGTGTCGCCGGCGTGGCTGGAGGCGGGTGCTGGTCGAAGCTGGTTCACGCTCTTCGGCGGGACCAGTGGGGCGGCGCCGCATGTCGCGGGCGCCGTCGCTCTGATGCGAAGCCTGTCGCCGGCCGCCACGGCCGTCGAGATCGAGGATCGGCTGGTGGCTGCCGCGCGTCGGGATGCGATGACCGGGACGGCCCTGCCGGATCGCGGCTGGGGCGCCGGTAAGCTCGATGTGTACAGCGCCGTTTACGGTGCGCCGGCGCGGCCGATGAACTCGCCGCCGGTGGCCGCGATCGTTGTCCAAGACACCGTGGTCGATGGCGAACGGTCCAGCGATCCAGACGGCGATGAACTCCAGTTTCGCTGGGACTTGGACTACGACGGAGTGTGGGACACGGAATGGGGCGCGGGCCCGCGTACGGAGTTGCCGAACAGCGACGACCGCGTCATTCGGCTCGAGGTGCGAGACGGCCGCGGCGGCGCGGCAGGCGCCGTGTTCGTCATCCACACTCCCGACCAACAGATGGAGGACGCGGATGCGGACGTCGCGGCGGCGGTGGACAGTTCAGCGCCCGGCTCCGAGCCGCCGTCCGAGCGGCCCTGCGGCTGCTCCTCCGCGGCGGAGAGCGCGAGCTGGAGCACGCTGTTTGTAGGGCTGATGCTGGCACGGCGGCGGCGGCGGCGCTAATCCACGGTGCTCACGACGGCGGGCTCTTCGGTCCGTTCGCCCAGCGCTAGCGCCCCGCGGATGCGATGCGCGTTGCGGCGGTAGAGGTCGGAGAGGAAGTTCGCACGCCCTCGATCGTCGACGCGCACCACGTAGTATTCGACGTGGATCGGCAGCGGGTTCGCGAGCTTGATCCACTTCTCGGAGCCTGCTGCGAGGTGGGTGTCCACCGTGGTCTGGTCGAACTGCTCGTCGGCCTCGAGCAGGTACTTCGCGAGCTCCATCGGGCGTTCGAGTCGAATACAGCCGTGCGAAAACGCCCGCGCCGGAAACCGGAACAACGGGCGCTCCGGCGTGTCGTGCATGTAGATCTGGTGCTCGTTGGGGAAGTTGATCTTCACACGCCCCAGCGCGTTGTTGTCGCCGGGGCGCTGCCGAAGCGCCGCTTCGCCGCGGTCGTCTTCGGTCCACTCGTAGTTGTGCTCGGACAGATACCAGGGGTTCTTCGCGATCGCCGGTTCGATCTCTTCCTTCACGATGTCCGCCGGAACCCACCAGTAGGGATTGAGCACGACGTGCTCGATCCGTGAGCTCACCGACGGCGTCGCGTGCACATACTCGAAGGCACCGCTGACCGGGTCGCGCTTGTGGGTGGTGGCCCCGACCACGACTTTCATGCGCAACCGCCGCTCCCCGCCTTTCCACGCCTCGACGTGCATGTCGGGGATGTTCACGAACACGTAGTGGCCGTCGGCCCCGATGTTGGACTCGCGCCAGCGCTCGAGTGCGATGCGCAGCTGCGCGAGGCGCCGGTTCGCGGGGACATCGAGGCTCGCGCGCGTCTCGCGGCTCAGGGTGCCCTTCTCCCAGAGTTGATGGGTGCGCTGGTACTCCTTGAGCGCATCGGCCAGCGAGTTCGTGAACTTCGCGCTCTGATCGCCCTGCCAGTACCCTTCGGCGCGCAGTCGCTCCTTGAGCTTCGTGACCGCGTCGCTCTCGCTGCCGACCTTGAGCTCACCGATCCCGTCCGGCAGCTTTTGCCACCCGCCGAGCTCGACCATCTTGCCGTACTCGACAAATGAGCGGGACAGGCGCTCGTACTGCTCGAACGGTGGCAGCAGCGCCGTCAGCGATCTCGCGATCTGTTCCGGCTTCGCAAACAACGGGGCGAGCTCGGTCCGCGCGGCGAGCGCACGTCGCTCTCGGCGCAGGTCATCCCAGCCGATGCGCGTGTCGGCATGCGGCTCTTTGAGGTGGTCGGGCCATGCGAAATCTCGCGTCCACGCGTCGTTCGCCCAGCGCATTTGCATCCCGTACTGTACGAGGGCGTCGCTGAGGTGAAGATCGAGACGCACCCGATTTCGCGAGTCGTTGGCGAGCGTACCCATCCGATCTTCGATCATCGCCGCGATGCGCGGGGTCGGCCCGTCGCGCCGGGCCATGGCGCGGGCAAGTTCCTCAGGGGTCGCCTTCGGATGGGCCTGCGCCCAAGCCCCGACCAGTGTCAGCTCCGCGGCTTCGAAGCGCACGTCGGCAAACGCAGACGCCGTCCCGCCCGTACTCTGCGTCAGCTCGAGGATCGCGGCTTCGTGCACATCGGCGGGGTCCAGACCATGGGCGCGGCTGGCCGCTTGCATGGCGTCGAACAGCGTTTCGCCGTGGGCGTTCAGGGCGCCGTCGGTGCGGGAGGTGAGGTCGACCCAGACGGGGCGATGTGCGCGCGTTCCGTAGAGCGCGCGCAGGACGGGGACGTGGCGGAGCCCCACGCCCTGGAGTTCGGAGAGCGGCCGGCTGAGTTCGTCGCGCAGCGATGCGCTCTCGAGTTGTTCGACGGTCGCGAACTCCATCCACCGGGGGACGTCGTCGCGCACGAGGTCGAAGGTCGACTTCTGCGCGACAACCGCCGCGTCGGGGGTGGGGCGCGAGTCGCAGCTCACGGCAAGGGGGGAGGCGAGGAAGAGAACGAGGAGGGCTGTACTGGGTTTGGTCACGATGAGTTTCCCGCGTTCCATGCCCGACGCCGCAGCGTCCGAGCACGAGTTCGTTGTTAGCGCCACGCCGCTGTTTGCACAACCGCGTGGCCCACTTCGAGCGGGGAGGGCCCTCCCTGTCGCCACCTACAATTCTAGATGTGGGTGCATGTATTCCGCCGTCCCACCCCGCGCCCGTCGCCTACTGCGGCGGCAGGCAATCGGCCGGGGCCAGCGCGCTATCGCTGGAGCACGCGGTGAGCACGCCGTTGGGGTCGACCGTGGCCCGAATCTCGAACTGTTGGCCGAGCAGAGTGGCCGGTGCGGCCCAGTCGACGTGGAACGACTGCGACTGGCCCGGGCCGAGGCCGCCCTGTGTGCGGACGGTGTCGACGGGGGTCGCGGTCGCCCCGCGCAGCGCTTCGATCACGAGCGGCAGACCGTTGGGTACGCCAGAGCCGCCCTGGTTGGTCAGGGTGAGGTCGATCCCGACGTTGCCGGTGATGCCGCAGCTGGAATCGTCGACGGTGAGTGCGGTGATGATGAGATCGTCGAACGTCCGAGTTCCCGCGGCGCTGACGCCGCTCGCGGTGTTGTTGTCCTCGATGCACTCGTTGATCGCGCCGCTCGGATCGACGACGCCGTCCACGGTGAAGTCGGCGTTCTGCCACCCCGCGGGCAGCGTCCACGAGATCAGCAACGTCTCCGACTGGCTCGGCAACAGCGCTCGCGTGGTCGCCACGGTCGCGACGACCGCCATCTCCGCGCCATTGGTGGCCGTCACGAGCACCTCGGCCCCCGCACCGACGCCCAGTGAGCCGTTGTTCGTGACCGTCACCGCGATCTCGACGGTGATCACGTCGCCGCAGGTCGGGTTGCGGATCTCGACCTTCTCCACGGCCAGATCCGGCGCGTTGAACAGGCCGTCCGGCTGGACGTTGAGCCGGAACGAGTTCGTCACCGCGCGCGAGTAGTGCAGCGGCTCCGGAGCCGGCACCGTGCCGTCATCGAGGATGTTGGTGATGTGGTAGGCGTGTTGATTCCAGACCCGTCGCGTCGTGACCCAGTTGTCGTTGGCGTCGCCATAGACGAAGACACCCGTCGTCCCGCCCACCGGGTAGTTCGGGTAGTTCGTCTCGCACTGGTCGCGCGCGATCTGGTCATTGTTGGAGACGACGACGATCTCGGCGTTGAAGTCCCCGTCGACGTCCACGACGATCGGGGCTTCACTGCCGGTCCGCGTGCTATTGGGGGCCTCGAACAGCACCGTCCCGTCCGTGCCGTCGAACACCCGGAGGAAACACTCGTCGTTGTAGACGACCTCGGCTTTGCCATCGCCGTCGAAGTCGAAGACCGACGAGCCGGTGCGAGAACTGGAGAGATCCTGAACGGCGACGGTCCATAGAATCCCGTCCCCCATCCCGCCGGTCGGGCAGACGGTCAGATCCGGGGCCGCGCCCGTGCAGTCCGGGTCGAACACCGTGTACTGGCCGCGGCCAGCCGCGGCGATCTCGAGGCGGCCGTCGCCGTCGAAATCGGCGATGGTGGGGGGGCCGCCTTGGCCGCCACCGGGCAGCGCGATCGGTCCGAACACGACGTTTGCGCCGTCGGCGGAGAACACGGTCAGCTGGCCGGCGGACATCGTCGCGACTTCTGGCACGCCGTCGCCGTCGAGGTCTGCAACGGCCGGGAATCCGTCGCTGTTCGTGGCCGAGCGATCCCACAACATCGTTCCGTCCAGCTTCATCACGCGATTACCCGCGATGAGCTCGAGGTTCTTTCGACCATTGGCGTCATCGATGAGGTCGAGGTCCACCGCGGCCGTGATGGCGGAGTTGGCGCCCTGCCCACCGGCGGGCCCGCCATTGAGGTTGTTCCAGATCGCACCGGTCGCATCGACGACACTGAACCCGAGGATGACTTCGGGGGAGCCGTCCGAATCGAGGTCGGCGATCGACGGCGCGCTCTCGCTAGTGATCGTGCCGAGGGCCCCCGTGCGGTTGATCCACAACTGGTTGAGCGTCCCGGCCGCCACGTCGACGGAGTAGGCGACGAGCCCGCCACCGAGGGCCTGGGCGACGATCTCGAGTTCGGGCGTCGTGGGATCGAGGTTCGCGACCGCGATGCCGGCGGCGTTGGGCTGGACCTCGCCGGTTGCGCCAAACGCGACGAGCGACATGTCTTCGCCATTGAGCACCACGATCATGCTCTGGGCGAGGGCGCCGCGATACATCTGCGCGACGATCTCGGGCATTCCATCGCCGTCGACGTCGGCGACCACCGGCGAGGTGATCGACCGACTGAAGATCTCGTTGTTGAGGGTCACACCGTCGAATCGACCTTCCGGCGAGGGCGTGAACAGGCCGATCGGCGGGCGGTACTCGCAGTCGACGTTGATCACGCTGCGTGGGATGCAGGCGCCGAGAATCGGCTCGCAGTATTCGTCTTCCGGGCATTCGAACGAGTTCTGACACGGGCTGCCGGGCGTCAGGCACGCGTCGAAGATGCAGATGTCTGTGCCGCCGCAACACAGCTCCGATGCTGCGCCACAACGCGTGTCGGGGCAGGCCGGTCGACAGACGTCGAGCACGCACTCATCGTCGGCGGCGCAGCATGCTCCGCCGCACAGCGGCGTCGCGCACATCGCGGCGTCGGTCTGGTTTGCGTCGGGACCGGTGTCACTTTCCGGCACGATGGCGTCGGGCCAGAACGTGTGGGTGTCGGTCAGGTCGCCGACGTCGGCCTGCTGACTGGCGTCAGGCAGTCCCGCGATCGGATCATCGCAACCGTTGCACGCGAACAGAGGAAATGAGGCGCAGAGAGCGAGGCACAGCACGGCGAGACGCATCAACGTTCTTCCTGGCGCGAGGTTCCCCTAGAATGTAGCGCTCCCGCCGCGCCGAGGCCAATTTCGGGATCGCGGGGACCACAGGGCAAGTTTGGGGTTGGACTTGTGGAGACGGTGTTGACCTTGGCACGCAGCATTTGACCGCCCGGCCAACCCGCTTGCGTTTGCGCGGCCCGTTCGGTATAGCAATCGACCTCTGTCCGGCTCGGCCGGAACCGCTTGAAAGTTGGTTGAATCATGGCACTTGTACTCTCCATCGTTCACGTCCTCGCGTGCTTGCTGATCATTGGCGTTATCCTGGTCCAGTCCGGTAAGGGCGGTGGGATGGGCGCGGGGTTTGGTGGCGCCAGCGCCGCGGCGACCCAGATGTTCGGCGGGCGCGGAGCCGGTAACTTCTTGACGCGATCGACCGTGGCGCTCGCCTCGATCTTCATGGCCACCTCTCTGAGCCTCGCTTATCTGTCGAGTCGCCCGAACTCGCTTCTCGACCTCAGCGAGTCGTCCGGTCGCGAAGCGTCCGACGAGGATACGATCGTGGAGCAGGGCTCGGGGGCGCTGGTCGAACTCGGCGCCGACGCTGCGCCGCCCGCCGAAGCCAAGAACACCGAGATCAACCTCAACGAGCTCGACCTGCAGAAGCTGCTGAACCAGCAGAACGGTACCAACGGCGCGGCCGCGGGCACCAACGGCGCGCCACCGATCAAGTTCGAGGTCGTGCCGACGCTGCCGCCGGCGGAAGAAGCGAAGCCGGAGGTTGCGCCAGATCCAGAGCCCGAGCCGAAGGTCGAGGCCAAGCCGAAAGCGGAGCCGAAGCCGAAAGCGGAGCCGAAGCCCAAAGCCGAGCCGAAGCCCAAAGCCGAGCCGAAGCCGAAAGCGGAGCCGAAGCCGGAAGCGAAGCCCGACGCCAAGCCGGAAGCGAAGCCGGAGGCCAAGCCCGAAGCGAAGCCGGAAGCCAAGCCCGAAGCGAAGCCGGAAGCCAAGCCCGAAGCGAAGCCCGAAGCCAAGCCGGAAGCGAAGCCGGAAGCGAAGCCCGAAGCCAAGCCGGAGGCGAAGCCCGAAGAGAAGCCGCCGGCTGAGAAAGCGCCCGAAGCGCCGCCCGCGGCCGAGTAGGACGCGTACCTCAGCGCGCGCACGCTTGGAGTCGACGATCGCCGGCCCCTTCAACACCTGAGGAACCATGAACTTGTTCGATGAGATCGAGAGCTTCTTCGAGCAGCCCGCTGCGGAGCTCGGTGCCGACGCGCGTCGCGCGTTCGACGAGCTGATCGACCGTCTCGAGCGCGGCGAAGTTCGCGCTGCCTCGCCCGATGGTGCCGGTGGCTGGCGCGTGAACACGGCGGTCAAGAAGGGGATCTTGCTGGGGTTCCGGCTCGGCAAGCACGTCGAGTTCGACAACGCCGGCCCGTTGCAGTTCGCGGACAAGGATACCTTTCCAGCCCAGCGCCTCGCGCTCACGGAACGGAACATTCGGATCGTGCCGGGCGGCAGCTCGATCCGCCGCGGCAGCTACATCGCGCCGAACGTCGTGATGATGCCGCCAGCCTTTGTCAACGTGGGTGCGTACGTCGGCGAGGGCACGATGATCGACTCCCACGCGCTCGTCGGTAGCTGCGCGCAAGTCGGCAAGAAGGTCCACATCTCCGCGGGCGCGCAGATCGGGGGCGTGCTCGAGCCGATTGGCCAGCAGCCGGTCATCATCGAAGAAGGCGTGCTATTGGGCGGCAACACCGGCGTCTACGAGGGCACGCGTGTCTGTCGGAACGTCGTGATCGGCGCCGGGTGCGTGATCACGGCGAGCACGCCGGTCTACGACCTCGTGCGCGAGCAGGTGTATCGCTCGACGCCGGAGCAACCGCTCACGATCCCGGAGAATGCGGTCGTGATCCCGGGCTCCCGGCCCGCGAAGGGCTCGTTCGCCGCGGGACATGGGCTGCACATGGCTGCGTTGTTGATCATTAAGTACCGCGACGCGAGCACCGACTCGCGCACGGCGTTCGAGGATCTCTTGCGGGGATGAGCGTGCTTCAGCCCAGTGAGTTTGCGCGCAGCATCGAGCCCACCCTCATTCGCGTCGTCAGTGAGCGCGCGCGGCCAAGCAGCCTGCATCTGGGCCTCGGGCAGCCCGATCTGCCGCTGGCGCCCTGGGCCACCGAAGCGCTCGCCGGCGTGGTGGCGGCTCCCTACACCGCGAACCGTGGCCGCGCCGATCTCGTGGCGGCGATCAGTCAACGATACGACGGCGACGCCGTGATCGTGACCACCGGCACGCAACAGGCGCTCGCCGTGGCGACGCTGGGCCTCGTGACGCCCGCCACCGACGTACTGGTGCCGGACCCGGGGTTTCCCGCCTATCCCAACCTGATCCGCGCGGTAGGCGCCACCCCGATCCCGTACGCCCTGGGTGATCGGTTCGCACTGGACCCCGAGCTCGTCGACGCGGCGTGGACTCCACGGACTTCAGCGGTCGTGCTGAGCAGTCCGTCGAATCCGACGGGCGGCGTGGCGAGCCGCGATGCGACGCGTGCGGTGGTCGAGCTGTGCGAGGCGCGTGGTGCGTTCTTTATCTCCGACGAGATCTACGAGGACCTCGTCTGGCAGGGCGAACACCACAGTCCGCGCCACTTTGGCACCGACGGCGTCGTCGTCAGCGGCCTGTCGAAGTCGCATTCGGCGATGGGCCTGCGCATCGGCTGGCTCGCCGGGCCCGCCGCCGCCGTCGATCGGCTGGTGCCGCTGCACCAGCACTTGGTCGCATGTGCCCCGGGCCCTTCTCAGGCGGCGGCGCTGGCGATGCTCGAGCACCACGACGAGCAGGTCGCTCAGATCCGGGCGACGTTCGCGCGACGCCGAGAGATCACCCGTGATCGCTTGACCGCGTGGGGGCTTCCAGAGCCCGTGCTCGACGGCGCGTTCTACGCGTTCGTCGATGTCGCGACGTGCCTGCGCCGCGGCGAGTCGACCCTCGACCTCGCGCTGAGCATCCTCGACGAAGTCGATGTCGTCACGATTCCGGGTATTGGGTTCGGACCGCGTGGTGAGGGTCACCTCCGCCTTGCGTACACCGTGGAGGAGACTATCCTGACGGAAGCCCTGGAGCGAGTGGGCGCATTCTTGCACAACCGGAGTTCAGGATGACCGATAGCTACGATCCGACGGCCGAGACCGAAGATCCAAGCGATTGGGAAGAGCGGTTCGAGGCGCAGATCAACACGTTCTTCGACGAGGCGATCGCGCGCATTCCGGGCTTCGTCGACCGCAATCTCACGAGCTTTCGACGCGTCATGCAGCGTGCGGTGAGCCCCAAGACCGGGATCGCGGACATCTTGATCGGGGTGCGCAACATGGCCTCCAGCGTGTCCGGGACCGTCGGGGGTCCGAAGTTTGAGACCACGACGTACACCCATGACAAGCTCATGGATTCGTTTGAGCGAGAGGTCGTCAGCCCCGGGGAGCTCGAAACCCTGCTCGGTCGACTGTTCCAGGAGTTCGAGAACGAGCAGTGGTCGCGGGTCGCGAACACGGTGGAGTCGGACTACTCGAAGTCCCGCGAAGATGTCATCGCGTTTCGGGGGCGCCTGCACGACCTGATGGAGCGCGAGATCTCGCACGATCCGCTGCTCGCGCAGGCGATTCGCGCCGGCGTGAAGGTCGGGGTACCGGCGACGCTCGGCTACGTTCTCGTCGGCAAGTTTAGCCTCGGGGACGCCGCCGGCGACATGTACAAGAAAAACCTGAAATTCTACCACCGCATCTTGATGCGGATGGGCGGAACCGAAGTGCCGGGATGGGTCAGCGCGGCCGGCTGGGCGGGCGGGTTACTGGGGTCGTTGGCGTTCGGCGGTCTCATGGAATACACGCTGAACAACCTGCGCGATGTGAAAGGCCAGTACATCCGCCAGTTGAACACCACCCGCTACGTGTTGCTGTACGGCGAAGACCCCGACACCGTGGAAGGGCGCGGGATTTTGCACATCGTCCGGGGGCTCGAGCGGCAGTTCGAATTGCTCCCCGAGGCGACGTCGCGGCTGCTGGAACAGAGCGAAGCCGACGTCGGGGTCGACGAGCCGGTCAAAGGCAGCTGAGTGGATTTCGTCGTCGGTGCCGGCGCGGTGGTCGGCGCCACGATGCTGATCTTTGCCTACCTGACGTTCATTTGGTGGCTCGATCGCTACGAACGCGAACCGTTCTGGCTGGTGCTGGTCACGTTTGGATTTGGCGGCATCTTCGGGACTTGGTGGGCCGTGGAGCTCGGCACGCTTCCCTCCGCCGTGACGATCGCGGTGTTGGGCGGGGTCGGTGGCGATTTGGTCGGGGCGGTGGTCCTCGCTCCCGTGATCGAGGAGTTCACCAAAGGGCTCGTGTTCGTGGGCCTCATCTACAGCAAACACTTCGACAACGAGACCGACGGCCTGATCTACGGGGCCGCGGTGGGTCTGGGGTTCGCGTGTGTGGAGAATCTCGCCTATTTTTCCAGCGCCTCCGGTCTCGACGAACTCGTGGGCATGGCGATTGTTCGCACGCTCTTCACCGCAATCGTTCACTGCGTGTCGAGCGCCACGCTGGGGATGGCGATTGGCCTCGCCAGACACCGCCAGAGTGTCGTGGGGTCTTGGGGGATCATCGCGCTCGGATATCTGCTCGCCATCTCCAACCACGCGGCGTGGAACTTCTTCGCCGGGGTCGCGGGACTGGAGGCGCTGCGTGACACGGGGCTGAGCGCGGCACTTCTGGTCACCGCGTGCGCGTTGGTGGTGCTCGCGGCGGCGGTGATGCTGGGGCTGACGCAGTTCGCCCTGAAGCGCGAACACGACATGATCAAGCGGTACCTCGCCGCTGAAGCGGCCCGCGGGACGCTTCCGGTGGCGCATGTTGAGATCGTTCCGTATTGGCTGCGGCGCCGCAAATCCGGCTGGCTGCCGGCGGGTGTCGCACGCGAGGCCTACGTCGAGGCCGCGACATTGCTGGCCTTCCGTCAGCATCAGCTCGAACGTGCCGAGGGTGCTCGCCGCGATCGCCTCGTCGCGGACATCGCGGAGCACCGCGCCGCGATTGCGCAGATGCTCGCGGCGGCGTGACGCACTCGTCAGTCTTGCCGCAGGCCGGGCTGGTCGAAGTCGAGGTCGAGGAGGCGAGCACCCTTGGGCAGCGCCGCGGCGAGGGTCGCTCGGTCGAGACCGGCGCGTGCAAACACGAGCGAGACGTCGCCGCCGCCGGCACCGGAAGGCTTGGACGTGGCACCGAAGTCGCGAACAATCCGCGAGATCTTGGCCTGCGTGCGGGTGCGGATCACGACGCCGGCCCCGACGCCCAGTTTTCCCATCGCGTCATCGTAATCGGTCGCGATGACCAACAGGCGGTCGACGTCGCCTTCGCGAAACGACGCCACGGCGGCGTCGGCAAGGCGGCACAGGTGCGATAGCGGCCGTTGGGAGGAGTCCACGGCTTCGATGAACTTTCGGGTGTCGGCGCTGCGGCCCGACCACACGGCGAAGACTTGTAGGTCTTCGGGCCACGCGAGCGTCTCGACGACCGGTGGGCCGCCGTCGATGTCTGGACGCGCCACGAGGGTGCCACCGAAGCACGAGGCGGCGACATCGGCCCCGCTGCCAATACCGCCTTGAAACGCGCGATGCGCGTGATAGGACCGCGGGTAGACCTCGTCGAGTTCCACCGAATCGAGCATCGCGGCGGTCAACACGACCGCGGAGGCCGCCGAGGACCCCAGCCCGATCTTCTCGCGATCGGCGTACATGCCCTGCAGATCCACGCTGATGCCGTTGGGGATGCCGTCGGTCTGCATGGCGACGGCCGCGGGCAATCGCGGGTCCGCGGTGGTCCCGACGACCGTGTACGCTTCCTCGTCGGTCTTCGTGGCGATCACGCGTCGGCTGATCGCGGTCACGATCGCCGGCGCACCGCGCAGCACGGCATACTCACCGAACAGGAACAGCTTTCCGGGGGCGCTCCACGTCATCAGTCCACCGTGATGATGGCCGGTCCGCCAGGTCTCGACTCGATCGAGTCGACGACAACATCGTCGGCGGCATCACGGACGATTGGAACGACATCAGGGGGGCAGAATACCTTGATGTGCGGGCCCGCGTCGATCGTGAAGAATACGGGGTGCCCGGCGGCGCGCAGCGCGCGCACGCGATGGATGAGCTCGATCGACGCGCCGTTCCAGTAGACGACGGCCGGATCGGCGGCCATCGCCGACGCGTGCATCCGCATGCAGCTGCGCTCGGCGACGACCGCGAGGCGCTCGAAGTCGCGTTCCACGACCGCAGTCCGCGCGTCTGCCAGATCGGTCGGCACGCCCGAGACCCACGCGTCGTAGTAGGGCGATGTCTGGGCCGTTCGCTCCATCCCATCGGTCGAGCCGACCGACTTCGCGCCTTCCGCGGTCACGAGAACGACGCACCGCAGGTCCCAATGGTCGGCGGGCGCGACAAGGTGGGCCACGGCATCGGCACCGTCGTCGCGCACGCCGGCGGCCATCTCCACCCAGCCGCCGTGGAGGCTGCGCGCGGCCGAACCGGAGCCCTGTCGCGCGAGGCGCGACAGCTCCTCAGGGGACCGGGACGCGCCGAGCGCCGCGACGGCCGCGACGGTGAGTGCGGCGAAGCCCGAGGCGGACGACGCGAGCCCGGCCGCGGTCGGGAAGTTGTTCGCGGTCTGCACCAGTAACGGCGGGCGCTCCAGACCAAGGTCGTCGGCGAGGAGGTCCAAAAACGCCACGACCTTGCGCGCGAACGGATCCGGGGCGGGCCGTTCGTCAAGCAACACGGTGTCCGCGGAGAATTCTCGGACCGTCGTGGTCGTCGTGAGCTCGCCCAGGGTCAGCGACAGGCTACCGGTCGCGGGCAAGTTCAAGCGGCGGTCACGCTTCCCCCAGTACTTGACGAGGGCAATGTTCGAATGGGCGGTCGCGGTGGTCACAACCCTACCATCGCCGCATGCTGTGCGCCTTGGCAAGGGCTGCGGCGAACGCGATCCGCGCGCGGCAATTGTTTTTCCCATCGGGGATGTTCGTGTTAAGTTGGCGAGCCGCGCAAAAGTGATGTTCAAGAACGGTCGCACGCTGCCGTTCGCCGTGAGGATGCATGGGCGACACCTTTGGAAAGTACGAGCTCGTAAAGAAGATTGCCAAGGGTGGCATGGCTGAAGTTTTTCTCGCCCGACAGAAGGACGAGAGCAGCGGATCCATCAAGCACGTCGCGATCAAGCGACTGTTTCCCCACCTGACCGGAGAGCAGGAGATCGTCGATCTCTTCCTCGTCGAGGGGCGCATCGCATCGACGTTGGCCCACGCCAACGTGGTGCCGATCCTCGACTGCGGCGTGATCGATGAGTTTCTGTATCTGACGATGGAGTACGTGCACGGTCGCGACCTGCGCTCGATCCTCGAAGAGGGCTACAGCCAGGACAACTTCATCCCCACGGAGCTCGCCGCGAGCCTTGGGGCGCAAGTCGCCGCTGGTTTGCATTACGCCCACACACTGACGGGGGAAGATGGCGCGTCGCTGAACATCGTTCACAGCGACATCTCGCCGCAGAACATCCTCGTGAGCGTCGATGGCGCGGTGCAGATCTGCGATTTTGGCGTGTCGAAGGTCGAACAACTCATGAGCCAGACCCAGGCGGAGCAGGTCAAAGGCAAGTTTTCGTACATGGCTCCCGAGCAGATCGAGTCCAGTCAGGTCGATGCACGCAGCGATGTGTTCGCGCTGGGCGTGGTGCTCTACGAGACGACGACGATGACGCGGCTGTTTCGTGCCGACAACCAGTTCGAGGCGTTGGAGAAGATTCTGTACGCCGGCATCGAGCCGCCCACGACGCTGCGCGCCGGCTACCCCGTGGAACTTGAGAAGATCGTGATGCGCGCGCTGGAGCGCGACCCGAGCGCCCGCTATCAGACTGCGGAAGCGATGCAAACGGAGCTCGAGAACTGGTTGGTGCAGAACCAGGCCAGCACGAGCCCCGTCGCACTCGCGCGGTACATGCGCGGGCTGTTCCCGGTGCTGTCGAAGCCGATCTCGGATAGCGTCGCGGAGACGACCGGTCCGATGCAGGTGTCCGAAGATGTCGTGCTCGCGGTGGACGGCAAGAAGCCCGCCGCCGACGAGGACAAGACGGTCGCGGACGAAGAGTTCGAGCGTCCCACCGCCGCCGCGGACGCGTCGATGAGTCAGGAGACGAAGAAGAAGAAAGACGTCACGGAGATGGACGAGGATGACCTCGACAAGGCGCTCGACTTCGCGCTCGGCGCCCCCTCGGAGGCCGATGTCGTGATTCAGCGTCCGATGTCCGAGGCCTCCGAAGCGGGTCTGGCGACGGAGCCGATGAAGGAGGCGGTGGAGGCGCCGAAGCCCGAGCCCGAGCCCGAGCCGGCCGAACGGGAGTACGTCGATGAGGAGCCCACGGTCATCAGTGAGCGTGCGCCGGAGATCGCGGAACTCGATGTGGCGGAGCCTGCGAGCACCTCGCAGATCGTGCCGCTCGTCGCTTCCGAGCCTCCAGCGGTCGTGAGTGCACCGGCACCGGCACCGGCACCGGTCGTTGCCGCTGCGGCGCCCGCTGCGAAGCCCGCACCGTCGTCCCCGGCGGCGCCCGCCGGACGATCCGGAAACATTCCGAGCGCGCCTCCCGGCAGCATGAAGCCCCCGGCGGCGATCTCGGCCGAGGGACGCGCACGCGCGGCGTTTGGAGAAGGGACGCCCAAGATGCCGTCGGATTTGTCGCTCGACGAGCTCGAGGACGCCTCCGGGCTGTCGACGAAACGCAACGGCATGATCGTCGTCGGATTGTTCGCTTTTGTCTTGATCGCGTTCATTCTCGCCTATGCCTTGTCGCTCGACACCACCGACTCCGAGATGGAGCGCGAGGTCGAGCGCACCCAGGTCGATCCGAGTCTATTGGTGACGGAAGTCGCCAAAAAGCTCGAACGCGTCTCCGCCACGATCGAGACGACACCCCCCGACGCCTACATCGTCGTGGACGGGTTGCCGGTCACCGTCGAGGGAGGCAAAGTCGGGCTCGTCAAAGGTCAGAAGAACGAGATCAACGTCTACGCGGCAGGTCACAAGTCGGCGCGGGTCTATGTGGACGGCGTCGGCTCGGGCTCGCCGCTCGGTGTGACGCTGGAGCCGCTCGAGGAAGTTCCCGCGGACGAAACCGCCGACCTCAACATCCTCACCGAACCGCGTGGCGCGACGGTGTGGGTCGACGGGGTGGAGGTCGGCAGCTCGCCGACGACCGTGACCGGTCTGTGGACCGGCGAGGAGCACCACGTCTATATCGAGTCGGAGGGGCGCTTCCCGTACACCGGATTCATCAGCCTCGTGAAGAAGTCGGAGAACCTCGTCGAGACGAAGCTCGCGAAACGCGACTCGGCGAAGAAGAACTACGTCGAGGTCATCTTCGCGGCGATTCCTCGCGGCTCGGTGGTCCAGATCGAGGGCGAGGCGGAGTCCCTGGGCGTCACCCCGTTCTTCAAGACGCGCGATCGCAACACCTTCATCACGGTGAGCTTCGAGGAGCGGGATTCCGTTCCGATGCGGCGCCACGCCGCACTCGAAGACGTCGGGACGTTTGAGTTGCGGCCGTTTCTGCAGCCGATGAAACGTGAGCGGGGCACGGTGACGATTTACGTCGAACCGATGGGCCCGGAGATCTACGTCGGCAACAACGCGTATGGGCAAGGACCGGCCGGCAACATCTCGCTGCCCGAAGGCTCCGTCAATGTCGTCTTGGACACGCCCCATGGGCGCCAGGAGGTGGCGGTGCAGGTGATTCCCAACACCCACACGCGCTACACCCTGACCCATAGCCAGTCGGGCGTGAAAGCGACGAAAAAGGACTGAGGGATCAGGGCAGGGACCCGTGGAGCCGCAGATTCTTCGCGCTCGAGTGAGCCGCGGCTACAGCGCGCCGAGAGCGGCGAGCAGGTAGTCGCGCTTCATCCGCGCGATGGCGTCGATGCTGATCTCTTTGGGACAGGCGGCTTCGCACTCGCCGATGTTTGAGCACGGGCCAAAGCCCTCCTCTTCCATCTGATCGACCATGCGCCGAGTCCGGCGGCCGCGCTCGGGCTGGCCCTGCGGCAACAGCGCGAACTGCGCGAGCCGCGCGCCGACGAACAGCGACGCTGAGCCATTGGGACAGGCGGCGACGCAGGCCCCACAGCCGATGCAGGTCGCGAAATCCATCGCTTGATCGGACTGCTCCTTGCCCACCTTGATGCTGTTGGCGTCGGGTTTGGGCCCCGTGTTCACCGACACGTAGCCGCCCGCGGCCTGAATGCGGTCCAGCGAACTGCGGTCGACGACCAGATCCCGAATGACCGGAAACGGTTCGGCGGCCCACGGTTCGATCCGCAGCGTGGCGCCGTTCTCGAACGTGCGCATGTGCAGCTGGCAGACCGCCGTGCCGCGCTCCGGACCGTGGGCATAGCCGTTGATCACGCAGGAGCAGGAGCCGCAGATGCCTTCGCGACAATCGGAGTCGAACTCGACCGGTCGCTTGCCGTTCTGCATGAGCTGCTCGTTCAGCAAGTCGAGCATCTCCAGGAACGACGCATGCTCGGTGATCTTCACCGTATGCGTCTCAAACCCGCCTTGTGATTCGGGGCCGGTCTGTCGCCAGACTTCGAGATGGTAGGTGCGCTCGTCGGACATCTTCAGCTCACTTGTAGCTGCGTTGGGTCAGCTTGACGTTTTCAAATTCCAGCTCTTCTTTGTGCAATGCGTGCGGCTTGCCTTCGCCCTTGTACTCCCAGGCGGCGACGTAGGCGAAGTCGTCGTCGTTGCGACGTGCCTCCCCTTCGGCGGTCTGGTGTTCCTCGCGGAAGTGACCACCGCACGACTCGTCGCGCTCCAGCGCATCGCGCGCCATGAGCTCGGAGAGCTCGAGGAAGTCGGCCAGTCGGCCGGCGACCTCCAGATACTTGTTGAAGTCGAGATCGGTGGGCATCGACACGTCGCTCCAGAACTCTTCGCGCAACGCCGGAATCTTCTTCAGCGCGCGCTCGAGGCCCGGACCGTTTCGCGCCATGCCGACTTCGTCGTACATCACCTGGCCGAGGCGTCGGTAGATGTCGACGACCGTCTTCCCTTTCTTGCCGCTGTTTTTCTTGCCGAGTGCCAGCAGTTTCATCGTCGCCGCTTCGACATCGTCGAGGGTCTCGTCGAACGCGGGATGCTCGAGCGTGAGTTTGTCCGGACGATGGTCGGCCAGATAGTTCCCCAGCGTGTGCGGGATCACGAAGTAGCCGTCCGCGAGGCCCTGCATCAGCGCGCTCGCCCCAAGGCGGTTCGCGCCATGGTCGGAGAAGTTGGCCTCCCCGAGCACAAACAGACCGGGGATGTTGGACATCAGGCTGTAGTCCACCCACAGCCCGCCCATCGTATAGTGGACGGCGGGGTAGATCTTCATCGGGGTCTGATACGGGTCGTCGCCGGCGATCTTCTTGTACATGTCGAACAAGTTTCCGTACTTGTCCTTGATGATCCCGACGCCTTGCTCTTTGATCGCGGTGGCGAAGTCGAGAAACACCGCACGCCCCGTCGGATTCACGCCGAGATTGTCGTCACACACCGCCTTGGCATTTCGGGACGCGACATCACGCGGCACGAGGTTGCCGAACGCCGGATAGCGCTCTTCGAGGTAGTAGGACCGGTCCTTCGCCGGGATATCGCGCGGCTTCAACTTGCCCTTGCGCACGCTCTCGGCGTCTTCCTTCTTCTTCGGCACCCAGACCCGACCATCGTTGCGCAACGACTCCGACATCAGCGTCAGCTTCGATTGGTAGTCGCCCGACTGGGGGATGCAGGTGGGGTGGATCTGCACGTAGCTGGGGTTCGCGAAGAGCGCGCCGCGCTTGTGGCAGCGCCACGCCGCGGTGGCGTTGGAGTTGAACGCATTCGTGGACAGGAAGTAGGCGCGCCCGTAGCCGCCGGTGCACAGCAGCACCGCGTCGGCGCAGTAGGCTTCGAGTTCGCCGGTCACCAGATTGCGGCACACGATCCCGCGCGCGCGTCCGTCGATGACGACGAGGTCGAGCATTTCACGGCGCGTGAACATGCTCACGCTGCCGGCGTCGACCTGGCGCATCAGGGCCCCATACGCGCCCAGCAGTAGTTGCTGACCCGTTTGGCCGCGTGCGTAGAACGTGCGCGACACCTGGGCGCCGCCGAACGAGCGGTTGGCGAGTTCGCCGCCGTACTCTCGCGCGAACGGCACACCTTGGGCCGCGCACTGGTCGATGATGTTCGCGGACAACTCCGCGAGCCGGTAGACGTTGCCCTCACGGGAGCGGTAGTCGCCACCCTTGACGGTGTCGTAGAACAACCGCCACACGGAGTCGCCGTCGTAGGGGTAGTTCTTGCTGGCGTTGATCCCGCCCTGCGCCGCGATCGAGTGCGAGCGTCGCGGGGAGTCCAGCACCGTGAACGCCTGGACGTTGTAGCCGAGTTCGCCAAGCGTCGCCGCGGCTGAAGCGCCCGCGAGGCCCGTGCCCACCACAATGACGTTATGCTTGCGCTTGTTGGCGGGGCTCACGAGTTTCATCGTGGACTTGAAGTTCGTCCACTTGTCCTCGATCGGACCGCTGGGAATCGATGCGTCGAGCATTACAGCCTCCCTGGCATGTCGAAGTAGAACCACAGCGGGATGAACAGGAACCCGATGGTGAAGATGAACGCGACACCGGCGCCGATCGCATAGATGCCCTTGCTCCACTCCGGCTTCATCGCGCCGAGGGACTGGAACGCGCTCCAGAACCCGTGGCGCACGTGCAGCCCGAGGAACAGCATCACGATGCTGTACAGCCCCGCAATGACGGGGTCCTGAAACTGCTCGGCGACCAGTCGATACAGGTCGCGGGCCGGCTCGCCGTCGATGAGCGTCGTGTAGCCCTCCGCGATGCCCGGTCCGAACCGGAAGTGCAGCACGTGGGCGATGACGAACGCGAGCAGCAGCCCGCCGGTCCAGATCATGTTGCGCGACGAGTAATTGAGACGGCTGTTGCCGCCCTTGCTCGGTCGCCCCGCGAAGTAGTCACCCGCGGCGCGTTGCTTGTCGGACCACAGCCAGAACGCCGTCGCGGCATGGGTCGCGAACAATGCGCCGAGTCCCAGCTCCGCGGCGGTCAACAACGCGCCGTAGGCGTGCAGCTTCGCAGGGTAGCTGTTGAAAACAGCGGGGTCGGGCCAGTACAGCGTGAGGTTCGCGGCGAGATGGGTCACCATGAAGCCCACCAAGCTGAGTCCGGTGACGCCCATGACGTACTTCTTGCCAATGGACGACATGAGCGCTTTTTTCAACGGAATCATCGATCGCTCCAGAGAACGTGCCGAAACGGCATGCGGGTTATAAGCCATGACCGGCTCGAACGACAACCTCCAAACCGAGGATTTCCGACCGGATGGCGTGGCCGCGCGCCTGTTTCAGGGGTCTCGAGATCCCGCGTATTCGCGCGTGGTCGCCGCGTTCGTGCTCGCGTCATTGAGTCACCTCTGGCTGGCCGATGCGGCGCAGGCGGAGTGGTTCGGCGCGAACGTCATCTACGTCATCGGCCTGGTGTTGCTGGTCGGAACGCGCGCCCCGGTGGGCTGGATCGGCTGCGCCCTCGGGCTGCTGATTCCGCTGCTGATGCTGCGCGACCAGCTGACGCAGTCGGTGCTGCTGCTGTTCGTCGCCAGCTACAGCGCGTGTTGCCTGCTGATACGACCGATGCGGATCGATTCGTTGGTCTGGGGCGTCCGGGGTCTGTTGATCGTGACGTACCTCTTCGCCGCGTTTCACAAGCTGAATCACGACTTCTTCGATCCGGCCGTCGGGTGTGCAACGTACGGTCTGCGGGAGCTCGCCGAGTACTACCGTCTGGCGCCGGACTTCTTCGCGTCGTTTCAGGAGCTGCACGCGCCGCTGGCGGTGGGATTCGAGGTCGCGATTCCCGCCGCATACCTGCTGGACCGGCGACATCTCGCGCGGCTGCTGGCGGTCGTCTTTCATATCCCGTTGACGCTCACGATGGCGCCCGCGTTCGCGTTTGTGATGCTTGTGGGCCATGCCGCGTTTCTCACCGATGACGATGTGCAGCAGTTGCGCGAGTGCTGGGATCGTCGCCGCGGCGCGTTGGTCGCCCTGGCGGGGCTGACGACGGCCGGCAGTTTGGCGGCGCACGGGGCGTGGCCGGAGTGGACGATGGTCCCGCGCGAGTTCTTGCTGTGGCTCGCGCTGTTCCTCGGCGTGCAGGCGCTCGCTCGTGGGCGCCGCGTTCCGCTCGGGTCCCCTTCGCATCGGTTTGGCCCGGCAGCCCTCACGACGCTGTTCGCGCTGAACTGCCTGACCCCGTACGTGGGGCTGCAGTTCCAGCACACCGCCGCGATGCTCTCCAATCTTCGCATCGATCGCGGCTGTTGGAATCACGTCGTGATGCCGGAGTCGCTCCGCCTGCGCGAAGACTACGTACGCGTCGAACGCGTCATGTTCGCCGCGCCTGGTGCGCTGCCGGAGTACGAAGCGATCGTGCTCGAACAGCTCTGGAGCCCGCCGCAGTTTCGCCAGATGCAGCGGAACTGGTGCAAGCCGGCACATCGCCCGCTTTCGATGGC
>JBFIHF010000065.1:0-22015 GCA_041601915.1 Bradymonadaceae bacterium
GCGCTGGGCGTAGTGGATCGCGAGGTACTTGAAGATGTTCAGGATCTCCTCGGTCGGGGTGAACCGGAAGCTGCCGTCCTGGGTGCGACGGGTCAGGAACAGGGTCGAGTCGGGGTACACAGGATTGGGTGCGGACATGGCGCCTCCTTGAGGAGACGTAATCGGCCCTAAGTCGCGAACGTTGCAGGATTTGTGGCGTGGTGGGCGGTTCGGCCTTTGAATACGCGGCAATTCTCTTGCGCAGGCTGTGCGCGCTGAGTGCGGAGCTCAGCTCGCGTGTCGTCGCATGTTCGCGATGACCTGACCGGTACAGCGCTGCACGACGGTGGACAACGTCTGGCCGAGCTCCTCGTCCGTCATCTTGCTGAGGTGATTGATCGTCAACGTCGTCCCGACGACGTTCCCCGGCGTTCCGGGCGTGTAGAACAGCTGATCGGCGCACGATGCGCCGGTCACGTACATCTTCTTGCCGTTGTCGGTGCGGTAGCCGCGGATTCGATAATTGACGAAGAAGTTCGGACCGCCGCCCGACTGCTCGATCCCGTAGTTGAGGACCTCGATCTGAATCGTGCCATCGGTCGGCGTGCCCCCGCTGCCGAAAGGTGGCCCGTCGCCGAGTAGAGTGACGGCACCCTCGAGCACCATCGCCTGTACCTGCTCCGGTTGCAGTGCATTCTGCAGACGCTGCCGGACCTTGCCCGACTCAACATGCGCGGCGGCGCCGACCGCGGTGTCCATCACCGCCTCAGCGAACGTTCCCGTTTGGTTGCCGCCACTTTCGGACAGATCGACCGTCGCGGTCCCGGACACGATGACCTTGAGGTCGACCATGTCCGCGGTCCGTGCGAACTTCTTGAACCGGGCGTGGCACGCGGTGGTGCCGAGGGCGAGGACAGCGATCAGAACGAGCTTTTGAGCAGTCACAATATCTCCAAAAAGTGGTCCGCGGTGCAGACGCGGCGTCGTGCATGATTTAACTGACGGTCGACGATCCAGCGATCTTCAGGAACATTCAGTTGTCCGATCGGCGTGTCGGCGCGACAGTCGCGGCAACGGAGGATGTATGAATCACGCGAATGCGTTGCTTACCATGTTGTTGATGTCGGCGCCGATCACGGCGATGGCGAACGAGCCGATTACCCCGCGCGGGGCGTGGGAAGGCCGCGTCGACTACTTCGTGACGGGGACCGTGCTCGCGGTGGACACCGACGGCGACTTTCGCGTGGACACCTCCGCGCAACCCGCGGGCATCGCGGTGCGGGCCGCCGACGCCCCGGGGACGCTCGAAGCGGCATGGCTCTACTGGGGCGGCTCGCAGGTCGAGCCACTCGGCGCCCCGTGTACGACGGGCGCCGACGACACGGTGACGCTGGGTCTGCCCGGCGGCAGCGCCATCACCGTGACCGCGGACGATTGCTACTGCTCCGACGGCGGGTCGACGACCTACGACGTGTGGACGTGTCGCACCGACGTGACGACCGCAACCCGCGCGGCGGGGGGCCAGATCACCGGAACTTGGACGGTCGACGGGTACGATGGTCTGTACTTGAACGGGTCGACCCACAACGCATCCGCGGCGCTGTTTCTCGTCTACAGCGACAACGCGTTGCCTCCGCGCCGCGTGGCGGCGTTCGACGGCAACATCGACCTCGCGAACACGCAGCAGGTGATCTCGCTGGCGGGCATCGAAGTCGACTCCATCCCCAGCGGCGAGCTCGCGTACTACGTGCTGGAGGGTGACATCTCGGGGGGCGGCGTCGAGGCGGTCAGCGTCCAGGGACTGCCCGGCGGCACGCCGATCGTGCTGAGCGACGCCGTGAATCCCGTCGGCAACCCGTTCAACCAGACGATCAACACGACGACACCCCCACAGACGGGTCTGGTGGGCGTGGATATCGACAGCTTCGACATCACCCCTGCCCTCGCGGCGATGGACACCCAGGTGAATGTCACCGTGAGCGCGGGCGACGACAAGGTTTGGCTGGCCGCCGCGTTCATCGGGGTCGACCTGTTCGACCCCGCGTTCAGCCGCAACTCCACGAAGAGCGTCGCGATCTTCGTCGATCAAAACGGTGATGGGTTCGCCAATCCAGGCGATACGCTCCGTTACACGATTCGACTGGAGAACGACGGAAACGAGGCCGGCACGGTCAATCTGCGCGACTCCGTCCCCGCCGAGTTCGTCTCCTACACCGTCGTCGACGCCGCAGGCGGCATCGACTCGTCCAACGCCGCCGAGGTCCGCATCGATGGCATCAGCGTTCCGGCGGGGAGCAGCCGCTCGGTAATCATCGACATGGTCGTGGGCGAGGTCCCCGACGGGATCGCCGTCATCAACACCGCGACGTGGTCGTCGCCCCTGCAGGGCGGGCTGTCCGGTCAGGTGAGCAGCGTCGCCACCGAGATCAAGAACCCGGTGGCCGTCGACCCGGACATGGGGAACGGCGATCCGGACATGGGGAATGTCGATCCCGACATGGGCGGCCCGGATCCCGACATGGGCGCACCGGACATGGGTGCCAACACCGACATGGGAACCAGCAGCCCGGACATGAGCACGTCCGACATGGCGACTCGAGGTGACGCCGGCGAGACAGGCCCCGATGGCGGTCCGCTCGAAGCGGACAGCGGTGCGACTCCGGATGATGATTCCGGGTTCGGCCCGGGCTCGAAAACGAAGAACCTGTCCGACAGCGGGTGCTGCGCCACCGCCCAGCAGTCCCCACTGAGCGGCGCGTGGGCGCTGGCGGTGCTGGTCCTCGTTTCGATTCGGCGGCGCCGTTCCCGATGACTGATCGTCCCGAGGTCGAAGCGTGCGTGTCGCGCCTGCTGTCGCGCCGGGACCACTCCACGGGCGAGCTGCGGACCAAACTCGATCGACGCGGATTCGATGCGTCGGCGATCGAGGAGGTCATCGCGGACTACGTCGATCGTGGATGGGTCAACGATGTCGCGTTCGCCCGACATCAGGCGCAGATCCTCGCCGACCGCGGCTGGGGACCGACCCAGATTCGGGCGAAGCTGGTCCGTCACGGGGTCAGCCATGAGCTCGCCAAGTCGACCCTGGCGTCGCTGGACGTGGACTGGGTCGTGGCGGCGCGCGCGCGTCTCGCTCAGAAGTTTGGCGAACTCGGGCGAGACGACGGGGAGCGCGCGTTCCGACACCTGTGCTATCGCGGCTTCTCGAACGACGTTGCGCGCCGTGCGATCTTTGATTGAGCCCGTTTCGTTGACGATCAGGCATCTCGAATCCAAACTGGAATCCCATCGTTGGATCGAAGAAACCCGGAGCTCGATATGAAGACGCTACTCATTTTTGTGTTCGGCTCGCTGACGATGGTCGTCGGATGCGCTCAACAACCGCCGACAGCGCAGCCGGCGAGTGCCGCACCGCCCGCGTCGCCGGCTGTGCAGGCAGCGGCAGAGGAAGCTCCCGGACGCTCCGCACCAGCGGAGGCCGAGGGCGCGACGTGTGAGAGCCCGGAATGCTCTGACGCGTGCAAGAACGCAGGTGACCGGCTCTCGGCGTGCGCCGAGGCATTCGCGGCCGGCTGTTTCAGCGATCGGAAACCCGAAGGCGACGTCTGTTCGTGGAACGCGCCCGCCAAGGAGATGCGCATGGCGGACGAGGTGTCGGAGGACGCGGCGCCGAGCCGAAGCCGCAAGAAGGTCGACAGCACTGGTGTCGAGGCGCGGACCGAAGTTACCGCTGACTGAGGTCGTCGATCTCGGCAGCCCGCTCGACCTCGCCGAGCCGACGAAGCAGCTCGGCCAACGCCGCACCCACCAGTCGCACAGCGACTCCATTGCCCATCGCGCACTGAAACGCGATCTCTAGCGCGGCGACGACGTCTGGATCGGCGGTCGTGGCGAGGATCTCGGCCATCCCACCCAGTCGGTTCGTCACCTCCTTGACGTCGCCATCGGCGACGGAACACGCGCAGAGGCACGCGTCGACGATCGCGACCATGTAGACGAGGCCGTCGCGCTCGAAGTCGGGGCGCAGCCCCCGCAGGGTCGTGCGAGCCCGCGCGAATGCCCCCTGGGCGAGGTCGATCATGGCGAGGTTGAGATCGACGATGCGAACGTTGAGCGGGGCCGCGAAGACGAAGCGAGCGCGCGCGTCGTGATAGTGATCTCTGGCGCTGTCGTAGTCTGCTCGCTGCCGAGCGATCTCCCCGAGGATGTTACTGGCCTCCGCTGAAGCGCCGGCCCCGCTGTCGACGGCGAGTTGCATCGATCGTCCAGCCCAGGTCTGCGCCTCGTCGAGTTCGCCGGAGTTCGCGAGCACCGAGGCGAGGGTCGACATCGCCCGCACTTCGGCTCCGTAGGCGCCGGCGGCGTGGTACAGATCGATGGCGCGGTGCAGCGCCTCGATCGCCTTGCCGCCGTCCCCGAGGAGCTCGTAGACGTGACCGACCCCCTCGGCGGCGGCCGCGTGTTCCTGGCGCTCACCGGCTGCGGCGGCGACCGCCTCGGCCCGTGCGTACAGCGCCATCGCATCGTCCAGGGATCCACGCGCGGCCGTGATGCGCGCGAGGTGACGAAGCACCGTTCCTTGCGCCACGCGATGGCCGGCCGTCTGTGCGGTCTCCAAAATCTCGCGCCCGAGCTGTTCGGACGCCTCGATTTCGCCGTCGATCCGGAGCAAGAACATGCGCACGATCGCGCCATCGAGCCGCGCGTTGTGGTCTGCGGGCAGTTGGAGGTCGTCGCAGAGTTCGTCGTACTCGGCCATCAGCTCGCGGGCTCGCACGAGGTCGTCGGTGACCCATTCACGCATCGCCTTCGCGAGCGGGGCGATCGCGCTGGCGGGCTGCCCGGCGGCGAGGAAATGCCGCGCCGCGCGCTCCAGCAGGTCCGACGCGTTGCGTCCCGCGCGCCCGAGGAGGACCTCCGCGCAGGCGGCGTTGTGTTGCGCCCAGCGGCCTTGCGCACGACTAGACTGCGCGATGACCTCCACCACGCCGTCGTGTGAGAACCACCAGCGTTCTCCCACGGCCTTCGCGAGACCGTGCTCGACCAGCAACGTGCGCAGGTTCGGGAGCTGGATGCCTTGTTGAGCGCACACATCGGCCAATTCGCTGGGGTCCGGCGCTCGCCCAAGCACGGCCGCGAGCATCAGGGCATCCCAGCAGCGGGGATTGCGCGCGACACAGCGGGCGATCGCCTGGGAGCACACGTCAGCGCGTGTCGACGGCAGCGCCGATCGGTCCACGAGTTCGTACCCGACCTCGACCGCGCGCAGTCCGTCGCGATCGCGCAGGAGGTCCAAGAGCAGCCGCGTGACGACTTCGTCGCCCCGGGTCACCCGAACAATGTCTGTCGCGGCCGAATCCGTGAGTGGCAAGATCGCGCGCGCCAACTGCACGCGCTCGTCGTCTCGGTGCTCTTCGACGTTGATAACGGTCGTCGCGGGATGCGTCGCCAGCGCGGCGAGTCGCTCGGCGACCCGCGACGGCAGCTCCCCGCGGACCCCCAGCACCACGAGTCCCGGCCCCGGCCGCGCGGCGAGTTCCTGCGCAAACGCGATGGCGTCGATCCCCCACTGAACGTCGGTGATCCAGCACAGATGCGGACGCTCCGGTGCGGTGCTCTCGAGCACCTCGGCGACGGCACGATGGCGCGCAGCGCGGCTCGGCACGCTGCCCCGCTTGTCGTTCGACCCGCGCGCCGCCAGAATCATGCCCGTGGCGATTTCGGTGCATGTCGCGGCGACTTCGGACCGGACCCACCGCGGGATGAAGCGCTCCACGCGCGTGGCCATCTCGCCGTCGGCCATGGGCCAGGTGCCGAACGCGTCCTCGAGCAGCGCGACGAGCCCCTCGCGCGGACCGCCGGTGCGCGTATAGAACGTGTCGTGCGCGACGGCCGACCCGGTCTCCGCGACGCGCCGTGCAAACCAGGTCGCCAGCGCGGTCACGGGCGCGTGTTCCGTCCCGCGTAAGACCACGACGCGCGTTCCACCCTCGGCGATGACGCGGCCGAGGATCGACCAGAGTTGGTCGCGGATGTGCGCGAAGCCGATCGCAGGTGTCTCGCGCAAGGCGAGCAATCCCAGCCCAAAGCCCTGCGCGACTTCGCCGCGCTCCCGCCGCCAGGACTCCGGAAACGGAGCGGGCTGCGCGGCCGGTAGGTTTTGGACCTGCGGTGCGGTCGCGAACGCCGCGCCCAAAATCTCCGCGGAGTCTGCGGCGAGCGTGTCGCCGAGCATCAGCGCGGTCAGCCCATCGACCAGCGTCGCGGCGTCGTCGAGCTCCAGCGCGGGCGACGGATGGGCGACGGCCGGTGCGGCGCGAGTCGACTGGAAGCCGCGCGACAGCGTCAGCAGCGCGTCCGCGGCGTCGGCCGCGAAGTGAAATCGATGTCGAGGTTCCTTCTGCAGCAAGCGCGCGACCCAGCCGGCGAAGCCCTCCGGCACGTCAAACCGGGCCTCGAGTCGCGGGATCGGGGCGTTGAGGTGCGCGGTCGCAATCGCCACGAGTGACGGCTGATCGTAGGGGACTTGCCCGCCCACGAGCTCAAAGGCCAGACACCCGACCGCGTAGAGATCGGTCGCAGGGCCGAACTCGTACCACTGCCCGCGAAACTGCTCCGGCGCCATGTAATGCGGCGTGCCGACCGTGACGGACAGCGTGTCGCGATCGGCGGTCTCGTCGAGATTCACGGAGTGCGCAATCCCGAAGTCGGCGAGCTTGTAGATGGGCGCATGGGGCGCGCCGAAGCGCAGTACGTTCTCCGGCTTCAGGTCGCGATGAATCGTGCCCCGCGCGTGCGAGTATCCCAGTCCGGCCAGGACGTGAAGCAGCACCTCGCGTGCCTGCTCCCAGCGGGCGGGGAGGGCATCGTCGCGGATCGTGCTCTGCGCGAGCTCCATCACGAGGTAGGCGTCGCCCCGGGCCGCGCCTTTCGGTGGTGTGTCGGCGTCGCCGACGTGCCCGACATCGAGGAGCCGCACAATGTGGGGATGGTCGAGGCCCGCGTGCGAGCGCGCCTCGGCCACGAACCCATCGCGGAAGTGCTCCGCGACGGCCGTGCGCGAGGTCATGACCTTGACCGCCGCCTCTCCGCCAAACGTGGTGTGCGTCGCGGCCCATACTTCGGCCATCCCGCCTTGCCCCAGCTTGCGTTCGAGTCGAAAGTCGCCGAGCTTGAATTCAGTCCCGCTCATCGATCCGTTATACCGTGACAACCGCTGTTGCGCCGGTCTAAAACGACGTCATCGACCTCAAGGAGCAGCAAACATGGATATCAACGACAAGGTGGCGCGTTGCCGAATCCTCGCGACGCTCGTCGTCGCCGACGACTTCGTCGAGGACGTCGAACTGGAGTTCCTTCAGCGCGCGATGAACCGGCTCGACCTGACGGAAGAGGAGAAGGCGCTGGTGATGGTGCTCCTCGACCAGGATGACGCGCTCGAAGCGCTCGATTCGTTGACGACCAGCGAGCGGCACGAGTTCCTCGACGAGCTCGCGGACGTCTGCTGGGTCGACGGAGACCTCGACGACTACGAAGTCGAGCAGCTGCGCGTCGTCTGCGAAGCGTTGGGCATCGACGAGGGCGCCATGAAGGCATCGCTCGAGCGGGCACAGGCTGACGCGGGCTACTAAGTTTTGAGTGAGTGCGCGCCACCCTGGGCGCCTTGCTATACCCAGGGCTACTCGCCCTGGCGCCCAGGAAGCTCCCACTCCACTGCGCGCCTCCACTCCCCGGCGCGAAGCGCTCCCACTCCCCTGCGCGAAGCGCTCGCCACCTGCGCGCGGCGGCGAAGCCGCCAAAGCGCTCGTCCCCCGCGCGCGGCGGCGAAGCCGCCAAGCGCTCGTCCCCCGCGCGCGGCGGCGAAGCCGCCAAGCGCTCGTCCCCGGCGCGCGGCGGCAAAGCCGCCAAGCGCCCTGAGATGTCAGCCGATGTCAGTCGATGGCAGGGCGGCGAGTTCGTAGTGTCGCGCTCGGTGGCTGGAGGTGGACGGGAGACGCAATGACTCGTTCCATTGGTTGGATGTTCTGTTTGGTTGGGGCGCTGTTCGCTGGCTGTGGCGTCGAAGACGGCGCAGTTGGTGAGCATGATCACTCGCACGGTCTGGAGACGGTGCAGCAGGCGATCGCGGACTGTACCGAGCGTCAGGACACGGGCTACGTCCGTGGTGCGCCGTACGCGATCACGGTCGTCACCGTCGACGGCAAGCCCGTGGAGCGCGACACGGCGAATGCGTACTGGGTGATGCAGCAAGCGGCCGCCGCCCAGGGCGTCTCGATTCGCATCGTGAGCGGTTTCCGCACGCAGGCCCAGCAGCAGTATCTGTACAACTGCTACATCAACGGCAACTGCAACAACGGCAACCTCGCCGCGCGCCCGGGCTACTCTAACCATCAGAGCGGCCACGCTCTCGACCTGAACACGTCGTCGGGAGGCGTCTACAACTGGCTCGCCGCCAACGCGGTGGCCTTCGGGTTCAAGCGCACCGTGTCGAGCGAGCCGTGGCATTGGGAATGGTGGGGAGGCGGCCCGGGTGGCGGGATCTGCGGCGTGTGCGAGCCGCACTGCAAGGACGGCAGCACGATCGTCGACCGTCACTGCGGCGAAGGGAACTGCGCCGCCTACGGCTCGAAGTGCGTGGACGATGAGCTCGGCGTTCGCTGCTCGTTCGTATTCTGCCCCGATCAGGGCGAGGCGGACGTCTGCCTCGATGAGGCCACGATCGGACACTGCGACACCGGCGCGATCGCGACGGGAGACTGCAGCGCCTACGCGGCCGTGTGCTCCTCGGCGACCGGTACGGCACGCTGTGCGTCGGTGTTCTGCGTCGAGGACGCCGCGACCCCGCCCCTCGCCCACGACGGCTGCTTCTTCGACGGGACGATCTCCCACTGCGACGCCAACGGTGCGCTCACAACGGACGCGTGCCCGGCCGGGCAACACTGCACGGTATGGCCCGAGGTCGGGTGCACCTCGACCCCGGTCTGCCCGCCCGACGGCGAGGTCAGCGTGTGCGCGAGCGCCGAAGTGCTCGGTCACTGCAACTTCGGCTCGATGATGGAGGCCGAGTCGTGTGCCGATCAGGGCGCCGTCTGCGTCGAATCACAGGGTACGGCGAGCTGCGTCGCGGCCGTATGCCTCGATGACGCCGGTTCGTTGCGCGACGGTGACGTCTGCCTAGACGACGGCTCGGTCGCGACGTGCGCAGCCGGGGACGTCGAAAATGTCCGGCGCTGTGAAGACGGTTCGGTGTGCGACGATGGCGTGTGCGTGCCGGATCGGTCCGCGGAGACCGCGCCTTCCGAGGATCGCGGAGGCCGTCCGGGCGACGACGGATATCGGGTGATCGAGGGCCGCGGCGGTTGCGCGGTCGCCGGGCCAGGGGTCGGGGACGGTTTTCTACTGCTACTCGCCGTGATCTTCGTCCGCCGACGATGACGATGCCGGCCACGGTCGCCCGTACCACCAGCCGAGAAACTCGTCGTAGCTGATCGAACGGTTGTCGTCGTAGTCCATCTGTTCGAACGCCGCCGACGCATCCGCGCCACGCTCCGGCGCGAGCTCCTCCACCAGCCCCTGGAACTCGACGCGATCGATGCGTCCGTTGCGGTCGACGTCCCAGCGAAGAAACGCGCGCGCCAACTCAGCTTCGAATTCGGTGGTCATCGTGGGGTCGCCGGTCTGAAGCGATGTCTGCGCTATTCGGCGGCCGCAAGCTCGGCGTGGGACGCGTCCGACGAGGAGCCTTCCAGCTTCATGCGCTCGGCCCGCAGATTGGGGCGGCGCAGCGAAGGGACCAGCGGCGCGACGAAGTACGTTCGGATGATGAACCACCAGAACGAATGCTCGGTCAGCACCGGATTGAGGTTGTGCACGATCTTGGCGTGAGCCTCAGGGAGCGCGCTCCAGTGCACGCCGGGGTGGTCGTGGTGCACGGTGTGGTAGCCGTTGTTGAACAACAGCGCGTTCATGACGGGGCTGACCATGTCGCGCGAGTGCTCCCACTTGGACTCTTCGTCGGCACCGACATGCTGCAGGTAGTTGAAGACGAGCACCGCGAACAGGCCCACTTGCTGCGGGATGACCACGTAGAGCAGGGCCTTCTGCCAGTCCAGATACAGCGCACCACCGATCCAGGCCGCGAGCACCACGTATTGCGAGATGTAGTAGAAGAACCGCGACTTTCGCTTGTTCCAGGCGTTTTGCAGGAACAGCTTGATCGACTTCTGCTGCCAGTAGCTGGAGACCGTCGGATAGCTCAGCAATGTGAACAGGTTGTTCGACTCACTGACGCGATACGTGATCGTGTAGTCGCCGTCCTTGTTGTTGAACTTGTGGTGGTTCTTGTTGTGCGTCGGAATCCACGCGAACACTGGAAACCCGTAGAACACGGTCAGCCAGTAGTCCTGGAGCTTGTTCATCGTCTTGTTTTTCCAGATCCCCAGGTGGTTGTGGTTGTGGGTGATCGTGGTCACCGACACCGCCATCAGGCACGCCCACAGGAACGTGAACCAGCTAAACTCGGGCTGCAGCCAGTTGATGACCAGCAAGCCGGAGGTGATGACCATCCAGAGGAGAACCTTGACGTCTTGTTTGTATCGCAGCATTTCGAACAACCGCTTAAGAAGTGCGAGGCGCAGAACCCATACGCTATTCCGACTCCGAATGCAACGCCACCCCCGCGCCACGACTGGACGATCGGTCGAGAAAATCGCGAAAAATGGTGCCTCCGAGGCGAGCAGGTCGCATCGGCAGTATCAGTCGCCCAATGACGCGGTTACGATGGGCCGATGAACGACAACACCCCCAAAGACCGGCTCATTGGCGCCGTGCTGGACGGCCGCTTTCGGCTGGACCGTCTGCTCGGTGCGGGCGGGATGGGGAAAGTCTACGCCGGCCAACAGCTCTCGGTGGATCGACTCGTCGCGGTCAAGGTGCTGCGCGAGGAACTCTCGGAATCGGAGTCGCTCGGTCAACGCTTCTTTCGCGAGGCGAAAGTGGTGGCGTCGCTGCGCCACTCCAACATCGTGGGGCTCGTCGACTTTGGACGGGATGCGGAGCGTGGGTTGCTCTACATCGCGATGGAGTACGTCGACGGCGTGTCGCTCGCACATCTGCTGCGCCGCGGACGGCTCGAAGCGGGACTCGCGGTGAGCATCACGCGACAGATCTGCAGCGCGCTGGCCGAGGCCCACGCGTGTGGCGTGATCCATCGGGATCTCAAGCCCGACAATGTAATGCTTGTCACGACGGCCGAGGGCCGGCTGGTCGTCAAGGTGCTGGACTTCGGGATCGCGCTGCCGACAGGCGAAGAGGCGCGGCTGACGAACACCGGTGCGGTCGTGGGCACGCCGCACTACATGGCGCCTGAACAAGCGCAGGATCGACCGATCACGAATCAGTCCGATCTCTTTTCGCTCGGTGTGCTGCTGTACGAGATGCTCGCCGGGCGGCTGCCGTTCGTCGCCGACACGCCGATGGCGGTCTTGCTGAAGGTCATCACGCTAGCACCGCCGCCGATCACCGAGGCGCTCGCGGCGGCCGACCTGCCGCCCGCGTCCCTGATTGCGTTGATGGAACGCCTGCTCGCGAAAGAGCCGAGTGGCCGGCCTGCCGACATCTCGGCGGTCGCGGAGGCGCTCGACGACATCGCGCGTACCGAGCAGCTCGTCGCACCCCCGGTATCCGCGATCGCCGACCTCGACGCCTATGTCGTGGAGCGAGCGTCCGACGAATTCGTCTTCGCAGCCACCGCGGCGTCTCCCGTGCCGACCCCGAGTAGCGTGGCATCGCTCGCGCCCCCGATCTCGACCACCGATGCGTCGCTCATTCCAGGAGCGAGCGCGAAGATCCCTCCGCAGCGCCGTGGCCTGACGGCGAGCGAGATCGTGATGATCGTGATCGGGGTTTGCCTGAGCTGCTGCTGCATCGGCGTGTGCACCAACAACGACGATGGGCCCGTATCCACGCGTGCGCCCCACGTCCAGCCCCTCGACGCCGGGTCCACGGCGCCGGATGTCGCGGGCCCTGACGTGCGGTTTGGCGCGGCGGATGCCGGGTCAGTCGTCATGCCGGAGGTCGATGCGTCGAACACCTCGACCGCTCCGCCAACGCCAGTCGTTCCGCCCCGGGCGCCCGTCGTTCCGGGGGTGGGTGCGCCACCGAAGCCGGGCTCCGAGATTGGACGGTCCGGCTCGCTCGGCGGCTCGTGCCAGCACGGCACGTGCAACTACGACGACGGTCCCGTCGCGTGCGGCGGCGACGCAGTATGTCGCGCCCGTTGCGCGTCGGGCGACTGCAGTCAGACCTGCCTCGACCGCGCCGACTGCACACTCGAGTGCGCGGGGGGCGGGTGCACGCAGATGGCGAGCAGTGGCGCGAGCACGGCCCGCCTCGACTGTTCGGGCGGAGGCTGTCAGCAGCGCTGCCTCGGCGGTGCGACGTGTGAGTTCAGCTGCTCCGGCGGCGGTTGTCTGCAAGACTGTCGGTTCGGCAAATGCGCAACGAAGAGCTGCAGCGGTGGTGGCTGTACCGCTAATTGACTCTAGTTGCTTGCGAACATCGCCACGCCGCAAGGTCTGGTGTAGGATCGAGAGATGGAGCTTCCGTCCCAAGGCGAGAGTTTTCAACGCAAGTACAAGATCCACGAAGTTCTCGGTAAAGGGGGCTTCGCGGCGGTCTATCGTGCTACGGACGTTGAGATCGGGCGCGATGTCGCCATCAAGGTGCTCGCGCCGTCCGACGACGGGTACTCGAAGGGCATCGAATCGCGCTTCATGCGCGAGGCCCGCGTCATCGCCTCGCTGCAAGATCCCCACACCATCACGATGTTCGAGTTTGGCCGCGCGGAGAGTGGCCTGCTGTTCATGGTGTTCGAGTATGTGCGGGGCACGGATCTGTCGCTGTTGATCCGCCGCAATCCGCTCTCCGAAAGCGCCACGATCCACGTCCTGAAGCAGGTCCTGCAGTCTCTGCGCGAGGCGCATGCCGCCAACGTGCTGCATCGAGACCTCAAACCGGCGAACATCCTCATCTACGAGTACATGGATGACGAGTTTCGAGCGAAGTTGCTCGACTTCGGGATCGCCAAACCCACCGCGGGTTCCGAAGACGGACTCAACATCACCAGTGATGGCGCCATGATCGGGACGCCTCGTTACATGGCGCCCGAGCAGATCTACGCCGCGACGCTGACGCCGGCGTCCGACATCTACAGTCTCGGCCTCGTGGCCTACGAGATGCTGGTCGGTCAGCCCGCGATCAGCGGTCGGACGACCAAAGAGATGATGGTGCAGCAATTGTCGGACACGCCAGTCCAGTTGCCGCCGGACCTCCTCGTCAGCCCGGCCCTTCGCAACGTCATCAATCGCATGACCGCCCGCGATCCCGCGAACCGATTCGCGAGCGCCGATCAAGCGATCCAGGCCCTCCAGTTCGTGGAGTCGAGCACCAGTGGACCCATTCCGCCGCCGAGCGGCCCCAACCCGTCGTGGAGTGGCCCGGGCCAGGCCCCAGGGCCGCCGGCCAACTACCCATCACAGCGACATCATCCGACCGGGCCCGTGTACCCGCCGCAGCACAATTATCCGTCGCAGAGCGGCCAGCAGAGCCCCTACGGGCCACAGGGCGGACCGCCCGGCGCGTCGGGCGTGCATCGAAGTTGGACGGAGCGCTCGATCCAGGCGCCATCGACTCAGCGCGAAATCCCCCGTCCGGAGCCGCGGAACTCCAACTGGGCCCTCGCGGCGGCCGGCCTGGCCGTCGGTGCCGGTATCGTCAGTGTCCTGATGTTCGCGAGCTACGCGATGCGGGAGACCCCGGCGCCCGTTGTGGTGCAGCAGCCGCCGCCGCGGCCTCAGCCCGCGCCCCAGCCGATCGACACGCCGCCGCCGCCCGCTGCACCCGATGTTGGCGTCATCGAAGACACGGCGGTGGCGGAAATCGTCGGATGTGGCCTCAAGGCGGGATGGGAGGGCACCCGTGAATTCGTGATTCCGACCAACAACGGCCGGCGCAAGTTCACGGTGTATCTGCCGCCGGACTACGACGAAAACCGCGAACATTCGGTCATGATGCTGTTTCACAAGGCGTTCAACGACAGCCGATGGATGCTGAAGGACAGTGAAGCCAAGATCGCGGCGGAAAAGAACAAGTTCATCGTCGTGGCGTTCGACGCGTCCGACAAGACGCAGCCGTGGGATGAGTACGACATCCAGCTCGTGGAGCTCGCCCTCGACGAGATTCAGAAGGCCGCATGCGTGGATCGGGGACGCGTCTTCGCCGTCGGCCACGGGGCGGGCGGCGACTTCGTGCGGGTGCTGGCGTGTACACTCCCGATCGCGGGGATCGGCACTGTGGGCAGTGGAGAAGTTCGCGGGGCGCGCGTGTGTAAGCCGTCACCTCCGGTTCCGTATATCCGCATGGCGGGTCTCGACGACCGCTATCTGCCGGTCGCTGGCGGCTCGAGCTGTCTGGGTGGGAACCAGAAAAGCCTCGAAGAGATCGAGACCGATTGGCGCGCCTTCAACGCCTGTGGCGACAAACGGACGAGGTACGTCAAGAAGCGCGGGGACGTCTGCTGGACGTGGGATTGCTCGGCGCAGTTCGTGAGTTGCCATGTCGCCGGTGGCCACGATTGGCCGAACTCGACGCCCGAGAAGTTTGAGATGCCGGGCTGCCCGTCCCCTCCACCGACGTTTCCGATGATGGCGACGATGGGGGACTTCTTCGCTGCTCAGCCCGCCGTCGATTGGCAGGCGCGCCGAGTCAAAGCGCCGTAACGCCACTCCATTCGACGCGCACCGGCTCCGTGGAACCCGCGAGCTGACCGGTGGTCACTCCTTCATCGATCTGGTCCGCGAAGCCGTTGCCATCGCCATCGACGAGCGTCGCGCGTCCCGACAGGTCGAGGTCCAGCGTCGCGCTGAAGTCCTCGAGCGGCTGCGTCACGTAGCCGGCGAGGTAGCCGATCGCGGCCTCGCACGCTGCGGCGGCTTCGGGCTGCCCGGCGCAGAAGAAGCCGGTCGGGTCACACACCTCTTGGCCCTGAAGTGCGCGCTGCGCCAACGCGTTGCAGTCGACCCAGTACGCCACGGCCTCGCCGACGCTGTGCGCCCGATTGTTCGTGATGTCGGGGAGGATCACTTGCTCGAGCAGGTACAGCTGCAGCCGGCCGATGTCGATCTGCGTGGCCTGAGCGTCGATGACGAGGCCATCGTAGTTGTCGACGCGACCGGTCCAGTCGTAGGCCACGACGCCGGCTTCGGCGCCCGCTTCGGTCAGGTCGACCTCCTGGGTCTCGCACCCCGTCGTCTGCCGGTTCTGGCAGCGCCACGTCCACGAGACTTCCAGTGACGTCCACTCCTCGTGGCCCGTGAAGTTGAAGTCGTTGTCCGTCTTCGAAATCGTCAGGTGACTCGAGACCTTGAGGTTGTTGAGCATCGTGCTGAGGTCTGCCGAAATCGCCGAGAACGTCGCCGCGGTCGCCGAGCGGTTCACCTGCCCATTGATGTAGTCGACCATGCGGCGCTTGATTCCGGAGATGTCGAGCAGCAGGTCGATCCCGAATCCAATGGCGTCTTCCACTTCGTCGATCACGATGTCGTAGATGGCTTGCCCTGGGTTCGCCATGAACTCGATGACTCGGATCAGGGTGCCGGCCGTGCCATTCTGCGACGCGACCGCCTCACTGATGTCCCACGTGCTCTCGACGTTGTAGGCGCCCGACGGCGAGACCGGCACCATCACCAGCTGCACGTCCGCGACCTTGGTCTCGCCGGGGTTGACGGACAGGCCTTCGACGCAGCCACCGGCGAGCGTCAGTCCGCCGGAGCCGAGCGCTTCGGCGATGACGGTGAACTGCTTGTTCGGCGCAAAACCGCTCTGGTGAACGGCCTGTGCCGTGTCCGGGACGTGTGCTTCCATCAACGGCGCGGGCTGTGGGGTGCGGGGCACGTAGGTCGCGCAGTTGAGCGTGCTCTGTTCGAAGAACGCGACGCGAAACGGGGAGAGCGCCACCGGCGCATTGCCCGGCGCCCGGATGTCGACGCGCAGCGTCCCGGTCGTCGGCTCGCCGATCACGAGGGGGATGTCCAGCGACGACGACTGGTGGTGGCTGACCGTGACGATCGCTTCACCGGCCAACGGTCCCAGCCGCAGGTCGACGAGCGCGTTACCCTCCTCGTCGGTGATCGCCGAGAGCGACGACAGCGTCGAGGCGTCGGGTGCGTTCTTGATCGTGAATTGAACGTTCTGGCCGGCCACGCCCCGCGTGGTCAGCGAGTTTTTGAGCCGCACTTTCAGCGGCACGCTCCACGTGGCCTCGGCCTGAATCGGCATCGCGTCCACCGCCTCGATGTACAGCTCCTTTCGGGCTCCGGGACCGTCACTGCCGGAGCCGTCGTCGGCGAAGTTCTGCCCATCGGTGCTCAGCAGTTCGGCCTTCTTGCCGCCGCACGCCGCGAGCGTGAGAGCGAGGAAAACGATGAAGAGGTGGGGGGTGCGCATATCGACTCCGGACCAGACACCCTCACCTACTACAAGTGTCGTGCCAACTCGGTACGCCACGCAGAATGTGGCGATGACGGGGCTCGCGTCGCTCAACTGGCGGATCGCCTTGTCGGTCTCAACCGGACATGTGACGTCTGTGCCTCACGATCGCCGGATGCTACACTCGGCGCATTCAAGGAGGCTGATGTGGAATTGGAGAGGTTCTGGCGGCTCATCCCCGATCGCGAATCGCTCGACGATCTGACCCAGGCTCAAGCGCAGGCGATCTTCCGCCTGCTGATCGTCGCGTCGCTCGCCGACGACAGCGTCTCGGATGAGGAACGCATGACGCTGGCTCAGGCGCTGACGCGTCTGCCGTTCTTCCGCCCCGAAGATTGGAGCATCTTCGAACAACCGCGCGGATTGCAGATTCTGGGCAACCTCCACGAGCGGTACACCCGTGATCCGGTCGCGGTGTTGGAAGAGATTCGCGCGGAGCTGCCCGACGAGCGCGTTCGAGTGCTCGCACTGCGCCTCGTCGCCCTGTTCATGCACGCCGATGGCTTCGCCGACGACGAACATTCCTTCTGCCTCAGCGTCGGGCAGGCGTTTGGTCTGTCGACCGCCGCCGTCAACGCGGTGCTCCAAGCGGTCGTCGCATGGGTCGACGGGCCTTGATCAGCGCGTCGGCACGATCGTGATCTGACGCGCCGTACGCCCGTCGCGCGTATGCGACTCGATCTCGAATTTGAGCGGGCCGTCGAACGGATGCGGGCTGAACGACAGCGTCGAAGCGTCGAGCCACGCGAGGTCGAACGGACGGCCGTCCGCTCCTTTCGCCCAGCCCGATACGTTGCGCAGCCAGGGCGGCAGGTGCTCGTCGGGCACGTCGGGTCCCGTGAGGCAGACGTGGAGGCTCAAGACGTCGAAGAACTGCAGCCAGCGCAGGTCGTCCGCGATGCGCTCGACCCGCGTACCGATCAACGGCGCGAGCCGCTCACGGCGGGCCTGCTCGGCAGACACGAACGACTCGATTCCGGCCACACCGGCGAACGACGAGTAGTGCAAGCTCACCATCGTCGCGACATACGCATCGACCGCCTCGAGCTCGGTGATGCCGGTCGCGTAGAACGCGAGTCGCTCCTCGATCGGGTAACTCACGAAGTCGACGATCGTCCCGTCGGCCCGGCGCCTTGCGACGGCGTCGATCGCTCGCCACGGCGTGTCGTGCATCGCGATCGCGACGATGAGTCGCGGGTCCAGTGCCGGACGCCACGCCGCAGCGAGGAGGCCCGACACCAGCGCGTGTTGCTCCTGGTGAATAGCGGACTCAGATCCATCGCGTGGTCGGCGGACGAGCATGCCTCAAACATACCAGATGTAACCGCTGGCGAGCACTCGCGTATGATGAGACGAACCCCGACGGAACGACTATGCGACATACCTGGATCGGCGTACTCGGACTCGCGGTCGCGGCAGGAGGCTGTATGCGCGATGCGGTGAGCCAGCAGGCACACTCCACGCAGGCTACGACGTCAGACGTGGCACCCCACGCGATGCACACGCTGCTCGAGGGCGCCGACGGACAGCCGGAGGAGTTTGGCGCGGTCCACTGGACCCGAGATCTCGACGCGGCGCTCGCGACGAGCAAGCAAACCGGTAAGCCGGTGTTCCTGCTGTTCACGGAAGTGCCCGGCTGCAGCACTGTGCGAGGGTTTGCGAACGGCGCACTGCGCCACCCGTTGCTCGTCGAGGCGATCGAGGACGAGTTTGTCCCCGTCGTGGTGCGCAACAACGTGGGGGGCAAGGAACGCGCGATCCTCGACTCGTTTGGTGAGCCGACGTGGAACAATCCCGTCGTGCGCTTCCTCGACGCCGACCGCCACGACCTCATCCCGCGCTATGCCACGGGTTGGACGCCGCAGGGCCTCGCCGAGTCGATGATCGCGGCATTGGGTAAGGCGGATCGGCAGGTGCCTGCGTACTTGAAGAGGCTTCACCTGGAGCTCTCCGCGGACACCGACCGCACGATGTTTTCGATGTACTGCTTCTGGACGGGAGAGGTGAAGCTCGCCGGGCTGCCCGGCGTGGTGTCTACGCGTCCGGGGTTTGCCAACGGCCACGAAGTCGTGGAGGTCACCTGGGATCGCAAGCAGACGACCGCGTCCAAACTGCTCGCGCAGGCGGCGAAGGCTAACGCGGCGACCGGCGTGATCGCGGGCGACGCGGTGGTTCGGAAGGAGGCGGCCAAACATTTCGGCGACGTCTCGGCGCCCCGCAGCCCGATGACCTACAGCGAGAAGGACGACAAGTACCAGATCCGCAACCGGGCGCTGGGCCGAGTGCCGATGACCGCCGCCCAGGCCACGGCGGTCAATCGCGCCGCCGTGACCGCGGGGCTGTCCGTCGACGAGATCCTCTCGCCGCGGCAGCTCGCGTTCCAGCGCAGCGGGGCCCCGCCGCCGTCGCCTGCCACCGGGCCGCTCCGCCCTCCGGGTCAGTGACGTGTCAGTGCGCGGCGGCGAGCACGATTCCGTCCGCCGCGCGTTCCTTGCCGCTCTCGCGCAGCAGACGCGCGAGCAACCGCAGCTGGTAGGGCGACTGAAGTTTCTGACGGGAATGCAGCAGCTGCAGCTTCTCCAGCGCCGCCTGCTGCAGACTGGGATCGCGCCCCCATGCCTCGGCGACGTGACGTTGGTGGGCGTAGCCGACGAAGGCCAGTCCCTCCATCGCCCGAATCGCCCACCGCACGTTGTCGACGGCGCGCTTCGCGGTCGAGACCTTGTACGCCGGGAGCCGCTCCACGGCGCCCTCAGCACGCAGCATCGCGATCGCGACGAGGTACACCGCCTCGTGTTTCTCCGCCGACACGTACGGCGCATTGAGCGCCCACTGATTCAGGTCGTAGCCGAAGCGGGCGTATAGCTTCACGATCACGTCCGCGTTCTTGCCGGCGTTGAGGTCCTCGGTCGCCTGCCGGACCACCACATCCACGGACCGGCCGTCGCGAAGATCTTGCAGCCTCTGGGCCCGCGCTAGTCTCGCGCGGTCCGATTCGGTCTGCGTTCGCGCCGCGGCGTTTTGGTGGGTGCGCCAGATGCTGTTGCTACACGCTTCCGCCGGGCTGGCCTCGCTGACGAAGATCAGCGCCGCCAAGCACACGAAGCACAGGTGTTTCGACGTTTTCATGTTCGCTCCCAAGTTTGTGTGCGCTGATTGTGCCAGCGTCACATGCACCGGGGGTGGAACGTTCGTCCAGATATTGTGCAGACCCTCACGGCCTGATGCTGCGCCACCACGCTTGGTGCAGGGTGTCGTTCGACGAGGAGAACGGCTGCCCCGGAAGCGGGAACGCGTAACGACCGATGGCACCGTCTGCGGCGGCGATCAGCAGCCGTTCCATCGGTTCATCCCAACCGTGCGTAGCGAGATTGAAGGTCGCGTAGTGGATCGGCACGAAGACGCCGGTGTTGCCGAGGTCACGATGGGCCTGGGTGGCCTCCTCCGGGTTGAGGTGGATGTCCGACCAGGCCACGTCGTACGCCCCAATCGGGATCAGCGTCGCCGCGAAGGGGCCGTACGCCCGGCCGATGTCCACAAACCCGTCGAAGTAGCCCGTGTCGCCGCCAAAGTAGACCGACTGGGTGTCGCCACGCACGACCCACGACGCCCACAGCGTCTTGTTCCGGTCCAGGAGCCCGCGCCCGGAGAAGTGACGCGCGGGTGTCGCGACGAACTCCATCCGCCGGCCTTGGCGCTCGATCGTCGCCGACTGCCACCAATCGAGCTCGTGAACTTGGCGGACGCCCCATTTTTTGAGGTGAGCGCCGACCCCCAGCGGCACGAAGAACTTCACATTGCGCCAGGCGAGCCGCTCGATCGTGGCGTGATCGAGGTGATCGTAGTGATCGTGTGAGATGATCACCGCGTCGATCGGCGGCAGATCCTCGAGCGCGATCCCCGGGTCGTGAAATCGCTTGGGTCCCACGGACGGGAACGGCGTGACACGGTCGCTCCACACGGGGTCCGTCAGCACTCGAAACCCGTCAAACTCCAGCAGCAGCGTCGAATGGCCGACCCAGGTGATCCGCACGCCCTCGTCCGGAATGCCGGCGCTCTCACCGACTCTGCGCCCCATCGGAATCGGTCCACTGGGTTGCTGGACATTCTCGCGATAGCGCCGAGCCACGCCGCGCAGCTTGGCGAGGCTGAAGCTCGAGTCGGTCGACTCCCCGTTGACGAACGCTCGGTCGACAAAATCGTAGTGGGGGCTCGCGCGCATTTGTGTCGGCTCCGGCGCGCCGCCCATCGACGTCGTCGCGCAACCGATCTGGGCGGCCACAGCGGCGCATAGCGTGCCGGCCAACAGGAGGACGAGAACTCTGGAACGGGTCATGAACGGACCGAAATGGGGGCCACGGGTCTGAGGTGAAACCGCGTCAGCGCTGGCAAATTCCCGCGCCCGCACCGGCGCGCGGATTCAAGTTTGCGGTTACGAAACTCGAGCGTCGCGTATTACAATCGGGCCTCCCGCTCACGAGAGTTTGGTGGAGACACGTCTTCACATCGGCACCTTCGAATTGACCGAACGCATTGGCGTCGGTGGCATGGCCGAGGTGTGGCGTGCCGAGCATTCGGCACTGGGCACAGCGGTCGCCGTCAAGGTCATCACCGGCGCGCGCGCGCTCGATCCGCGGTACCACGAACGGTTTACTCGTGAAGTCCAGGCCGTGGCCCGCCTCAACCACCCGGGTATCGTCCGCGTTCACGACTACGGCAAGGTCGAAGGCGAGGGCGGGCACGGAATCCAGACCGGCTCGCCGTTCCTCGTGATGGAGCTCGCCGCCGAGGGCACCGTCGAGGAGCACGTCCCCAACGACTTTGCAGGGCTTCGGCGGGTGCTGCTGCACGTGCTCGATGCGCTGGCCTACTCGCACGCGCGTGGTGTGGTCCATCGGGATATCAAGCCCGGCAACGTCTTGTTGTCGCGCGGGACCGACGGCGTAATTCGCGCCAAGCTCAGCGATTTCGGCATCGCGCACGCCGACGACCCCGACACCGACCAGACGCGCGGCGCGTTGACCGAAGCGACCGGAACGCCCGATTACATGCCCCCGGAGCAGCTCCAGGGCCGTTGGCGAGACTACGGACCGTGGACGGACCTCTACGCGCTCGGGTGCATGGCGTGGGAGATTGCGACCACCGGGGTGCCGTTCCGGGGGCGCAGCGCGCTTCAGATCGCGATGGCCCACATCACCGAACCGCTGCCTCCGCTGGAGCCGCGCTTTCAGCTACCGGACGGGTTTTCGGTGTGGCTGCATCGCTTGCTCGAGAAAGATCCGTACCAGCGATTCGAGCGCGCCGCCGACGCCGCGTTCATGCTGAGCCGGCTGGAGCGCGCGCCGAGTGGTTCCTGGCAGTCCCCGCGATCGGCGGCGTTCGTTCCGGGGAGCCCCGACACCGGCACCGAGCACTCCTACGCCGAAGACGAGGACGAGAAGACGATGATCATGTCGTCGCCGCAGTCGTCGGACTGGGAGCCAGCCTCCGA
>JBFIHF010000066.1:0-21930 GCA_041601915.1 Bradymonadaceae bacterium
CCGGCGAACAACGATCCGGCGAACAACGATCTGCCCATTGAGCTGCCCGATGGGGTTCAGGTTTCGGTCGAGGTCGTGCCGCTGGAGTGGGGGTTGTTCGGGGGACCCGCCGGCGACACGGTCGCCGCCGCGGCGACCAACCGCGCGGGCCTCGCCGAACTCCAGATCGGACCCGGGGCGCATGCGCTGCGCGTCACCGTCGACTCCGACGTCGTCATCGACGTGTCGACGACGACCGCCGACCGACTCGTCCCGTTGTCCGGAGACATCGCCGCGCAGCCGTTCTTCATGCCCGCTGGCGCCACGGTGACGATCGAGACACGCCAGGTCCCGGGTGGGTGGAGTGTTTCGGCGCGTGATGAAACCGCCGAGCGTGTGGTCGCGATCGACTCCACCGACTCCGCGTCCGATGCCGGAGCGTGGTTTCACGAGCGTTTCGAGGCGGTGCTGAGCGCCTCCGATGCGCAGTACGCCACCGCGGAACTGATGGGCGCGGTCCGCGATCACGGTGGTCCGATCGTGACGGAGCGCGGCGTGCTGTTCCTCGCGCCCGCGCCCGACGGGGCACCGGCTCCGCAAATCCGGGGGACGTGGAACGACTTCGCCGCCGACCCCAACGCCGAACTGCATCGGGTGACCCCGGGGATGTGGGCGCGCTTCATCGAGGTGCCGCCCGGGCCGCAGCAGTACAAGATTCACTATCCCGACGGGGACGCCTGGGTCACGGACTTCTCCAATCGCCATATCACGTGGGACGGTTTCGATCCGGGGACCGTGGGAGCGTTCAACTCCGTGCTGGCGCCGCAGGGGGCGAGGACCGTGTGGTTGCCGCAGGTCGACAGTCCGCAGCTGTCCAATCAGCGTGACGTCTATGTTCACCTGCCGGCGTCCTATGACGCGACGAGCGACGATTTTGCCGCGCTGTACATCCACGATGGCAATGAGAGCATCGTGCGCAGCCAGATGCACCTCGTCGCGGACCAGATGGCGGCGAGCGGTGCGGCGCAGGGGACGATTCTGGTCTTCGTGGCGCTGCCGTCGCAGAACGTACGACTCACCGAGTACACGATGGGGACCGCGGGGTCGCGGGGCGACGATTACATCGAGTTTCTGGCCGCGACGCTCGTGCCGCTCACGGATCAGCTGTTCCGGACGCGTCCCGACCGTCGCGCGCGCGGACTCTTCGGCGCGAGCCTCGGCGGTTTGATCTCGTATTGGGGTGCAATGCAGCGTCCCGACGTGTTTGGGTACACCGCGGGAATGTCGGCCAGTTTCTTCTGGGGCGACAACTTTCTGATCGATGAGATTCGGGCCCGCGGCTGCCAAAATGTGGTCTACTACCTGGACAGCGGCTCACCCGATGACAACTTTGAGGTGACGCACGTCATGCGGGAGACGCTGGCGGAGCTCGGATGCAACTTTGATTACACGCTGGAGCCGAACGGTCGACACGATTGGTCGTTCTGGCGGGGGCGATTCGGTGGGGTGCTGGTCGACTTCACCGACGCGAGTGGAGGGTGAGATGAGAGCATGGATCACGATTTTGGTGCTTCTCTGGGCGCTCCCGGGATGGGCGCAGGACGAACCGGCTGCGGGTCCCGATCCGACGGTCGCGGCGCTCGACGCCGCAACGCGTGCCAACGAGCTGGCGAGCAGGGGGCGCTACGCCGACGCGGTGCCGTACTACCAGAAGGCGATCCGCCTCGACGGTCGCAATCACGAGTTGGCGTACTTCAATCTCGCCGAAGTTCAGAAAGCGCGCGGCAACTGCCGCGCCGCGGTCCTGATGTTCCAGTTGTACGCCTCGATGGTCGCGTCGCCCGAGGCGCGCGCGGAGGCGAATGCGGCGATGAAGGGCTGCCCGGTCGAGAAATGGCCGACCTTGGAGCTGAAAGTCGAGCCGTCGCACGCCGGCGAGATCCTCATCGACGGTGTGCTCGCGGCGCCGGGCGGGACGTTTGGGCCGTTGCGCGTACCGCCGGGCAGCTACGAGGTGACGTTCCAGGCCGCCGATCACCATCCCGAACTGGAGACGATCGAGGTCAAAGCCGAGCCGGTCTCCGTGACGCGCACGCTCAAGAAGATGACGTTCTTTGGCACGATTGTCGTCAACGTCGACACCGAGGGGGCGCAGGTGCGGATCTTCGAGGGTCCGAGCGACGAGACCAAAGAACTTTTCAAGGGACTCGTCCCGATGAAGAAGCCCGTCAAAGCGCGCGAAGGGCGTCACTTTGTCGAAGTGACCTGTGACGGCTACGATCGTTGGATTCGAAACGTGTCCGTCGGTCGCGACCTCGAGAGCGTCGTCGACGTGACCCTGCGGCGCTCACTGCCCCCGGAGATCCAATGAACGATGACGAGAAGGTTCTCAAGTGCGCGGCATGTCGCGTCCCGATCGCGGCCCGCTCTGCGAACGAGGACTTCCCGTTCTGCTCCGAACGGTGTCGCCTGCTGGACCTCAGCAACTGGCTCAGCGAGTCCTACCGGATTCCCGTGAGCCGCCAATCCACGGAGCGCTCGTTGCCCGACGAGCCCAATTAGGTTGACACCCTGAGCGGACGGAGTAAAACCGACGAGCTTGAGACCTGAGATGTTGCGACGCGTCGGGTTCGTTGACAAAACCGAAACGTGCGCCGTAACATCCGCGGCATCTATTAGCTAACTGTAGCGATTCCGCCCAGCCGCATTGCGACGGGCCCAACGAGAGGACGATGTCCTCGGTAAGTTCATTTTGGTGAAGGAGAACCCATGAAGCGCACGCTCGAACTCCTCTGCATCGGGCTGGTTGCCGGTAGTCTTCTGACCGGTTGCCCGAAGAAAGACCCGGAAACGACTCCGGCGACGGCAACTCAGACCACCGCGAAGCCGCAAACGGTTGCGGCGCCTGCGACCGCCGCCCAAACGGCTGCGCAAGTGGAGCCGGTCAACGAAGAAAACTACCACAAGGCGCTCTTCGAGAAGTCGTGTGTCACCGCGAAGATCGCGGACACCGAGAAGCAAAAGGCGATCATCGACGAGATCTACGCCCGGTACGGCTTTGACGAAGAGTCGTTCGGCAAAGCTCAAACGGCGATGGCCGGCAAGCCGGAAGTCGCCGCCGCACTGACCGCGAAGATGGCGGAGTGCACCCCGGAGCTTGCGGCGAGCTTTGAAGCGGGCGCCGCCGCTGCGGGCACGACCGCGGGAACGACCGGCAAAGAGGTCGCCAAAGACAAGCCGAAGAAGCCGGCGAACCAGTGGAAGTCCGGTGCATTCACGGACCCCAGCGTCAAAGGTGGCAATCTGGAAGGCGCGAATCTGCGCCTCAAGATCAACGACGACGGCAAGGTCGTGGGTTCGTTCCAAGGCAAGCGCGAAGGCAAGGCCTTCTCGATTCCGATGAACGGAAACATCGCCAAAGACGGCCAGATCACCGCCACGGGCAACCGGGGACCGAACAACGGCCGCATGAGTGGTCGGTACAAGTCCGGTCAGGTCCAGGGCGCGATCCAGGGCACGATCAACAAGCAGGGCTTCCGCGTGAACTACGTCGCGAAGTGACCCGCTGCTGATGGGTTGAGTTCCGGGCGAATCGCGGCATCGCGATTCGCCCTTTTTTTGTGGTAGTGCCAGCGGACCCAGGTCCGGGCCCTCGTGTTGTCGCACGGCGGGTTCTGGGTTAAGGTTGCCGCCACGTTGTCGCGGTCGATCTGACCAGCGCGGGTCGTTCCCCCGGGCCCTCGCAAGGAGCACGAGATGCGTTTTTGTACCACCTGCGGACGTAATTTCGACGGCGAAGTCGATTCCTGTCCGCACGATGGAACTCCCCTCTTCGACATGGGCGCGCCTTCGGCGGCCGATACGTCCAAGGACGTGGCCGACGATGTCGAGGAAGTCGCTGCGGCGGCTGCCGTAGCTGATGATCCGTCGGATGCGGCCGCGGACAGCGGGGCCTCCGAAGGTTCCGACGCCGACGAGGATGTCCTCGAAGAGCAGTCCGACTCGGCGGTCGAGGACGACGACGACGAGGATCTCGCAGCTGCATCGGCCGATTCCGGGGCGGTCGACGACGAAGACGACGACGACGAGCCGGTCAAGCCCGCAAGTCAGATCGCGGCCGGCATCGAGGACGAACTCGACGATTTGGGGCCCCTCACGGAGGAGCACAATGCCCTCGCCCTCGAGGAGAGCGACGGTGACGAGGACCCGATCGTCGAACCGATCCGAACCGATCACCGAAACAACCAGGGTGGTAACTCGGGCCTGCTCATTGGGCTTCTGCTGATCGTGGGTATCGTCGCCGTCGGCTGGTTCGTCTACGGGGGCACCGAGAAGGTGACTCCGCCCAAGGAGACTCCGAAGGTCGTCGTGGATCCGACGCCGCCAGTCGACCCGGTGAACGTCGCCGTGACCGTGCCGGACGCCGGCGCGGGAGCCGCAGCCGTACCCGACGCGGCGTCGTCGCCCGACGCCAGCGCCGACGCCGACACCGCGGCGATCGCCGAAAAGCCGAAGCCGAAGCCCAAACCGGACCGGCGGCCCAAACCGGACCCGCGGCCCAAGCCGAAGCCGAAGCCGGATCCCAACGACGAAGACCCCAACCTGCTGCTCCAGCAGGAGCTGCTCAAGCTCCAGGGCGGCGGCGCCAAGGTCGAAGAGAAGCCGAAGGAAGAGCCCAAGCCCGAGGTGAAGCCGGAGCCCAAGCCGGAGCCCAAGCCCGAGCCGGAGGTGAAGCCGGAGCCGAAGCCCGAACCGGAGGTGAAGCCGGAGCCCAAGCCGGAAGTGAAGCCAGAGGTGAAGCCGGAGCCCAAGCCGGAGCCGAAGCCCGAAGTGAAGGACGAGCCGAAGCCCGACGCGCCTCCGGCGGAGTAGGACTCGCTTACTCGGTGAGCAGGCCCTGCGTTGCCGCGCTCGAACGCGCGGCGAACGCTCCCGCAAACAGGTCCGGCACCAGCGTGAGACCCCGCACTCCCTGCGGGAGCAGACGGGCCGTCATGGCCGCCGAAAGCGCTTGGGCGGTCCGACCTACCAGAATCATCCCTCGATAGCTTGCGACGGCGTTGGAGCGTCCGAGAGTGATGAACGTGCCCGAGGGTTCGTACGTCCAATCCTTGCGTGAGCGCCCGGACAGATCCGCGATGATGTTCCGGGCCACGGTCCGCGCTTGCTGGGTCGCGGCGTCCGCGTTCAGCGGGACATGCTCGCCGGTGGAGGCGAGGTCGCCCGCGATATAGACACCGTGCTGGCCGACGGCCTGGAGGGTTCGATGCACGACGATCCGGCCGCTGGCCTCGGTTTCGAAACCGACGTCGGTCAACCAGGCGGGGGAGCGAACGCCGCCACACCAGAAGATGGTGCCGCACCCGATCGCGTCCTGGGTGGACAGCTCCACGCGCTCGGCGGTGCACGCGACGACCGCCTCGCCGAGCCGCACCTCGATCCCCGCGCCGCGCAGATGCTCGCGTGCGTGATCGCTCATCGCTTCGTCGAGGTCGGGTAGAACGCGGTCGCGGCGCTCGATGAGCACGAGTCGCGATTGGCTGACGAGCGCCGCGTCGAGCTCGCGTCCGCGCTGGGCCTCGAAGCGGGAAGCGATGCGCGCGATCAATTCGACGCCCGTCGCGCCGGCGCCCACGATCACGAACGTCAGCGCGCGGCGGCGCTCCGCCGGATCGGTGATCTGAGCGGCACGCTCGAACGCGCGATCGACGGCGTCATACGCGTCGACGGCGTCTCGGCCGGTGCGGCAGGGCAGGGCATGCGCCTCGAACTCGGCGTGGGCGCCCCAGTTGGTCGTCGCTCCCGTCGCGAGGACGAGGAAGTCGTAGTCCACGGTGAGCCGGCCGGCGTGGACGCGCCGGGCTGCAAGATCGATGTGCTGCACCTCGGCGAGCTCGACCCGCACGTCGTCGTCGAGCAAGGACCGGACGGGCATCGCGACCTGTGTCAGCCGAGAGGTACCGCCCGCAACCCCGGTCCATAGCGGCGTGAACAGGAAGTGGGACTGGTCGGTGACCATCGTGACCTGGAGTCCGCGACGGCTGGAGACCTCATTGGCGAGATCCTGCGCGACGTGCATTCCGGCAAAGCCGGACCCGATGATAACAATTCGACGCAAAATCGTTCCGTGGGCAAAAAACTCGCGAACCCAGCATTACCATACGTGGTGCGGTCATGCCGAGTCGCGCGTGAGCGCCGGCTCTGTAAGTCGTTGAAAGCGCGCCGGAAAAAAAGTTGCGACGGTGGAATGCGCCTCTGCGCCACGTCGGATCGCGCTTCACGTCAAGAAATTCTCTCGAATCAGCTTTCAGGGCGGTCGAACAACGTACGGAAATTTTTGACTGTTCCCACGCCTCCTCCAAGATGTAGTGGGAGGCGCACATGGGCACCACAACATGTAGTGTTTCGGTCCTTGACACTCCAAGGGCCAAACGTATTCTGACAATCCGGCTGAGAGATGGACAAAATGGTTCGACGGTCCTGGGGGACGTCACGGGAGCCCTTGTCCGCTTGTCGGGCGGAAATCAACAACTTACCGAGATGGCACAGCGACGGCGGTCGTGTTCGTCAGATCATGTCCGCACCGGCGGATCTGTGCGTTACACGGTCGGGAGGAAGCAGGATGTAGCGAGAGATCAGCACACAGCAACCGAACCAGAAACCACTAAACCAACCGACGTAGCTCTTGGACGGAGTTGCGGCAGAAGGACCACGAATGGTCCAAGGGGCACACGATGACGACCACTATCGATTCGACGATTGCAGAAGCGACGGGCCAGGGAAAAATCCGCACCCGCAAGTTTGAGGGGACGGGGCGCGGACTGACATTCGAGCGCTACTTCACCCAAGCCGGCGTTCACCCGTACGACGAACTGCAGTGGGAGAGCCGCACCGCGAGTATCACGAACGCCAAAGGTGAAACGGTGTTCGAGCAGTGCGACGTCGATGTGCCTGCGAAGTGGTCGCCCACCGCGACGAACGTCGTGATCTCGAAGTATTTCCGCGGCCAGCTCGGCACCCCGCAGCGCGAGACGAGCGTGCGGCAGTTGATCGACCGGGTCGCCGACACGATCGCGGGTTGGGGTCAGGAGAAGGGCTACTTCGCCACCAAAGAGGACGGCGAGGTCTTCCGGAACGAGCTGAAGTCCCTGCTCGTGAACCAGCGCATGGCCTTCAACAGCCCGGTGTGGTTCAACGTCGGCGTCGAAAAGCGTCCCCAAGCATCGGCGTGTTTCATCAACTCCGTCGACGACACGATGGAGTCGATTCTGACGCTCGCCAAGACCGAAGGGATGCTGTTCAAGTTCGGCAGCGGCACCGGGTCGAACCTGTCCAAGATCCGCTCCAGCCGCGAGCATCTCGCGGGCGGTGGGACGGCCAGCGGCCCGGTCAGCTTCATGAAGGGCTACGACGCCTTCGCCGGCGTGATCAAATCGGGGGGCAAGACTCGCCGCGCGGCGAAGATGGTGATCCTCGACGTCGGCCATCCCGACATCGTGGACTTCGTGAACAGCAAGTCTGATGAAGAGAAGAAGGCGTGGTGTCTGATCGACGCCGGCTACAACGGCGGCTTCAACGTCCCCGGGGGCGCCTACGACTCGGTGTTCTTCCAGAACGCCAACCACTCCGTGCGCGTCACCGACGAGTTCATGACCGCGGCGCAAACGGGCGGCACGTGGAGCACCAAAGCGGTCCGCGACGGCGCCGTGATGGAGACCTTCGATGCGGCGGATCTGATGCGCCAGATCGCGGAAGCCGCGTGGATTTGCGGCGATCCGGGGATCCAGTTCGACACCACGATCAACGACTGGCACACCTGCCCGAACACCGCCCCGATCAACGCCTCGAACCCGTGCTCGGAGTACATGTTCCTCGACGACTCGGCCTGCAACCTGGCGAGCCTGAACCTGATGACCTATCGGTTCGAGGACGGCGAGTTCGACATCGAGTCGTTCAAGCGCGCCGTCCAACTGACGATCACGGCGCAGGAGATCCTCGTGGAGAGCGCCGGGTACCCGACGCCCGCGATCGAAAAGAACAGCCACGCGTTCCGCCCGCTGGGTCTGGGATACGCGAACCTCGGCGCGCTGTTGATGGCGCGCGGACTTCCGTACGACTCCGTGGAAGGTCGGGCGCAGGCCGGCGCGATCACGGCGTTGATGTGCGGAGAAGCGTACGCGCAATCGGCCCGCATCTCCGAGACGACGGGGCCGTTCTCCGGCTACGCGATCAACGAGAAGCCGATGCTCAACGTCGTTCAGATGCACGGTGCGGCCGTCGAGGCGATCGCCGCCGAACTGCCCGAGTTTTCGTCGCACCCGATCTACACCGCAGCCCGTGAAGTCTGGGACGAGGCGTACGCGATCGGTAAAATCGCCGGTTTCCGGAACAGCCAGGTCACGGTGCTCGCGCCGACGGGGACGATCGGCTTCATGATGGACTGCGACACGACCGGCATCGAGCCGGACATCGCGTTGATCAAGTACAAGAAACTCGTCGGCGGTGGGTACTTCAAGATCGTGAACCAGACGGTCCCCGAAGCCCTGTCGCGTCTGGGGTACACCGACGCGGAGCGCAAGGAGATCGTCGACTATCTGATGGCGCAGGACACCATCGAGGGCGCTCCGCACCTCAAGGATGAGCACCTCCCCGTCTTCGACTGCGCCTTCACGCCCGCGAACGGGACGCGCAGCATCGCGCCGATGGGGCACGTGCGTATGATGGCGGCAGCTCAGCCGTTCCTGTCCGGCGCGATCTCGAAGACGGTCAACATGCCGCCGACGGCGACGGTCGAGGAGATCCTGGACACCTACACGCAGGCATGGAAGCTGGGGCTCAAGGCGATCGCGATCTACCGCGATGGCTGCAAGCGCACCCAACCGCTGTCCACCTCGCTGGACGGCGACGACAACCTCGACGCGCTCACCGAGCTGGGAGCGTTTCCGTCGACGCCCGAGGAGATCTCGGACTTCGCCAAGCAGAACGGCTTCGTGCTCCGGCGCCGCCTGCCCGACGAGCGTCCGTCGGTGACCCACAAGTTCTCGATCGCCGGACACGAGGGCTACATCACGGTCGGCATGTACGACGATGGCTCGCCGGGTGAGATCTTCATCACGATGTCCAAAGAAGGGTCCGTCGTCAGCGGTCTGATGGACGCCTTCGCCACCGCGATCTCGATGTGCCTGCAGTACGGGGTGCCGCTCGACGTGATCGTGGACAAGTTCGCGCACACCCGGTTCGAGCCGTCCGGGTTCACGAACAACAAGCGCATCCCGATGGCGAAATCCGTCACCGACTACATCGCGCGATGGTTGGCGGACCGGTTCCTCGATCCGGAGACGCAGGACCTCTACCTGAGCCGGGACACCTCGTCGTGGCGACCGGGGGAAGCACCGGCGGATACTCCGACGGATTCGAAGATTCGCATCAACTTCGGCGGGCAGACGAACACCGCCGAGGAGCCGTCGTCATTGGCTGAGGAATCGGACCCCAACACGTTCGCCAAAGCTAAAGACGGCGCGGTCGTCTATCAGGCTCGTGCGAGCGTCTTCACCCTGCAAGCCGACGCGCCGCCGTGCAGCGGTTGCGGCTCGATCATGGTTCGGTCGGGCGCGTGCTACAAGTGCTCGAACTGCGGTTCCACGAGCGGCTGCTCGTAACAGAAAGCGCCCTCGCGCTGGTTGACCAGACGGCGTCCTTCGGGACGCCGTTTGTCGTTACAGCAGCAGCATGTTGTCGCGGTGGACGGCGGAGTCGAGCACCTTGAACCCCAGCAAGTCGGCGATGGCGTCGCTGTTGTGGCCCGCGATTCGGCGCATGTCCGACGCCGAGTACGTCGCCATGCCACGGGCGAACGCCGCCCGCTGACCGTCGAGGAGCTCCACGACGGCGCCTTCGCTGAAATCGCCTTCCACGGCGACGATCCCCGACGGCAGTAGACTCGCCCCGCGCTCTCGTACGGCGCGACACGCGCCATCGTCGCAGATCAGCCGCCCCACGGGCATCGCGCCGGCCCCCAGCCAGACCTTGCGACCTTGAAGATGGCCATGGGATGGCGTGACGAGGGTGCCGACGTCTTCCCCGGCCATCGCGCGGCGCAGGACGCCGGGCTCCTTGCCCGGAGCGATGATCGTGGAGGCCCCGAAGCGACCGGCCATGCGCGCGGCGCTGATCTTGGAGACCATGCCACCCCGGCCAAACCCCGACACCGAGGGCCCCGCGACGGCGTCGAGCTGCGGATCGTCGACGGAGATCTGCGAAATGCGGTCCGTGAGCCGGTCGCCCTCTCGCTGCAGCACACCGGCGATATCGGAGAGGATGATCAGGAGGTCGGCGCGGACGAGGCCGCACGTCGCGGCGGCGAGCTCATCGTTGTCGCCGAACCGCAGCTCCTCGGTCGCCACGCTGTCGTTCTCGTTCACGACCGCCACGGCACCGAGTCGATGGACCGCGTCGAACGTGAGCCGCGCGTTGAGGAAGCTCGTGCGCTGATCGACGTCTGTTCGACCGATGAGGATCTGGGCGACCTGGCGACCATATTCGGCAAACTCGCGGTCGTACATTTGGATGAGGCGCGACTGGCCCAGCGCCGCCAGCGCCTGTAGGCGGGGCAGTTCGACGGTTCCGGGTGTTTCCGCCGGCAGTCGCTGGCGCCCCAGCGCCACCGCGCCGGACGAGACCACCGTCACGCGAGTCCCCGCGTCGATGAGGGCGTTGATGTCGGCAACCAGTCCGACGAACGTCACGCGGTCTACGGTGCGCGAGTCTTGTAGCAGCACGGCACTGCCGATCTTCACGACGACGTGTTTGACCGTCGGCATGATGTCGAGTCGTTGTGGAGTCGTCACGGTGCACTCTCTTTCAGTCCCCTCGATGCTACGTCGGCGAGACCTGCCGCCGCCAGTTTTGTCAGCAGCTCCTGTGCGCGGGCGAGCGAGCGGTCCGGCGCGGTCGGCACGATTCGATCGAGGGGCGGCGCCTCGATGGGACCCTCAAACGGCACCACGCGATCTTCGAAGCGGGCCTGCAGCACGGAACCGTCGGACAACGTCCACGCCGCGTCGAGCTGTCGGCCCCTGTCGGTCGTCACCTTGAGGTCGGCGCTGCGAGTCTTCGCGCCGGCCACGAACCGATCGACGAAAGCGAGACCCTCGGTGCGGTGGGCGCAGCGGAGTTTGCCCTCACCCGCGGTCCAGCCCAGGGTCGTGGCCTGCCAGCCGTCGACGGAGTCGACCAACACTTGCAGCATGCCCTCGCCGAGGCTCAACACCCGCTCGCGTTCGGCCTCTTCGGCCTCGCGGCGGATCCAGAGGTCGCCGTCTCGGCCCGGAGACGAGATGAACGCGTCATTCGCGACGATCCGCCACTCCGTGTCCTGGGTGCCGCGCCCACCGATTTCGGTTTGGTATGTCGCGGCGAGCCGCATCGCGACCGCATCGCCGCTACGATCGAGCGTTCGGGTCTCGGTCCACGATGACACCAGCGATTGACCGCGTCGCCGCTCGAGCGTGAGCTCGCCGACCCAACGCTGTCCGGGATCGACGCGAAGCGTACATCGTGGGTCCGGCGCGCGGCCCAACGCGGCCGCCGCACGCGCGGCATGGTTGACGACCGCGACCCCGATGAGCGCGCCCACTTTCGCCCCACGATCGGGCTCACTGCGCAGCTGCGCCTCGAGTTCGGCGGGGTCGAGAAGGTCTTGTGCCGGCTGACAGCCACCCAGCACGAGGATCGACATGAGCGTAATGCGTCCCACGCATCGTGCCGGAGTGACGATGCAGCACTCGTCGATGCCTCGTTGGGCAGGCGTCGCGTGAAGGTGTGCGGAAGCTCTGAAGCGTCTCAGAAGTATTGTCGCAGCACTTCGGGACCGACCCACATCATCACGACGGTCGCCGCGGCGATGAAGATCATCAGAAACGGATTGAGGAAGTTCTCCACCTGAAGATTGCCGCTCTGCAGGACTTCGCCTTCGACGGTCAGCTCGCAACTGGGGCGCCAGCCGATGACGGACAGGATGTCGGCCTCGATGTGATGGAGCTCGCCGCCCTCATCTTCGACGACGGCCTCGAGCTTGGGGTGCAGTCGCGGTCCGCCGGTTCGATCGACCCGCTGATCGTCGATCAGCAGTTCGTAGTCCGGCGCCAGATAGAGCCAGCGTGCGGTCCAGTTCCCCTTCACCGTGATCGTGTGACCTTGCCACTCTGTCTGCATACTCGCCTCGCGGTTCATGCCGCTGATCCTGCACCCACGCACAGTATAGCGCGCTGCGCCGAAAAATCAGCAGCTCGCGACAATCGTGACACAGATGACCAAGATGACGACGAACACCGCCGCGATGACCCAGGTACGATCGCGAGGCACGGGGGGCGAAAGGTCGAACACCCGTCGATGAATCTCGTTCAGTTTCTTGGGTTCCGGTGCCGGGAAGTTGCGATCCTTGACCGCGTTGCTGACGCGACCCTGCGGCATCCCGAGACGGATGTCGTCGGCGGTGGGGCGGACCGGGAACGGCAGCGGGATCTTGTAGCCATCGGATACGAACTCCGAGGCCGCGGCCGCGAGTTCGGGCTCGCTGGTGTCCTCCTCCCACTCGTCGTCGTCGTCGAAGTTGTCGCGCTCCACTTCCTCGGTTGCCGCATCCGGCGACGCGGTATCGAGGCCGACGTCTTCGGTGGTGCGCAGATCATCGGCGACGACGTCCCAGGCTTCGTCGACACCGCTGTCTTCGTCGAGCCGTTCCGGCCACGCATCCCCGGCGGGTTTCGTGGGCGCGGGTTCGGACTTGGTGGGTTCGGACGGCTCGGCGAGCTCCGCGAGTTCGTCCAGGCGCTTCATTTGCTCTTGAACTTCCGGCGACGAAATCTCGTTCGTGGCGAATAGTTCTTCGGGCAGATCATGGCGGCCGAGCTTCGGACCGCTCTCGAGCACCTTGGCGATCGCGGGCTTGGGCAGGGCGGGTTCGTCGTCGTCGTCGGGGGTCGCCGGTTCTGCGGATTCGGCGTTTTTTCGCTCTCGAACGCCGGTGATCTCTTCGTCGGCGTCGTCGGCCTCATCGTCGCCGGCGTCGAGCACGGTCTGGTCCGCGGGCTCCTCGGCGTCGTCGCCGCGCTCCTCGTCGGCGTCATCGTCGTCGTCGACGTCGACGTCGGAGTCATCGATCGGCTCCAGCGCGTCGTGGACCTCATCGTCGTCGACGTCGCTGCTCTCCACGTGCGTGGGGTCACCGGGCTTGGCGGCGTCATCGCGCTCCCGCTGCGCGCGCGCCTCATCCTCATCGGTGGTCTTGAGCATGTCGAACGTGCGCTCGGTCATCATCGTGACTTCGCCGTCGTTCCTGATGGGCTCGACACCGTCGGGCGCCGTCGGCTTGGGGACCTTCGTGGCGGACAGCGAGTCCGCAATCTCCTCTTGATCGAAGACATCGGTGGTGCGGCCGTCCTCGGCCTCGGAATCGGCAACCGTGGGCCGGCCCACGAGGCGCGTCACCTCCTCGATCTCCTCGGGTGAGGCGTCGGCGACGCCGTTTCCGGGCTCGTCGTGTGCCTCTTCGCGGTCCGTGTACGGCGACACCGTCACCACGGTATCGGGGGTGTTCTTCTCTTGTTCGTCGAGCATGCCGAACAGGTCGACGAACGACGGATGGGCGCCAATGGGCGCCCAATCTTTGCCGTCAGCGTCGTAGATGAGGTCGTTCGGGCGGATCACCCAATTCCGGATCAGCTTCTCGACCTTATCCTTCGTCTCGCACTTGTATTGGCGGATGTCGGTCTTGATGCGGAACATGCAAGGTCTTTGAGCGACTTTCAGGGGGCGGAACGACTGCCGTATCCTACTGGCTCGCCCGCAGATTGACAACTCGCGAGGCACGCCGGAATGCGCTCGGCAGCGACGGGCGGCTGTTCCGCGGGCATCCGCGCGTCGCAGGGAGTTCGATGTGCCTCACGGCCCCTGATCATCGGCGTTCGCGGGTTCCGGGGTCGCGTCGCCCCATGTCGGAACCGGCTCGGGGAGCGCCCGCGGCGCGCAAGACTGGGGCTCGCCGTCTGCGGAAAGCCGCGTTTCGTCGAGCCGATAGGGGTCCGCCAGAAACCAGACCGCCCCGTCATCGTCGACGCGCACGGTGTAGTACTCGAAAAAAACGGGGATCGCGCCGGGGATGTCGATCCGGATGGTGCTGCCGAGCTCGATGATTCGATCGAGGCGCGCGCGGCCGCCCAGGTCGTACTCGGTCATGAAGTGCTCGGCCAGCGCGAGCGGATCCTGTACGCGGACGCACCCATGGCTGAACGCTCGAACGGGGCGCGCAAAGTACTGCTTGCTCGGCGTGTCGTGCATGTAGGTGCTGTGTTCATTGGGGAAAATGAACTTCACGAGGCCGAGCGCGTTGTTCGGTCCGGGGCGTTGTCGCGCGTGCGTCGCGCCGCGGTCCTCGTACAGCTCGTACCCTTTCTGAGCCAGCCACGCCGCATCATGGGCCCGAGGCGCGATCTCTTCGGCGAACAGCCGGGAGGGGACATTCCACCACGGATTGAGCATCAGGTGTTCGAGGGGCGCCCACTGGACCGGCGTCGCATTGGGGTAGCGCCATTGTTGAGTCTGGGCGTCACAGACGCGCTCGGCGTTGCCCACCACGACGGGGATCCGCATGCGCCGCTCCCCGTTTCGAAACACTTCGGCGTGGAAGTCGGGGATGTTCACGAACACGAAGTCGCGTTCGCCGCGATAATACGACTCGCGATAGCGTTGGAGCGTCAGCTCGATCTGGGCGATCCGCTGCGGGCGGGCGATATTGAGGCTGCGCCAGAACCCGGCCGTCGGAACGCCGGGCTCAAACTGGTGGGTCCGCTGATACGCCGCGATCGCTTCGGCGAGCGCCGGCTGCGCGTATCCCTCGGCGGCGAGTCGTGGCGCGAGTGCGGCGTCGTACTCCGCACCGATTCCGGGCGGCACGACCGGCCAGTCCGACATCGCTCGATAGCGCGCGAGTGCATCGACGAGCCGGTCGTACTGCTCGAGCTCCGGGCGCAGGGCGACCAAGATGTCGCTCGCCGATGCGGCGTCGGGGGCCTCGAACAGTTCGCGTAACGTCGCGTCGAGGCGCTCGTAAATGACGCGCTTGCCCCCGCCACGCTGCTCCAGTTCTGGCCATGACAGCCGCTTGTAGTTGAAGTGGCGGAGATCCCGGGCGTAGCGCAACGCCGCGTCGGCGGTGCGCACCTCCAGCTCCGCGATCGCGGTGTTGGACGCCGTCGCGCGGTGCCGATACGCCCCAGCCAGCGCCGCGAGTCGCGGGGCGAGGGGAGCACCGCGCAGCCCGAGGGCGGCGTCGACGACGCGGCGCCGGGTGGCCGGGTCGTGCAAACTCGCGTTCTCCGCTTCGAGCCATGTCACGAGATCTTCGGCTTCGGCGGCGTCGAGTGCAAAGGACGGTGTCGGCGGAAGCTGAATGCCGCCCAGTTCGCTCTGCAGCTTCGCGATCGTGGACAGATGGTACAGCGCGGGGTCGAGCGCATCCGCGGGGGCGTGTGCGAGACGCTCGATGATCCCGAGAGCACGGGCGGTGGATCCGTCGGGCCGTGAGAAGGCCAGCGTCCATTCTTGCGATTCGTAGATCGCGAGGAGGAGATCGGCGTACTTGAGTCCGCCGTCGAGCCGCGCTCCCCACGGGCGCTCGGCCTCGCGTTGAAGGCGGGTCCGCAAGGCGTCGGCCACGGTGATGGACTCGACGCGCTGCCGCGCGAGTTCATCGAATCGCGGAATCAATTGCTCGACGAAGGCGCGCGCGGGCCAAGCCACCGACTCCGGCGTTCTCGTCGGATCGTCGGCGGACGAACAGGACATGACGACGATCGACGCCGCCACCATCAGATATGAGAGTTGGTTCACCACCCGTCCGTGGGTGCGCAGGGAAAAACAGGGACGTCATGTCCACAGATGCAGCGTAGGGGGAAACCCCAACGCTGGCAAATCGGGCGTCGAGGCGTCGCTCAGTCCGGCGACGCGTCTTTGGGAGGGGTCGACGCCGTGACCTGGGCCTCGGTGACGAGGATGTACGACTTGCGCACGTGCGTGGCGTACTCGCAGTTCACCTCGATGGGGCGCCCATCATAGGGGGCGATCCGACAGTCGAGCACCTCCGTCCACCCGATCGGTGGGGGGAAGAAGACGTCGAGCCCGTCCTGTTCCACGGCGTGGACCTGGGCCAGCGTCGTGGTGTCGTACAAGAACAGCTTGCCGGATTGTGCCATCAGGGCCGGTGGGTCAGGAGAGGTACTGGCGTTCGCGGCGTTCCTGCTCTTCTTTGCACGCGATGCACATGGTGGTGACCGGGCGTGCGCGCAGGCGCTGCACCTCGATGTCGTCCTCGCACACGATGCAGGTGCCGAACTCACCGTTCTCGATGCGCCGCAAGGCGAGGTCGATCTTCTCGATGAGGGTCCGTTCTCGGCCGCGCAAGCGCAGGCTGAGACTTTGGTCGGTCAGGGCGCTGGCGAGGTCTGCCTCGTCGGCCATGTCGTCCTTGGACAGTTCGATCTCGTTCTTGAGCGTGTGCATCGCCTTTTCAAGGAGACGCTCCTTATCGCTCGTGAGGAGTTGGCGGAATTCGTCGATCTGTTTTTCGTTGAGGGGCATTTCGGCACTCCCAGTGCGACAGGTGACGCTGGTTCACGACCCTGTCGGAACCGCCCAAGCCCACAATCTGGGCCCGCAAATTTGGGCCGCGGCAAAGGAAAAGGATTTATAGTGCATACAGCGCTCAGAATCGAGAGGTTTTTTTTGACGATCTCGGTGTTCGTGAAATGCTGTGTCGCGTGCAATAAGTGATTCGACGGGACCGAAAGCCGAGTCCGTTTGTTGACACTTTTTCACGGCGCGTGGCAACATGCCACGGTATCTTCACGCGCTACATGAGAGGATTGGCGGATGGCCAAGGGAAAAAACTGCATTGGCTTGGATATCGGTAGTAGCGCGGTCAAGCTGGCTGCGCTCAAGACGACCAAGCGTGGCCTGCAGGTCATGGCCTTCGATCAACAGCGTCTGCCGCCCGAGACGATCGTGGATGGCGCGCTCATGAACGCATCGGTGGTCACCGATGCGATCGCGGAGATCCTGGCCCGGAACAAGATCCGGACCCGGGAAGCCGCCCTGAGTGTGTCGGGCAATACGGTGATCATTAAGAAGATCACGCTGCCGCTCATGACCCAAGAGGAGCTCGAGGAGTCGATCCAGTGGGAGGCGGAGCAGTACATCCCCTTCGACATCAAGGACGTCTACATCGGCCACGAGGTCGTCGCACCGCGGACCGACCAGGGCCAGATGGACGTCGTGCTCGTCGCCGCCAAGCGCGAGATGATCAACGACTACACCGCCGTCGCCCAAGACGCGGGCCTCGATCCGATCATCATGGACGTCGATGCGTTCTGCCTGCAGAACTGCTACGAAGTGAACTACGGATTCCATCAGGGTGAGACGGTCGTGCTGCTGGATATCGGCAACAGCGTGGTGACGATGAACGTCGTGACCGACGGGGTCACGATGTTCACCCGCGATCTGTCGATGGGCGGCAGCGACATCACCGACGAGATCTCCAAACAGCTCAACATCACCTACGATGAAGCGGAACTATACAAGATGGGCGGTTCGCCAGGGGCGCGCTCCGACGAGGTTCTGCCGCACGAAGTGGAGAAGATCATCGGCGAAAAGGCTGAAGACATGGCCGCTGAGATCCAACGCTCCGTGGACTTTTACGCCGCGACTGCCGCCTCGAGCCAGATCGACAAGATTGTCGTCTCGGGTGGGACGGCGGCGATCCCCTCCCTGGTTCGCATTATTGCGCGAACGAGCGGAGTGCCGGCCGAGATCGTGAACCCGTTCCGAAACGTGACGTTCGACGAGCGCTCGTTTTCACCGGATAGTGCTCAGAAGTGGGCGCCGATCGCAGCTGTCGCGATTGGCCTCGCACTGCGGAGGACCAACGAACGATGATCCGTGTCAACCTTCTACCGTACCGGCAGCAGCGCAAGCGCTCCGCAGGCAAGGCGCAGCTGGCCATGTTTGCCGGGGTCTTTGGGCTTGAGGTGCTGGTGATCCTCGCGCTGTGGGTGTTCGCTACGACGGACCTCGAGCGGGAGCAAGCGCGCGTCGCTCAGTATCAAGCGGACGTCGCCGCAGCCAAAGAAGAGGTCAAAGACGCCAAGCAGCTCGAAGCGCAGAAGTTGCAGCTCGAGAAGCAGCTCGGTGTCCTCGATCGACTCGAGGCGCAACGCTCCGGTCCTGTCCGTGTCCTCGACGAATTCCAGGCCATGATGAGCCCTCCACGCAACGAAGAGGATCGCTTCGCCCAACTCCAGAAGAACTGGAACGTGGATTGGGATCCTCGGCGGCTGTGGGTTCAAAAGCTGAGCGAAAACAACGGCAGCTTTGCGCTGGAAGGCGCGGCCGTGAACGCCGATGACGTCGCCGAGTTCTTGCAGCGACTGTCGACGGCGGAGTTCTTCGACAAGGTCCAGTTGGACATCGTCGAAGCACAGAAGGGCGACAAGGGTGGCACGCCGACCGTGACGTTCAAGCTCAACGGCCGCATCGTGTACGCCGGCCGTTCGAGCGGCCTCGCTCCAGAGGAGGGGTCATGAACGATTTTGTCGATAAGTTCAACGCCTACCCGCTCGGTCAACGCATCCTCGGTCTCGTCGTCGTCGCCTTCTTGCTCGGCATCGCCGCGCAGATGGCGCTCCTGGCGCCGCTGAACGAGCAAGCGGACGCCGCGCGCGCCCAGGCCGTCGAACTGCAGCGCGAGAAACAGACCCTCGACGCGCTCAAGAAGAATCGCACCCAGGTGCTCGCGCAACTCGAGCAGCTCAAGCGCCAGCTGCTGATCGCTCAGGAGAAGCTGCCCAAAGGGGCCGAGATCCCGAGCCTCTTGCAGCGCATTCACAACCAGGCCAAGACCGCCGGACTCGAGATTGTGAAGTTCCAGCGCAACAACGAGGTCCCGCAGGACTTCTACGTCGAGATCCCGGTGCAGATGGAGCTCAACGGGACCTACGACGAGCTCGCCAACTTCTTCTACTACGTCGGTCGTATGACTCGAATTGTGAACGTCGCCGAGATCAGCCTGGCGCGCACCGCTACCGGGCTTGTGGCCGACGGCGGACTGAAAGTGACCGCGCGTGCCACGACCTTCCGCTTCAAGACGGATACGGAGCTGACCACGGGAGGCACGCCGTGAAGAAGCGCTACGCCCAATCCACTCGAACCCTGCTCGCTACCGCTCTCGTCTCGACGGCGCTGGTGGCCAGCGGCTGCGAAATGCTCGGCCTGTCGGAGACGCCCAATGCGGCGCCGCCGCCCGTCGAACAGCCGGCGGAGCCCGCAAAGCCCGCCGCAGCGCCCGATCCGACGCCCGTCGCCAAAGTGGCCGGCGAGGAGTATCAACGGCCCGACTACCCGAACAACACCCGGCGGAACCCGTTCCAACCGGATCTCGATGTCGTCAAACCGGCCGCGGTCGCGGACGAAGGCCAAGAGGAGCGTCTAGGTCCGCTGGAGCGCTTCACGCTCGGCGAACTGGAGCTCGTCGCGATCATCAGCGAAGTGGCGGTGCCCAAAGCGATGTTCATCGACCCCGAAGGCTTCGGACACGTCCTCAAAGAGGGGGATCGCATCGGCCGCAATTCCGGCGTGCTCTCCGACATTCGGGACAACGAAGTCGAAGTCACGGAGACGACCGGCGAGGACGAAGGACAAACGCGCTTGCGGACGATCAAGCTGCGCGAGGCCGATCTCAGTGTGGGCACCGATTCGGCGCTCACCGATGAGGAGCGCGCCGCGCTGGAGAAGTTGCTAGAGACCGAAGAGGGCCGCAAGGCGCTCGAGGAGCGCTATCGCAAGATGGCGCTCGGTGCGAGCGCAGTGGGTCAGGACGGCAAAGCGCCGCCCGAGGAACAGAAACGGCAGGTCGATCCGCGCTTTCAGGGGATCGCCCCGCCGAAACGATGATGTGTATTTACGGGTCAGACACGATCCATCCCCGTACCCACGGGTCGAGGCCGAGCCTCGTATCGAAAGGAACAGGAGTGACGCTATGAGATGGAAACTGGCCGTCTTGACCATGGGCCTCGGCTTGAGTGCGAATGCAGCTTTCGCGCCGAACGCGGTGGCACAAAGCCAAAGGGCGCAGAAGACGGCGATCAATGCTATCAGCGCGATGCAGGTCGTCGAGGAAGACGCAGGCACCGTCGTCCGGATCAAAGGATCCGCGGTGCCGACGTTCTCGGTGTACAAGCTGACCTCGCCGTTGCGATTGCTCATCGATGTCTCGAACAGCGAGCTGTCCGGTGAGCCGCAAACGGACAAGGTCAACAACGGCGTCATTTCGCAGGTTGCTTTGCTCGAGTTTTCCGACTCGGTTCAGTCGATCACCCGCGTGATCGTCGGCTTCGACCAGGCCGCGCACTACGATGTGCGCACGGAAGGCAACGATGTCGTCGTGTTTGTCGACGGCGCCGCGCGCCAGCGCTCGAGCGGCAACGTCGCCGCGGTTCAGAAGGAGCTCCAGGAGAGTCGGGCACGTCTCGACGCGACCCGCGCTCGCCTCGGCGAGTTGGAGTCCAGCTACCAGAGCCGCCTGACGGACAGTCAACAACGCGTCCAGACCGCCGAAGGCGATCTCGACCGGACCCGGAAACAGCTGGCCGATGCCGAGCGCGACCTCGTGGCAATGCGCAAGGGGCTCGATGCGGCCTCCGCGTCGGAGCGCGGGGAAGCCCAATCGGGGCTGAATCGACAGCGCGATGCGATCCGCGACCTGAAAGCGGACCTCGCGTCGCAAGCGAAGTCCGTGGATTCGCTGCGCACCAAGAACGAGACGTTGCGCGCAGAGCGCGACGCCGAACGCGTTCGGGTCGCCGAACTCGCGAAGAAAGCGGAGGCGGCGCTCGCACGGGCCGAAACGACCCAGCGCGAGCGCGATCAAGCGCTGGCGTTGGCGAGTCTCAAAGAGAAGGAACAGCGCGCCGCTCAGGCGCGCGTCAAGGAGCTCGAGCAGCGCCTTGGTTCCACCCAGGGCAATCTCGCGCGTGCCGAGCAGGCGGCGCGAGGCTCGCAGTCCAGCGTGGACGAGAAGTCGCGCGAACTCGCGGGAGCTCAGAAACGACAGGCCGAGTTGGAGCGCCAGATCAAGGCGCTTCGCGCGACCTCGGGGTCCGATGCCAAATCGAAGACGGCGCTGGCGTCGTTGGAGACCGAGCGTGACCAGTTGTCGAGCTCGCTGAAGGTTCGGCAGACCGAACTCGACGAGGCCCGCATTCAGGCTCGCACCGCGGATAGTTCCGTCGCGAAGCTGAAGAGCGTCGTGCAGAGCAAAGACGCTGAAATCGCGCGCCTCGAGCGCGAGATTCAAGGTGCGCGCAGTGATGCGAAGTCGGCGAATGACGCCCGCATTGCCGCGCTGACCGCGGCGGTCGAGAAAGAGAAGAAGCGCGCCTCGGCGCTGGAAGAGGCCCGCCGGGCCGACGAGCGTCAACTGGCCGCGCAGGCCGATGTGCGCGTGCAGCAAGACGCGCGAGAGGCCGGGCTGAAGGCCCAGGAGCAGCGCCTCGCCAGCATCGAGCAGGAGCTGGCCCGCGCGCGAAACAGCGGAGCACCCGCCGTTCGCGCCGTGCCGGTGAACAACAATGAAGTGCGAGGCATCCGATTGGAGTCTGCGGACGGGCGCTCGCGCATCGTCGTGGAGCTCGATCGTCCGGGCACGTTCGAGACGCTTGCCGGTGCCGATGGGCGCGCGGTGATGGTCCTCGACGGCGTCAACCTTCCGAAGTCGATGGAGCGTACGCTTTCGGCGACGGACGGCGGCGCGGTGCGCTTCGTCTCGACCTTCCGCGACGACCAGGGGCGCGTGCGCCTCGAGGCCGAGCTCGGCGGGTCCGCGACCGAAGTGGTCCGGCAGCA
>JBFIHF010000067.1:0-21862 GCA_041601915.1 Bradymonadaceae bacterium
AAACGTCAGCAGCGCCGAGGGTTCGAGCCCCACGACGACGCGGTCCGGGTGCGCTGCCAGATCCGCGGCAACCGCGGCGAGGGAGCGATTGACCAGGGCCTGTGCGCTTCGGACGAGCCCTTTCGATAGTTGCGTTCGGCCATCGTCCTCGACCCCAAAGAGCTCGACCGCAAAGCCACACGCCTCGAGCACTTCGACCGCGGCCTTGCCGAGCTCGGGTTCCGTGAACTCCGTGAACGGATCGACGTACAACCACACCGTCTTGTCGCTCTGCGCGCGCGGATGGGTCCGGAACCACTTCCGGAACGGCACCGTGGCATACGCTGGCATCGCGCGCTGCGGCGCGAGGCCCAACACGCGGCCGATGAGCCAGCGCGTCAGCGCAAACGTCATGAAGAAGTTCGCCAGCGCGGGCGCGATCATCGCCAGTTTGCTGAGGGCCGCGTAGTGCCCGAAGAACAGCGTCGACAGCGGCGTTCCGTGCTCGTCCCAGTAGTGCTGCTGAAACTCGGCTTTGAGCCGCGCGAGGTCCACGTTGGCGGGGCACTCGCGCTTGCACCCCTTGCACGACAAGCACAGGTCCATCGCCTCGTACAGCACGTGGCTGCCCATCGCCTGGTCGGGACCCTCGAGCAGCAGCTGCCGGAACACGTTGGCGCGCCCACGCGTCGAGTCGCGCTCATCGAGCGTCGCCATGTAGCTCGGGCACATCGTCCCGCCGCTGTCGGCCCGCTTGCGGCACTCGCCGGCGCCGTTGCACTTCTCCGTCGCGCGCAGCAGCCCGAGGTCCGAGCTCCAGTCGAACACCGTGTCGATGTCCGGCATCGTCGCGCCGGGCTCGAAGCGCAGATCTGCGTCGACCGGCTCCGCGTCGACGATCTTTCCGGGATTGAGAATCCCCGCGGGATCGAACGCGCGCTTGATGAGGCGGTGAAGCTCGTAGACTTCCTCGCCGAAGAACCGCTCCAGGTAGGGCGCGCGCACCCGTCCGTCGCCATGCTCGCCGGACAGCGACCCCCGGTAACTCCGCACGAGGTCCGCGACGCTCGCCGCGATCTCGTCCATACGCTGCACGTCGGCGACGGACTTGAGGTTCAGCGTCGGCCGGATGTGGAGCTCGCCCACCGAGGCGTGGGCGTGAAAGACCGTTTCGGTCCCGTGTTTGGCCATGAGCGCCTGGATGTCGGCGACGTAATCCGGCAGGGAGGCCACGGGCACCGCCGTATCCTCGATCACGGAGACGGCTTTGGTGTCACCGGGCACACCCATCAGCAGCCCGAGCCCCGCCTTGCGCAGCGCCCACACCTTGTTGTCCAGCGGGGGGCGCACGATCGGAAACGCGTAGCCGAGCTCCGCGCCGCGCAACGCCTCGATGATGGCGCTCGCCGCTTGCTCGAGCTCGTCGTCGCTGTCCCGATAGAACTCGATGACGAGGATCGCGTCGGGGTCGCCCTCGATGAAGCCGCGGTTCTGACTCTGCTCGATGTTGGTCTTCGTCTGCTCGAGGATCAGCCGGTCGATCAGCTCCACCGCCGCGGGATCGTGACCGATCGCTAGCACCGTGGCGCGCAGCGCCTCGTGCAGGTCCGAGAAGTGCGCGGCGACGAGAATTCGGCGCGTCGGTCGTTCGACGAGCCCCAGCTTGATCTCGGTCGTGATCGCGAGCGTGCCCTCCGTTCCACACATGAAGCGGGCGAGCGAGAAGGCGCCCTCTGCGCCGAATGGAGCCCGAACGCTGATGTCGTCCAGCGGATAGCCGGTGTTGCGTCGGATCACGTCGCGTGTCGGGTACCGCGACTCGATGAGCTCCCGGTGTTCGGCCACGATCGCCAGCAACGCCCGCAATCCGTCCCCGAGCAGGTCGGCTCGCTCGCGGTGTGCGCGCAGCACATCGTCATCCCACTCGCGCAGCAACTCGTACGCGCCGTCGGCGAACACGACCCCAAGCTCCTGCACGTGCTGCATCGTGTTGCCGTACAGGATCGAGTGCGAGCCACAGGAGTTGTTCCCGACCATGCCGCCGATCATGCAGCGGTTCGCCGTCGAGGTATCCGGGCCGAAGAACAGGCCGTGCGGGGCCAGGAAACGATTGAGGTCTTCGAGGATCACGCCCGGCTGCACCCGGACCCAACGCTCCTCGACGTTCAACTCCAGAATCGCGTTCATGTGCCGGCCGAGGTCTACGACGAGACCATCGCCGACGCACTGCCCGGCGAGCGACGTGCCGGCACCGCGCGGGATCAGGGGCTGGCCGGTCGCCGCGCACATCCGCACGAGCGCCTGAACGTCCTCGCGATGCCGTGGGAACGCCACGCCGGCAGGTTGCTCGGCGTAGATCGAGGCGTCTTGGGCGTACAGCATCCGGTGCAGCGGGTCGAAGCGGACATCACCGTCATACCCGCTGGACTCCAACGCTTCGGAGAAACGGCTCATGAATCGTTCCACACGCCATACGGCGGCAAGGGTTCCATCGCTTTCTTGAGGTACGGCACGTCGGGCTCGAGTTGCTCGCGCGCTTGCTCCACGATCTTTTTCATCTTCGAATAGCTGTTCACGATGATCTGAAGCGGACTCGGCGAACGCTTGTACGTCTTGTGATAATCCGAATACGGCCGGTTCGCGACGACCGCCGGCCGCGCGATCTGCTGGATCGGGATGAAGATCATGTTTCGACCGGTGGTGACGGGCGCGAACACGTCGAAGCTCATGATGTGCACGTTGCGGCTTCCCACACTTCCCGACTGCACCGACTCCCACGCGACCTGCGAGGGCACGTTGTTCACGACGCCACCATCGCACAGCCGCAACAGGTGGTGGCGCTCGAAGATCGCATCCAGCGGTTCGATCGTCTCGGGGTCGTCGTGGAAGATGTCGAAGTGCAGCAATCCAGGGACGGCACAGGAGAAGCCGACCGCCTCGACGACCGGGAAGTTCGCCGTCCCCGGCTCGCGCCCGAACACGACCTGCGTGAGGAAACGCGGATTCCGACTCAGCTCGCGCACCGCGGAGAAGAACAGCCGCAGCCGCTTGCGCAACGCCAGTGGTGTCCCCTCGCTGGTTTCGCGCGCGACCTTCTCGTACTGCGAATCATCGATCCGGAACCCGGTCCGGATGCCCGTCGCGACGACTTCGAGTTTGATCGGGAGATCCGAAAATCGCGGCACCCCGTGCCCGACGAGCTGCATGAACGTGGCGTGCGCCGCGCGCAACAAGTTCAGGTGGAACGCCCCGGGAAAGCCGTAGCGCGAGTACCCGGTGAACGGCTTGAAGATCGACTCGTAGTCGAACTCGTTGGGCAGCGCGCGGGCCGTCGCCACGGGGTCGTACTCGCGGGAGATCGCCCGAATCAGCCCCATAATGCTGCCCATCGACGAGCCCACGATGAGCTCCGGCACGATCTTGAGCTCCTCTTCGAGCAGCGCGAACAGCCCGAGATGCAGCAGCCCCGAGCCGCCGCCGCCGCCCAAGACGAGCGCCAGCGTCTTCTGGCGCAGCTCCGCGTCGAGGTGCTCATGACTGAAGTGATTGACGTGCCGCTCCAGCACTAGCGTACGTGTTTGGTCGAGCCGCAACGCCAGAACCGGCGCGATCTGTCTCAGCGTCTCGATGTTCGGCGCGCCGTCCTCGGGCAACAACGGGACGATCGACTCCAGAATCCACTTTCGCAGCGGGTCGACGTCCTCGACCAACGAGACGTCATTGCCGTCGGGGGTCCGAAACAGGTTCAGCTGCGCCATCGTGATCGCGTAGCGAAACAACGCCTCGTGCCGCTCGTGCAACGCGCCGGGTCGCTCGACGATCAAGGCGAGCAGCCGTCGGTCGAACTCCTTGATCTCGCGGATGCGTACGAAATGTCGTCCGAATCGACTCAACTGCGTTCACTCGCTTCGAACGTGCCAGGGGGCCATCGTACCACGACGTCGGGGGCGACCCGAGTTTGTGCTGTGTCATATCAGGGAGCGAGCGATGCCGGAACTGTCTTGCGCAGCGGCGGCTCAGGTTTGGCTTTGACCGGTGCGGGCCGGCGCTGCGCCTTGGGGCGGTCGGCACGCAGCTCGAACGCGAGCGTCGCGCCGGGCTCGAGGACGGCGCCGCGCTCCTCGACCTGGTGGGCAGGCAGCGACACGCGAATCGTGCGCTCCTCGTCGCTGAGCAACGCTCCGCCGATCTCAAGCGGGGTCCGACCGTACACCGTCCCGTCGATCGCGACCGAGGCGCCCGGCGGAGTTGATGTGATGGTCGCGGGCTCCAGGACCGGTGCCGCAGGCTCAACCGGGATCGGCTCGATCGGTTCGACCGGCTCGACGACCGCTGGCGAGGGTTCAGCGACCGTGACGACCGGCGTGAGCTCAGCGGGCTGCTCATCGGCGGGGGCTACGAGTAACACCGCGCCACCGACCAGCAGCATCGCGAGGCCCAGAACCGCGATCATCGCGCCGGTGTTACCACGGCGCGCCGGAATCGGGGGTGTCGGGGGTAGCGGTGCGTCCACCGAAGGCGTGCTGATCGCTTCGGGGACCGGCAGTGCCTCGGTCGCCCCATCCAGCGCGAAGCTGTCGCTGGTGCGGGAGAAGTCCCCGGTCTGCGGCGAATTCTCGAGCGTGTTATGTCGGACCCCCGGACCGCCCCGCGCGCGTTGGGGAGCGGGCACCGTCGAGGCATCGATCTGGGCCAGCGCGTCACGGAACGTGGCGCAGTCCGCAGTTCGTTGCTCGTGATCGGTGGCGAGCGCCTGACGAAGCAGGTCGCCAAACGGGCTGCCGTCGAATTCCTCGGGGATGTCGACGTCGCCCGAGCAGTGCTTGAGCACGTACTGCATCGACGTCTCCGCCACGACCGCGGGGACCCCGGTCATCATTTCGATCAGGATGAGCGCGCACTGGTACACGTCGATCGCGGGGGTCACGATCTGGAACTCGATGTATTCCGGCGCGATATATGCCGGAGTCCCCGTGTAGCCCCCCGTGCGGGTAATTCTCGAGTCGGAGTCATCCCAGATCCGCGCGATCCCGAAGTCGATCAGGACGAGACGCTCCCGCGCCGTCCCATTGCCGACGAGGAACAGGTTCGAGGGCTTGAGGTCCTTGTGGACGATCCCCTTGGCCTGGGCGCCGGCGAGCGCATCGAGCACCTCCAACATCAGCCCGATCGCGCGTTGGGGCTCGATCGGACCGTGATGGGCGAGCACCATCTCGAGGTCCCAGCCCTCGAGGAGCTCCATCGCGAGGTACGGTTGGCCGGACTCCGCGATCACGCCGTAATCGTAGACGGTCACGGTGTTGGGATGGGACAGGTTCGCCGCAATGCGCGCCTCGCGCAGGAACCGCTCGATGAACAGGTCGACCGCACCCGCCTGTTGCGGCAGGTCAATCACCTTGAGGGCCGCGCCGCGACCGAGATCGGTGTGCTGGGCCTTGTACACGCGCGCGAATCCCCCACGTCCGAGCTCGCTCTCGATACGATATCGGCCATCGACGACCGTTCCCTCGGCAAGCCCCAAGCGCTGTCGATGTTCACTGCTCATGGGCGAAAAGGTACACGGTTGAGCGTTTGATAAAAAGACAGACACTTGTTTGAATGGGCCCGCGTACACGCCGTCTTGGGCCCGGGTTTTCGGCTTTTTTTGATTGTTCTTCGAGGTCTACGATGCGGTGTCTGGCAGGCTTGGCCTTGCTCCTCGTTTTGCTCCCGCGGCTCGCCGCGGCGCAAGTCTGGCCCTCACTCGACCGCCCGTCCGCGATCGAGCGAACGGGCCCCCACGATGTCGCCGTCCTCGTCGCCGTACAGGACTACCTGTTCGTGCCGCCCGTCCCCGGAGCGCGCCAAAACGTGGCCGAATGGGAGGTCTTTCTGAGGGACGGCCTCGGGGTCATGTCCGTGACCACGCTCGCCAATGAGCAGGCGACGCGCGAGGAGGTCCTCGCCGCCGCCGACGCCGCGGTCGCGCTGGCGGGCGAAGACTCGACGGTCTGGTTTCTGTTTGTGGGTCATGGCGCGCCCGACGCGTCCGGGGCCGATGGCCTGCTGCTCGGCGTCGATTCGCAGCAGACGACGCGAAGTCTGGCCGCGCGCGGGATCGGCCTCGCCGAGCTGCTGACACGATTCGAAGCCGGGCCCCAGAAGCGAACGGTGCTGGTGCTCGATGCGTGCTTCAGCGGGCGGACGCCAGACGGCGCGGCGCTCGTGCCCGACGCACAGCCGGTGATCCCGGTGCAACCTCGCGCACTCGCCGCGAACACCGTCTTGCTCACTGCGGCGGCAGCGAATGAGTACGCCGGCTCACTGCCCGGGCTCGACCGGCCGGCGTTTAGCTATCTGGTCCTCGGCGCCCTTCGTGGTTGGGCGGACGATGGCGATGGGCGTGTGACTGCGCAGGAAGCGGTGAGCTTCGCTGGTCGTGAACTGCTGGTGGTCCCGGGGCGCCGTCAAACCCCCTCAGTCGCGGGCAATCGCGACGAAGTGCTGAGCACCGGAGCCTACGAGACGCGACCTCAGTCCGTCACCGCGCGTGCAGAAGTGGTCGCGGACCCTCCGATCACCACCGCCAGACCTCGGACCGGCGAACCGGAGCCGAACAGTCGTCTCCGTGCGGCAATCGGGCTGGGCGCGGCGGCCGAGCTCACCTACGAGACGGCGACCCCGCTGGTCGAGGGACTGTTTGGACTTCGGCTGTCCCACCCGCGCAACTCCACGCGCTTCACATTGATCGCGGGGCTCGGCTACGCCAGCGCCACCAACGTCGTCGCGCGCGAGACCGAAGCCGCGTTGAATCAGGCGCTCCGAGACGCCCGAAGCGACGCTCGCCTCGACATCGACGTCGCCACGACGACGCATCTGCTGACGCTGGGCGCCGGGCCGGGCCTCGAGATTGGCCGCGGCGCGGTGCGCTTCTTCGGCGATTTTCGCGGCGGTCTCGCGCTTCCCCTCGGCGGCGAATGCGTCGGTTGGGATGTCGTCGAGGACGAGACGGTGCGGTGCAACGACCGCGAGCCACGCACCTCGCCGATGTGGGGCGCGCGGCTCGGGGTGGCCTATCGGATGTTCGAGGTCGCGGCACAGGCGCGCTTCACGCCGCGCAAGTACACGGTGCCGGAACAATCGACGGACGGCAGCTTCGCGAATGTCGAGAAGTCGCAGACGCTCTTCGTGGCCGGCATGACCTTCGGTGTCGGGTTCGACCTCTGAGCGCGGAGCGTTACTCGGCCGTAAAAGGGTCGCTCGAGCTGTCGAGCATTTTGGCGAGCTTGTCGTAGCTCTGACGCGCGTCGGACTTCGCGGCCGGTGTACCGAAGACGCTCTTCGACGGTTTGTGCTCCTTGGGCGTCGGACTCACGCGGGCGGCCGGGCGGTGGGCGGCGGGTTTCGCGACCTCCGGGACGACGAGTTCGGGCTTCGGCAGCGGCACCGAGTACATTTCGACCGCGACAGCATCGCGGTCGATCGGCGCGAACACCGCCTTGGCGTACGGGCTAGTGTCTGGTGTGTAGGCGCCCATCGCGCTGACGATGGCGATGCCACCCGCGAACAGCACCGTCGCGGCCGCGGCAAAGACGCCGCGATATGACCTCGGCGGCGCGACCGGCGTCGCGATCGGCATCGGTGTCGTCGTCAGAGCGCGCAGCTCTTCGCGCACCTCGTCGGCGATCTGGCGTCGAATCGCCGCCTCGTCGAGCGTCGGGGTCACGACGGGCGCCGGTGCGGGGGCCTCCGCGGGCGGTGCCGCCACCGGATTCAGCGCCTGCATCTTCTGCGTGCGACGCTGGGCCAGCTTCGCCTGCCGGGCGAGTTCTTGCTCGAGCTTGGCCTGCCGTTGTGCGAGGCGCGCCGCGTCGGCGTCGCTCTGGGCCCGCTGCTCCGAGACACGCTGCGCCTCCCGTGACTTCTCGAGCGTCGCCGCCTCGGCTCGGGCGAGATCCTCGGTGGAATCGAGGATGTCCGCCAATAAGCTGTCCGCGTCGTCGTCGCTCGCGTATCGAATGGTCCGTGCTCGGTCAGTCATCGTCGGTTTCTCCTAGAGAGCTGGTGTTGGTTTGTCGTACGTCATGAGGTAATCAACGAGCCGTGTGGCGGTTGGATCTACTGCCCGCAATGTTCGACAACCCCGTCCCCCGGATGTTCCCCATGGAAGACGCGAAGCGGCGCATAGCGATCCTCGCGAGCGGAGGTCCCGCTCCAGGCATTAACTCCGTCATCAACGCGGCCACGATCGAGGCGCTCAACGTGGGCTGGGAGGTCCTCGGTGTTCGCGACGGGTATCGTGGGCTCGTCGACGACGACATGCGTCCCCTCACTCTGGAGGACGTGACCTGGATCCATTACGAGGGCGGCGCGGTGCTGGGGATGTCCCGCACGAATCCCAAGACCCCCGAAAACCTGGAACGCATCGTCGCCACGCTGAAGCGCCGCGGCATCGATATGCTGTTGACGATCGGCGGCGACGACACCGCGTACGGCGCGTTTGTGATCTCGGACGCCATGCAGGGCCAACTGCGCACCGTGCACGTTCCGAAGACGATCGACAATGACCTGCCGCTGCCTCCCGGCGTGCCGACGTTCGGTTTCACGACCGCACAAGCCGTCGGCGTGGAGCTGACCAAAAACCTGCTCCGTGACGCGCGGACCTGCAGCCGGTGGTACCTGATCGTGAGTATGGGCCGCCAAGCGGGCCATCTCGCCCTCGGTATCGGCAAAGCGGCGGGCGCGACCATCTCGCTCATCCCCGAGGAGTTCGGCGAGAGCGTGCGGCTGGAAACGATCGTGCGCACGCTCGAAGGGTCGGTCATCAAGAACCGCGCCCATGGTCGAAACTGGGGCGTCGCCGTCGTGGCCGAGGGCGTCATTGAGCGCCTCGATCGCGAAGACCTCGCCGCGCTGCCGCACATTCGTCGGGACAACTTCGGGCACCTGCTGCTGGCGGACGTCAACCTCGGCAAGCTGTTGTGTGGGCAGCTCGAGGAGCGCCTGTCGTCGCGTGACATCGACGCGCGCTTCAATGACGTCACGATGGGCTACGAGCTGCGCTGCGCCGACCCCGTGCCGTTCGACATCGAGTACACCCGTGATCTAGGCTTCGCCGCGATCCGATTCCTCATCGAGGGCGGCACCAACGCGATGGTCATGATCGAGGGCGGCTGCCGCCGCTCCAAGCCGTTCCACGAGATGCGCGACGCCACGACGGGGAAGACCGTCGTGCGCAACGTCGATGTCACGTCAGAGTCCTACTGCGTCGCTCGTCGGTACATGACGCGCCTGACGACAAAGGACTTCGACCATCGCACCGACATCGAGCGACTCGCGGCGACCGCGAAGGTCAGCGAGGAGGAGTTCGTCTCCTACTTCGGGGGCCTCGTCGAGGGCGAGCCCGACGTCTGGTCGTGGGAAGATGCGGTGCGCGATGCGCTGTGAGCGGCAGCGATCGTCGCCCGCTGATCGCGCGACCGCCTGCATTGCGCCGCGCAAGCCGTTGCACTACATTGCGCCGAACCCTCGTGGAGCGCCGAGTTGAGCGAAGAACAGTCCTCAGAAGACCGCCTCGTGCAGGTCATGAAGGACTTTCACGCCCGCCTCCAAGAGGCCGGCCTGAAGTCGACGCGTCAGCGAGACACGATCGTGCGCGCGTTCTTCGAGCTCGACAAGCACATCAGCGCCGATGAGTTGCTCGAGGAGGTGCGCGAGGTCCAATCCCGCATCGGCTACGCGACCGTGTATCGAACGCTCAAACTGCTGGTCGAGCAAGGCTTCGCGCTGCCCAAGGACTTCGGGGACGGCATCACGCGTTATGACCCGATTCACGATCAGGATCCGCATCACGATCACCTGATCTGCGTGGACTGTCGAACGATCATCGAGTTCAACGACGACGAAACCGCGAAACTGCTCTCGACGATCGCCTCGAATCTCGGCTACGAGCTGCGCCGCAAGAAGCTCGAAATCTACGCTGAATGTCGAATCAAGAACTGCCCCAACCGCTCGAAGAGCGACTGAGCCCATCATGAAAGACGATTTTTCCATCAAGGGTGAGGTGATTGCCGCCCTCGAGACGGTCATCGATCCCAAATCGGATCAGAACCTCGTCGCCGCGCACATGGTCGAGAACGTGGTCGTCAACGGGGGCGTGGTCGAGATCACGCTCGCCGTGAACAAGGATCACGGCCGCGACGAGCGGTTCGCGATCGAAGATGACGTCTACGACAAGGTCGAGGCGATCGCCGGCGTCAACGAAGTGAAGATCCAGAGCATGACCCCGGCGGCGCTAAAACAGGCGGCCTCGGGCGAAGCGGCACCGAAGCCCGCCGCGCCCAAGGCTGCGGCAGCCAAACCGGCTCCGGCTCCGCAAGCGGTGCCCCCCTCGGCGCCGGTGGAGGGGGTCGGGCGCGTGATCGCGGTCGCCTCCGGCAAGGGCGGGGTGGGCAAGTCCACCGTGGCCGTGAATCTCGCGTTGGCGCTGTCTCACCTCGGTCATCGCGTCGGCTTGCTCGACGTCGACATCTACGGGCCGTCTCTCCCGACGCTGCTCGGCGTGATGAAGCGACCGCAGGTCAATGAGCGTCGCATCGTGCCGCTCGAAGTCGAGGGCCTGCGCCTGATGAGCCTCGGCTTCCTGATGGAGGAAGACACCCCCGTCATCTGGCGTGGACCGATCGTGACCGGCATCATTCGCCAGTTCTTGCGCGACGTGGACTGGAGCGGACTCGACTACCTGGTCGTCGACATGCCGCCGGGTACGGGCGACGCGCAGCTCGCGCTCGCTCAGACGGTACCGGTCGATGGCGCCGTGATCGTGTCGACCCCATCCGAGCTCGCGCTGATCGACGCCGCGCGCGGACTCCAGATGTTCAAGACCCTCAACATCGACGTGCTCGGCTTTGTCGAGAACATGTCGCACTTCGTCACCCCGACGGGCGACATTTGCTACATCTTCGGCGAAGCGACGGTGGAGAAGGAGGCCAAGCGCCTCGAGGTCGCGTACCTCGGGGAGATTCCGATCGATACCGCGATCCGCGAAGGCGGCGACACCGGCCGTCCGATCGTGCTCGCCGATCCCGCGGCCCCTTCGAGCCTCGCCTTCATCGAGATCGCCAAGAAAGTCGCGGCGGCCAAGCCGGTCGGTGCCGCAGCCGGCGACGACCCGGCGGCCCCCAAGAAGGGACTGTTCTCGTTTCTGAAGGGCTAATCGGGCGCATTCGGCCGGATGGCGCGACGATTCGACAAGACCGTTTGTCGGAATCGAATCCGCTGCCTATACTGATTCCCGACCAACTAGACCACATGGAGGCCTGCCTTGAGCGATAACTACGCGAAGGTGAAATCGCGAAAGTACGCAAGTGACGACGACGCCGAGAATCTTCTCGCCGGTATCCTCGACGAAACGGAGGATGAAGCGAAGGAGGAGCAGGCGCGTCTGGAGGCGGAACTGCAGGCGAAGCGAGAGGCGGACCGCGCCAAGAAAGACTCCGCGGACCGCACCAAGAAGGCCGAAGCGGCCGCCCGACTCTCCGCGGAAATGGAGCGGCTCGAGAAGGTCGAGCAGCGCCGCACCCAGAAGCTCGAAGCGCTCAAGATTGAGGAGCTCAAGGCACGCGGTGAGTGGATCGACCCGGAGATCGAGCGTCGAAAGCTCGAGGCCAAGATCCAAGCCGACGCCGAAATGGCCGCGATGAAGGCCGCCGCGGAGGAGAAAGCGCGCAAGAAGGCGCGCGTCGCCTCCGAGACCTCGTCGATCGAGGCGGGCGCGCATCTGCCGCCCCCGAAGTCGACGAACATGGTGCTCGTTGGCGGCATCGCGCTCGCCGTACTCGTCGCCGTCGGTGTCGGCGCCGCGCTCGCGCTGGGCGGCTACCAACTCGACCAGGCTAGCTACAGCAAGGCGGTCTTCGCTCCCAAAGAGCACCAGGTCGCGCTCGTGGAGAAGGCGTTCACGCCGATCCCGAAACCTGAACCGGTCGTCGAGGAAGAGGACGACGCGCCCTCGAAGTCCGGCAGGTCCAAACGACGCAGCAGCAGCCGCAGCAAGTCGTCGGGCAGTGACAAGCCCAAAGAGGCCCCGAAGCCGATCAACACGAAGCCGAGCCAGAATCAGGGCAACAAGGCCGCGACCGATCTCGAGAAGGCCCTCAACACCGACGTGTTCGGCGGCTTCTAGCCGGCTTCTCGCCTCGCATTGCGCCTGCCTTTGTCTTTTGGGATCGGGCGCGCTAAGTTCGACGCTCGACGCTGAGCGATGACAAATGCAGGCACCATCACACTTTGAGGACGCGCGGCGACAACCCCGAGTCGCCGAGTTGCGCCGTGACGCGGTCGAAGAGGCGCTCAGCTACCTCGCCCGGGACCCCGTCGCCAACGTCTTCATGCTGTCCTGGCTAGAGAACTACGGGATCTGTGCGCCCGGTCGGCCGGAACTGTTCGAGTTTCGGGCGATTCGCGACGACGACCAGACCCTCGTGGGCCTCTCCCTGCTGATCACCCAGCGATTGGCGCTGCTGAGGACCGACGACGCCCCGACCTCACGAGAGCTCGCGCAGTGGTACCGGAAGCAGGGCTACCGACTCGACCATATCGTGTCGCGGCGCCGGGAAGTCGCCCCATTCTGGGACGAGTATGAGCGGCGTGAAGGCGTGCGCTCACGGCTCACGCGCGACCAGGAACTCTACGAAGTCGAGCGCCAGAGCTGGTTACGGTCGCACACGGGCTATGTGCGCGAGCGCGGCGTGCGCCTCGCGCGCGAGGTCGACCTCGATTCGATCTTCTGGGCGTCGGCGCGCATGCACGCCGAGGAAACGCTCGAAGACCCGCTGGTCCGTGACGCGAACCACTTCCGCCGCCACGTCGAGCATCGCATCGAGAACGGCCGCACGTATGTCTGGTTCGATGAACATCGACGACTGTTGTTCAAGGCCGACATCTCTGCGCAGAGTCAGTGGGGTGCCCAGGTCTCTGGCGTCTATACGCCGACCTCCCTGCGCGGGCAGGGCATCGCGACGCGGGCGATGACCGAGATCTGCGAGGACCTGTTCGAGCGCGGGTTCCCGCGCGTGACCCTCTACGTGAACCGCAGCAACGAAGCGGCTCGCCGCGTCTATCAGAAGGTCGGATTTCGGTATCACACCGACTATCAGACCGTCTTTATCGAGCCTGGGTGACATCGTCGACGAGCGACGACGCAGCCATCGACACGGCTGTTCCCTCAGGCGCGCCATGAAAAAAAACACCAGTCACTAGAGCCCCGGCTGAACGACACGATGTTGAAGGGCAAGCTCAGCGGTGCCCAGATCCGGCGCCTCGCGAAGTTCGCGGTGGTCGGGTTCTCGGGCGTGTTCGTCAATCTCGCGGTCTCGGAGCTGCTGTTTCGTGGCGTGCTCGTCGATGTGGCGGAACCGACCGGTCGCCTCGCGATCTCCAACGCGATCGGCGTCGTCGTCAGCATCTTTACGAATTTCCTGCTCAACGATCGATGGACGTGGGGAGACCGCAAAAAGGGAGACGGTCGCGCGTGGGTCACGCGCCTGGCGAAGTACTACGTGTCTGCGTCATTGGCCGGCGCCGTGCAGGTCGGTCTGTCGTCACTGTCCTTTGAACTCGTCTTCCAGGCGCTCGATTTCGAGCTCTTCGGATTGAAACTGGACTCGACGTTGTCGATCTGCACAGGTATCGCTGCTGGCATGGTGATCAATTTCGTCGCGAGTCATTTCTGGGCCTTCAAGGATGAGGAGGACGTATGAGCGCCCGATTCGTGGCCTACAGCCTTCTGATATCGTGTGCGCTGCTGGCGGCATGCTCGTCGAATCGCGAGGTGAAACGCGACGAATCGACGGAGGTGCTCGGCACGCCGCCGACCGCAGCCGAGGATCCGTTCTTCTACCTCGCGCGCCCGCCGGTGGACGCAAAGGCCGACGCGACGGGCACGATCGGTGACGCGACGAGCAAGCCCAAGGCCAGTGACGGGAACGACGTCGAGCTTCGCGCCGAAAATCTCGCCCTCAAGAACGAACTCGCCGTGGCTCGAAAGCGCGTCGAGGAGCTGGAAAAGGGGGCGGCGCTTTCGTCGGGTAGCGCGTCGGACCTCGCACAATGCCACTCCTGCGTTCGCCTTTGCCCGCTGCGCGGCAACTGCGCCGACGACGCCGAACTGGTGTGCGGCTGGGGCACGGGCAAGAAGCAACAGGACGCGAAACTTCGCGCCACGGCGGAGTGCAACGGCGCGTTGGAGGCGATGCGCGGCGGCGCATTCAGCCGCATCGAAGGCGCCTGTCCCATCGCGAGCTGTTCGAACTAGTTTCGGCTAGTTCGGCTAGTTCGGCTAGACGAGCAGCAGCAGCGGGGTTTCGAGCAGTTTCTTCACTTCGATGAGGAACTCCGCGCCGGTCGCACCGTCGATGGCGCGGTGGTCACACGACATCGTGACCTTCATGCGCGTGCCGACCGCGAGGTTGCCATCCGCGTTGACGACAGGCTCCTTCTGGACGGCGCCGCAAGCCAAGATCGCGGCTTGCGGAGGGTTAATGATCGCCGTGAAGTGGTCGATCCCGTACATCCCGAGGTTCGAGATGCTGAACGAGCCGCCCGTGTACTCCTCGGGCTTCAGCTTCTTCGCGCGGGCTCGGCCCGCAAGCTCGCGCACTTCGGTGGCGATCGCGCTGAGCGATTTCGTATGGGCGTTGAACACTGTCGGCGTGATGAGGCCGTCCTCCACCGCGACGGCGATGCCGATGTGGCTGCCGTCGAACTGCAGCAGATGGTCGCCCTGGAATGACACGTTGACCTTGGGACACCGCTGCAGCGCGACCGCACACGCTTTGACGATGAGGTCGTTCACGGACAGCTTCACGTCCATCTCGGCGGCGGCGAGCTGCGCGTTGATGCGCTTGCGCTCGGCCATGGCCGAGGCCATATCGATGTCCATCGTCAGGAAGAAGTGCGGGGTTTCCACCCACACCTGCGTGAGGCGCTTCGCGATCGTCTTGCGCATCTGCGACAGCGGCAGGTCGGTGCCCGCGGCCGGGGCTGCGGTCGCGGCGGGCGGTCCGGCCTTCGTGGCAACCGCCGGTTTGCTCGCCTCGACGTCCGCTTTGACGACCCGGCCGTGGGGGCCCGACCCTTGAATGGAACGCAGGTCGAGGCCCTTCTCCTTCGCGATGCGGCGCGCCAGGGGCGACGCGAAGAGGCGATCTCCGCTGGGGGCGGGTGCCGCGGCTTCGACGGGGGCCGGTGTAGATGTCGGTGAAGCGGCGGGGGCCGCAGGTGTCGCCGGCGCCGGCGGGGCGGCCTTCGCGCCATTGCTGAGGCCGCTGAGAACGCTGGAGATGTCCTCGCCAACGCTCCCGACGATCGCCAACGCGGCGCCCACCGGAATCGCGTCGCCTTTGCCGACGAGCAACTTCAGGATCGTGCCTTCGAAGAAGGACTCCATCTCCATCGTCGCCTTGTCGGTCTCGATCTCGGCGATGAGCTCGCCTTCGGCGACCGCGTCGCCCTCGGACTTCAGCCACTCCACCAGAGTGCCTTCTTCCATCGTCGGACTCAGGGCGAGCATCGTGATCACATCAGCCATCAGCTTCCTCTCAGTCGACGTAGCAGGCGCGCTTGACGGCATCGACGATCTGTTCGACCGACGGCAGTGACAGCGGCTCGAGGTTCATCGCGTAAGGCATCGGGATGTCGCGCTGGTGGATGCGGCCCACCGGGGCGTCGAGCCAGTCGAAGAGCTCGCGGGACACGAACTCCGCGACGCCCGCACCGACGGATGCCCACGGCCAGCCTTCTTCGACCACCACCACGCGGTTCGTCTTCTTGACCGACTCGCGGATGAGGTTCTTGTCCAGCGGGCGCAGCGTGCGCAGGTCGAGTACTTCCACGTCGATGCCCTGTTCGGCCAGGATCGCCGCGGCGTCCATCGAGTAGTGGACCATGCGGCTCCACGTGATGATCGTGCAGTCGGCGCCCGCCCGCTTGATGTCTCCAACCCCCATCGGGATCGTGTACTCGTCGTCGGGCACCTCGCCGGTGCTGCCGTACAGGATCTCGGATTCGATGAAGATCACGGGGTCCGGGTCGCGGATCGCGGTCTTGAGCATGCCTTTGGCGTCGTAGGGCGTCGCCGGCATCATCACCTTGAGACCGGGGATGTGCACGTACTGCGCTTCGAGCGACTGAGAGTGTTGCGCGCCGAGCGAACCGCCTGCACCGCCGGCGCCCCGAATCACAATCGGGCAGCTCAGCTGACCCGCCGACATGTAGTGCACTTTGGCGGCCGTGTTGACGACCTGGTCCAGAGCGAGGATCGCGAAGTTGAACGTCATCATCTCGATGACCGGGCGCAGGCCGACCATCGCCGCGCCAATGCCGATCCCGGCGAACCCGGCCTCGGTGATCGGCGTGTCGATGACGCGTCGCGCGCCGTACTTTTCGAGCAACCCCTGGCTGACCTTGTAGGCGCCATCGTATTCGGCGACCTCCTCGCCCATCAGGAAGACGTCAGCATCGCGAGCCATCTCTTCGTCGAGCGCTTCACGGAGCGCATCACGCATTGCAATTGTTCTCATTCGATGTCCCAGCTCCACTCAACGTAGACGTCGTCCAGCAGCGTGGACGGGTCGGGGAAGGGCGACTCGTCGGCGAACTTCACCGCGGCCTTCACGCGCTCTTTGATCTCGGCGTCCATCGTGTCGAGTGCCGCGGCATCGGCGTGGCCGTTCTCGACCAGCCATGCGTGCATCCGCACCAACGGTCCCCGCTTCTGCTCACCCTCGACCTCGTCTTTGGTGCGATACTTGGCCGGGTCACTCATCGAGTGGCCGCGGTACCGGTAGGTCTCGATGTCGAGCAGGGCCGGCCGTCCCGTCTCGCGTGCGCGTGCAGCACAGCGGCTGACGGCCTCCCACACCGCGAAGACGTCTTGGCCGTCGACGCTCTCGCCGGCGATGCCGTGCGAGGCACCCTTTTCGGAGAGGTCCGTGATCGCGCTTGCGCGCTCCAGCGACGTGCCCATCGCGTACTGGTTGTTCTCGATCACGATGATGACCGGGAGGTCCCACAGCTCCGCCATGTTCATCGTCTCGTGCACGACACCTTGGTGGATTGAACCATCGCCGAGGTACACGATCGCGACGCGGTCTTCCCCGCGGTATTTCGCCGCGAACGCGAAGCCGGCCGCCGTCGGGATGTGCCCGCCGACGATGCCCCAGCCGCCGTAGAAGTGCTTGCTGACGTCGAAGATGTGCATCGAGCCGCCCTTGCCCTTGCTGGACCCGGTCGCCTTGCCGAACAGCTCCGCCATCACCACGTCGGGGTCTACGCCGCGGGCGATGGCGTGGCCGTGCTCGCGGTACGCCGCGATCACGTAGTCGTCGTCGCGCAGCGCCGCGAGCGAGCCGATCGCGACCGCTTCCTGGCCGATGTACAGGTGGCAGAATCCCTTGATCTTGCCCATCTGGTACTGCCGACCCGCGACTTCTTCGAAGCGCCGCACCAGCAGCATGTCGCGGTACATGGTGAGGACCCGGTCGGGGCCCAGTTGTTCGAGGGCGCGAGCGGCGAGCTCGGGGTCGAGTGTCGCCGCCCCCTCGGTCACTTCGCGGATTTGCGTCGGAGACTTGGTCATGGTCGCATCCCAAGGTTGTGCAGGCCATCTCCATAGTTTGCCGCGAGGCACCCCGTCAAGCGGTGCGCCGTCGACGATGCCCCGGTTTGACTTGGCCAGATCGCGAGGCTGTGTTACGTACGCGCAATCTCATTCTTGAACGTTTGCCGCGGGGTGTAACCAATGCTGAATCGCGTAGTTCTCTCAACTTTATCTGCCGTTCTGGTCACGGGGGCCGCCTCACTGGCTGTCGCTGCGCCCGGCAACGACACGACGGGTCCAACCTCGTTCAACGAAGGGACAAATCCCGCCGCGTTCACTCTTCTCACGTCAGCTCTGTACGCGAACGATGACCGGTACGTTGCCAACGGGACCGTGGTCTCGCAGGGCCTGCACCTCGACAACTGCAACGGACCGAAGCTCACCCCTCCCGCAGCGGACTGTACGACGGGCACAGCCGGTCAAAACGCCAATTCCATCTGTCCGGACGTGAACGGCCCCGGAGGGGGCAACAACGATTTCTGTAACTTCCCGTACGCCGTCACCGCATGCACCGTCGGGACGACGGTCGGGGGGATCGATGCAGGTACCTGTGTCATCAACGGCAGCGGAAACCTCACCGTTGATCTCGACCTGACGAGCAACACGCTGGGCGCCGGACCGCTGTTTGTGACCTACACGACCGCGACCGGCACCGCGACCGTGACCGGGCTGTCGATCGCCCCGGTGACTGATACCCCGGTCGTCACGCACACCACGCCGACGGCGTTTCCGTGCAACCCGACCACGTCGAACTTCTGCCTCATCGAGGACGAGGTCGACAAGTTCTCGCTCGGCATCAACGTCGCCAAGGGCGGCCAGACGTTCAACGCGAATGAAATCCTCACCCAGATCGTGATCACGGGCGTCCCCACCGACGCGATCCTGGAGTGCACGGACGCGGGCGTCTCCTGCTCGGGAGTCGGCACGACCTGGACGGTCACCGGCACCATCCCTTGGGGAGCCCAGGCGATCGCGCTCAACCTGCCTGCGCATCGAGCGACCTTCACCGGTGGCCCGAACCCGCTGAACATTGGCGTCGTCGCGACGGCCAAAGACTCCACGGCGTCGACGAAGGCCAATGCATCGCACAACTTCACGGTGACGGTCGACGAGCGCGCGGACACGCCGCTCGTCACACCGGCAGCGCCGGTTTCCGGACCGAACGTCGTGAGCGGCGTCGAGGACGCGATGGCCGGCACGACGCTTGGCTTTGCCGCGGCGTTGGTCGACACGGATCTGTCGGAGAACCTCGTCGTCACGATCACCAACGTTCCCGCGGGCGGAGAGTTGACCGCCGGCACGAACCAGGGCGGCGGCACCTACGACCTCACGCCCGCCGAGCTCGCGACGGTCGGGTTCCGCTGGACGACCGCGCATCTGGACACCAATACGACCTTGACGCTCAACGCTCGCGCCAACGAGATCTACAGCAGCTCGCAGATCCCGGCGCTGACCGGGTCATCGGCCGTCGCGACCCGCACGATTCTGGTCGAGGTCAACGCGGTGGCGGACAAGCCGTCGCTGACCTTCACCAACACCGCAACGGGTCCTGAGGACACCTTCATCCCATTGACGATGAACGGCAACCTCGTCGACACCGATGGCTCGGAGACACTGTTCTTCTTCATCACCGTGCCGAACGGCGGCACGCTCAACGTCGGCACGGACCTCGATCCGGGCGGTCTGGCGGCACATCGCTGGATGGTCGCCAAGGCCGACATCGCCAACGTGCAGTTCAAAGCTCCGCCCAATGAGTCGGGTGTGATTCCGCTGTCGATTCGCGCCGGTGCCTCCGAGACTCGCGGCACGTGTGCTGCAGGGGCCGGCCCGCCCGCAGCCGACACCGGACGCGAGTGCGTCGTGGGCGGAACCAGCTGCGCGGTGTCGTGCACCGGAAGCATCGCCTACGAGCCGCCGCAGGCTGGTAACACGCCGGTGTTCGAGACGATCAACGTGACCGTCACGCCCGTCGCCGACACCCCGAACCTCAACGTCGTCTCCTCGTCGATCAACCTGAATGAAGGCCAGGGCGGCGGAGACCCGACGATCACCTCGAGCCTCGTGGACCTCGACCTGTCCGAGACCTGCTCGGGCGTGATCACGTGGACGGGCACCGCGCAGTCCGACGTGACGGGGTCCTTCTCGTTCTCCGCCGGGATGGCGACTCCGGCGACGACGAACAGCTGGACGGTCCCCGATTGCAACGATCTGACGGGCATTACGGTCTCCGCACCGAACAACGGTCACGGAACGTTCACGTTCTGCATCGTCGCGACGAGTCGCGAAGGCGCAGCGCCGAACCCCACCGCGAGCACCGGCGCCACCGACAATTGCTTCGACGTCGTCGTGCAGAACACGAACCTCGTCTGCGGCGATGACTTCCAGGACACCAACGAGGCATGCGACTACGGCACCGACAACGCGAACGCGTCGAACACCTGTCGCACCAACTGCACCCTGCCGAGCTGCGGCGACGGCATCCCGGACGGAACCACCCCGGGTCCGCGCGGCATCACCGAAAACGAGCAGTGCGACCAGGGCGGCAACAACTCCAACACCGCGCCGGACACCTGCCGCACGGACTGCCGCAACCCGTTCTGTGGCGACAATGTCAAAGACATGTTCGAAGCCTGCGATGACGGAAACAACGGCATCCAGACCGACAACTGCCTCAACGGCTGCCTCGCGGCGGTCTGCGGCGATAATGTCGTGTGGGCGGGCGTCGAAGAGTGCGACACGGGCCTCGCCCGCAGCGACACGCAGCCGGACGCTTGCCGAACCACGTGCCTGCGCGCGCACTGCACCGACGGCGTCACCGACACCGGCGAAGCGTGCGACGACGGCAATGCCCTCGACACCGACGCATGTCCGACGACCTGTCAGCTCGCCTCCTGTGGGGACGGCTTCACGTTTGCCGGCATGGAAGCGTGTGACGAGGGTGCGAACAACTCCAACATCCAGCCGAACCGCTGCCGCACCAGCTGTGTGCTGCCGCGCTGTGGCGACCTCGTGGTCGACAGCGGCGAGGCCTGCGATGACGGCAACGCGGTGAACGAAGACCCCTGCGTCAACACCTGCGAGCTCAACGTCTGTGGCGACGGCTTCGTCAATCTGGCGACCGAAGCGTGTGACGAAGGCGACGACAACTCCAACAGTGTGCCGGACGCCTGTCGTCCGACCTGCGTGACCGCGTTCTGTGGCGATGGTGTCCAGGACTCGGGCGAGAGCTGTGACCTCGGCGTCAACAACAACGACAACGACCCCAACGGCTGCAAGACCAACTGCGCCCTGCCGGGTTGTGGCGATGGTGTCATCGGTGCCGGCGAGCAGTGTGACGACGGTGCCGCGAACAGCAACACCGTGCCGAACGCTTGTCGCCTCACGTGCACCCGCGCCCGCTGTGGCGATGGTGTCCGTGACATGGGCGAAGTCTGCGACGACGGCCCCGCGAACTCCAACAACGTGCCGAACGCGTGTCGGACCACCTGTCGCGCTGCGTCTTGTGGTGACCGTGTCATCGACGCCGGTGAGACCTGCGACAACGGCATGATGAACTCCAACACCACGCCAGGTGCCTGCCGTACGACGTGCGTCGTGGCGAGCTGTGGTGACGGTGTCGTGGACCCGGGTGAAGGCTGTGACGACGGAACCAACAACAGCGATGTCGCCTCCGGCGCCTGTCGTACGACCTGTGTCATCGCGAACTGCGGTGACGGCGTGGTCGATCCCGGCGAAGCCTGTGACGATGGCGCCGCCAACGGAACCGACCCGAACGGCTGTGAGACCGACTGTACGCTGCCGCCGGCTTGTGGTGACGGCGTCGTGGACGCCGGTGAAGAGTGTGATGACGGCGCGCTCAACAGCGATACCCAATCCGATGCGTGTCGCTCGGACTGCACGAACCCGCTGTGCGGAGACGGCGTGGTCGACTCCGGCGAAGAGTGCGATGCCGGCATGGTCGCGACCAACGTCTGTGACAGCGACTGTGTCATCGTCGACGACGGCGAGGACATGGGCGGTGGTGACGACATGGGTAACAACAACACCCCCGATGTCGGCAACAACAACCCGAACAACGGGACCCCCGACACCGGTACCCCCGAGGACATGGGTGGTAGCGAGGAAGACACGGGCGGTGGTGGCCCGGTGACGACTCCGACCGGCGAAGGTGGCTGCTGCCGTACCGTCAGCCGCACCGATGACGATTCGAGCCTCGCGGGCTGGCTCGCGATGATCGCACTCGGC
>JBFIHF010000068.1:0-21675 GCA_041601915.1 Bradymonadaceae bacterium
CCGCCGCCCCGGCGCCTTCGATCCATCCCTTCGATCGTCGCGAGGCTGCGCGTCAGGTGCAGCGCGAGGCCTCGGTCCCGGCGCAGGACCTCGCGTTGCGAGCCGAGCACCGGTCGATGTCGGTCCGGATTGTGGGGGACGCCGTGGAGGCCGAGTTCAGTACGGGTGCCCGCCTGCGGCGGGAGTATCGGCGGAACATGCTGACCGGGGGCTTGTTCGTGCCGACGGCGACCGACCTCGCCGTCGGAGCGCGGGTTCGTGTCACCTTGAGCTTTACGCCCCGTGAGCGAGCGGTGTCGCTCGAGGCTCGCGTGGTCACGTACGATGGGGGCTCCGCGGACCGGCCGCGCGGTTACGGCGTCGCGTTTGACGCACCGTCGCGCCAGAAGATCGAAGACTTCGTTCGCCAACTGGAGCTCGGTCTTGGCTTGTCGCCGGATGATGAACTTCACGTCGTGCGCGCCCTCGATGCACGGGCGAACATCGACCCGGGCGCCGCGTTTCTGCTGTCGCGGCTGGGGAAGTCGATGCGATTAGGCGCGGCGAAGGCGATGTTCTCGGGGCTGCCGTACGATTTCGACGAGTGCGTCGCTTCGCTCATCGAACACAAGTTCGTGGAGGTGGTGCCCAAGAGCGCCGAAGCGATGTCGCCGGCAGCGTCGCCGCGTCGCTCCGTGCCGGTGGACGCGGCGCCGCTGCCGAGGCCGGTGAAGAGCGAGCCGTCCACGCCAGTCGCGGCGAAGCGCCCGCGGACGTTCTCGGGTCGCGAGTGGAGTGACGTCGACCACGTGCTCGAAACGGTCGAATACTACGTGGAGCAGGGCAACTTCATGGCGGCGGGGCGCCTGTTGGAGAGCGCCACGGTGAACGCGCCAAAGGTCGCGGCGTTCCACCATCGCTTGGGGCTGATGCGCGCACGCTTCGAGATCGACCTAGCCGCCGCGCGCTCCTCGATTCGGATCGCTCTCGATCTCGACCCTGGGAACGAGAAGTACGACGGGAGCCAGCGCTACGTCGCGACACTCATCGAGATGGCGGCGGTGCGTGTGGCGTGGGAGCGCGATCTGGGGGCTCAGGGCAGCTGGTTGCGAAGCGAACCGGCGTTGGGGCGCGTGTGGTTTGCCCAACGCGGAGCCGAGAACGCGATCTGCGAGGTCGACTACCGCTCGGGAACGGCGAAGCGCTCCGTCCGCGGCGGCGGCTTCCGATCGGTCCCGGAAAACGATCCGGAGTTCGACGCGACAGAACGACGCAAGCCGGTGCCGTTCCGGTCTGGCCGGGAGCGTCATGCGCGTCAGGTCGAGCTCGCTCGCCGGTTTCCGGGCTTCGGGCCCCACTTCGAGCGCGAGCCGTGCGCGGAGGTTCGAACGGTCAATTCGACGGTGTCCGCTACGACGTCCAGCGGCCTGCGTGTGTTCGGCGGGGGCGCGCAGCTGTCGCAGCTGTCCACGGGACAGGTTCACACGCCGCGGTTTTCGCCCAACGAGCAGCACATCGCATGGGCCGAAGCGCAGCCATCGGGGACCTGGAAGTTGTTCGTCGCTGCGATTCCGGGCCAAGGCGTGGTGCGCGGCGAGTATGGCGGCTGTCCGCGCTTTTTCTGGTCCGACGATAGCGGCACACTCGTCGTGTTGGACCCCGAGACCAACGAACTGCACGCCGTCGACCGACGTCAGGGGAGTAAGCTGCTGCTGGTCGCGCAGGGCTGCCTCAATCTATCGTTGATCCGAAGCGTCGACGACGATGCGGTGCTCGTGTGTGGGCGCCGCGTGGTCGGCCAAAGTCGTTGGTTTGGTACGTGGTTGAACGCCGCGACCGGCGAGATTCACGGTGAATACTTGCTCCCCGCCGGCGCCACAGATGGGGCGTTGCGGTCCGACGGCATGCTGGCGGCGGTGCTGCAGGATGGGCGCCTTCTCGTCGCGAACCTCGCCCGCAAGGTCATGAAGCCCGTGTCCACGGTCACACCGCTCGCTGCCAGTGTCGCGGGCTGTCACTGGAGCATCGGCTCGCCGCTCATCGTTGCGGAGCTGCGGCCCGGCGCGGCGCGGGTGCTGTCGATCGACGTCGACCTACTGTGCGGGTAGCTTCGGTTCGGCGTCCGATTTCTTGAGGGCCAACGTGACGGTGGTCGCGGCGACCACCAGCGCCCCCAGCACATTCCAAACCGTGGGCGGTTCGCCGAACAGGACGGCGCCGAAGATGAACGCGAACACGACCTGCAGATAGGTGATCGCGGTGGCGCGGCCCGCGCGCTCGAGTTGCAGTCCCTGGGTCATCCGAACCTGGGCGATCTGGGACGTGAGACCGACGCCCGCGAGGACGAGCAGGTCGACGAGGTCGGGCACGTAGCCCGCGGCGACCGCGAGCGGCAGCGTCACTGGTGCCGCGATGAGCGGGAACCAGAGTACCGTCACGAGTGGGTGTTCGGTGCGCCCCAAGCGACGGACGGTCGCGTAGGCGAGACCGCTAAAGATGGCGCCCATCAGCGCGATCCCGACGTCGAACATCTCGAGCCGCGATGCTCCTCCGAACACGAAGGACGGTCGCGCGATGAAGGCGACCCCGGTCAGGCACAACAACGCGGCGATGATGTCGCCCGCCCGCAGGCGCTCGCCCACAATGACGACGGCGAACAGTGCGACGAAGGTCGGGTTCGTGAACTGGATGACCGTCGCGTCGCCCAGCGGCAAGTGCGTCACGGAGTAGTAGAAGCACATCAGCCCGAGGACGCCGAGCACGCCCCGTAGCGCCAACCAGCCGCGCGCGTTCCCACGCGGGCTCACATCGAGCCGACGGAGCCACACCGCGGTGACGACGAGCGCGAAGATCGAGCGCGCGAAGACGATCTGTTCCCACGGAACGCCGCGGTTGCCGGCGGTCTTGACCAGCACGGCCATGATGCTGAAGTACAGTGCGGACTCCGCCATGTAGCGAAGGCCCACACGAACGCGGCTCATTCGTACAACAGCTCGAGGGCTTCGTCGGCCCATTCGTCGAGAAACCCGAGTTCCCATGCTGCATGCAGGATGGTGTAGCGCTGCCGAATGTCCTTGGACCACACGATGGACTCGCGGGCGCGATCTCGTCCGATATCGAGGTCACGGTACCGCGTCGGACATCCCGCGGCGGACAGTTCCGCCTCCAGCGACGCTCGTGTGCGCAGCATGACGCCGATCTCGTCGGCGAGAAGGTCCCACTCCGCGACGATCTGCGTGAGGCGAGCGCGCAACTCGTCGGCCGTGGGGTAGCCGGGTTGGGCGTGCTTCTGTACCGCGCCAAACAGCGATCCGAATCGCTCCCGCAGCATGCCCTCGTACTCGTCCCAATCCATGCGTGCCGCGACGCGCGCCTCGATGTCGATCGTGCTGGGGTCCAGCGCGCGAAAACGCTCGTAGATGTGGGCGGTCGTCAGCGTACCGACGCCGACCTGGCAGCCGTGGAAATCGTACGGCAGATCGAAGGCATGCGCGGTCATGTCGATGTAGTGGCTGATCAGGTGCTCGCCGCCGGAGGCGGGGCTCGACGACCCGGCCACGGACATCGCGAGGCCCGACAGCATCAGTGACCCGCACAGGCCGGCGACCGCGTCGCGATCGCGCGACGGGAGTCGAGCCGCGACGCCGTCCAGCATTTTGGAGCCGGCGTCGATGATCTCCATCGCTTCTTTGGAGTGATGCGAGCCGATGAGCCGCGCCGACAGCATCCAATCGGAGTTCGAGACTGGCTTCGAGAGCAGGTCGCCGAGGCCGCTTTGAATCATGCGCGCCGGCGCCTCGGCCATGACGTCGAGGTCGGCGATCACCGCGATCGGTGCGGTGCACGGCTGTGTGGTCTTGACGCCCTCGGAGAGCACCGCCGCAATCCCGCTTGTGAATCCGTTCATGCTGGGTGCCGTGCAGACACACGCCATCGGGATCGCGCGGCGCGAACTCGCGAGCTTGACGATGTCGTTGATCGTGCCGCTGCCAACCGCGATCGCCGCGACGGCGCCGGTGGCCTCGATCTGCTCTTCGAACCAGGCGATGCGGCTGTCGTCACACATGGGCGACTTCTCGCCGACGTCCAGCGGAACGTCGCATCGCACCGTGGCAATGCCCGCGCGGTCGAGACCGTCGAGCAGCGCTTGGCCCGCGACGCGGAGGGTGTTGGCGTCGACGCACACGATCCACAGCCCGGCCGGGAGCAGCTCCGCGAAGAGCGGCACCGCCGCGGGAATCGTGTCGTGGCCGATGACGATCGCTCGGGTGTCGAGCGTCGCCGCGTGACGTTGCAAGATGTCGTCGATGGTCTGCTGCATGAAGTCAGTCCGGGTACAAAAAAGGCACGGGGCGTATGCACCGTGCCGTGACCAGACCATGCCGAAAGTCGGCGGTCAATCGTTGTCGCGCAGCCGATCGATGATCTTCGCCTTCGCCTCGACGTGCTGTTCGCCAATATCGAAGGTCGTCAGCTCGCCCCACTGAAACGCATCCAGGAGGTGCTTTTCGATCATCGCGAGCTTCAATCGCGTCTCGTCATTCGCGCCCAGGGCGAACTTGAGTTCGTGTTGATCGCCTTCCGAGAGTCCGTGGAGCATGCGCAGCGCCTTCTCCTCGATCGGCGACAAGCCCTCGAGACTCTGGGTTTGCGTCTGCTCTGACACCGTGGTGGATGCCTTCGAACCGTAGCTATTTTTCTCGTCCGTCAACGTGGACCTCTATCGGGCCAGAGGGTGTGAAATGCGTCCCATCCAGAACATCTGAAAAACCGGTGATCGCTAGCTGTTGTGCGACGTTCGGCGCTTCAGCGTCTGCACCACTCCTTTATAGAACGGGGGGATCTGTACCGCAAACTTTTTACCCGACTTTTTCCCCCTCACCGGGTCACGGTGCCTCGTGGGCCCACGCGGTGAGCAGGCGGCCGATCTCGGGCTGATCTCGGAAGCCGCGCAGACGCTCCGCGCGCGGCCCGCTGGCGAACAGAGGCACAAAATTGGCGGAGTGCGGCGTGCGCGTCTCTTTGATCGCGATCCCCTCCTGAATTGGCCACGCATACTGCAGGTACATCTGAGGCGGCGCGTAGGTCCCTTGCAAGTCCACGTTGGCGAAGCCTTCGGTGTGGGGGACGCCGGTCGCGTTGACGGGCAGCGCGAACAACTCGAGGGGGCCGCCGCACTGAGTCGCGACGCCACATCGACCGCTCTCGAAACCGTAGTGGTTGTCGATCACGCTGAGCGTGTGATCGTGGTCGGCGGTGACGATCACCAGCGTGTCGCCACGCGCTGCCGCCCATCGCGTCACGGTGGCCACTGCGTCGTCGAAGTCCATGACCTCGGCGAGCACCGACGAGTCGCGCTTGCCCTCGTGCAGGCGCCAGTCGATCTGACCGCCCTCGACGAGCAAGAAGAATCCGGTCGCACTGGTTTCGAGACGCTGCAGCGCAAACTCGGTCATCGCCGAAAGCGATGGCGTGGACGGATCGTCGTCGTTGTTCCGCTGCGCCGCGGGCGCCAGGCCGTCATCGGCCAGCAACCCGAGGACGTGCACATCACCGGGTGGCGGCGGCCATTCGGTCGAAATCGAGTAGCCAGCCGCAACTAGCGCGTCGCGCGTCGCCGCGTCAAAGTCTTGCGCGCCGCCGCCGAGGAGGACCTCCGGTACTCCAGCTCGTGTCGCCAAAGTGACGAGATCTTTCGCGATGCCTTCGATCTGATAGCGATCGTCTTGGTGCGCGAAGAACGCGGCCGGCGTGGCGTGGGTGATCGGTGTGGTTGTGACGATCCCGGTCGCAATGCCGCGGCGCTCCGCGATTTCGAGGACCGTGTCGCTACTCACGAACGCACCGTCGCGAACGACCTTGCCGACCGACTTCTTGCGCGTTCGCACGCCCGTCGCGAGCGCGGTCGCCGTCGCCGCGGAGTCATTGACGAGGTAGTCCGTCGCGTGGGTGGAGACGAGGCCGCGAACATCGAGGTCGAGCATGTGCACACCGCTCGACCAGTAGTGGGCAGCCGTGATCGCGGGTAGTCCCATGCCGTCGCCGATCATGAGGACGACGTTGCGCGGCCGCGTGTCATCGGCGATCGGCAGGCGCCCCCCTCCAGACGCGGCGCCGACAGTGATCAGATCGCGGAGCGCCTTCCCGAGGTCCGCGTTGTCGCGAGCGGCGGCGGCAAGCGGCGCTCCGGCCCCCTCGGCGTGAATGCTCACGATCGTCGGCGTGTGGGTCGCGTAGAACCGTCCCTTCGATTTCCAGTACGGCCGGCTCGCCATCGAGAAATGTCCCATCACGAGAGTCGCGCGTCCGTCGACGAGTTCGGACATCCCGAGGACCTTGGGGTTCGCGAGTGGTGCGGGCGAGGGCGTCGCGTCGCGTTTGCCGATCGCCAGGTGTTGGAACGGTGGCGGAGCGTCGACAGGCTTGCCATCGACATCGGGGTGCGCGGCGAGCTGGGTTGCGGCGTCTTCGCCACCCAGAATGTCGGCGAACCGCGCGGCGTAGTAGGGGTCGATCACGGACATACCGCCCGTTTCGTGATCGGCGGTGACGACCACCAGGGTGTCGGTCCGTGTTGCCGCGTACGCTCGAGCGCGACCGACGGCATCGTCGAGGTCCAACACCTCCATCGCCGCGCAACGTCCATCGAGATTGTGGGCGCACCAGTCGACGAACGAGCCCTCGACGAGCAGCACCCAACCCGCGGGCTGTCCGCGATCGAGCACGTCGATCGCACGGCTCGTCATGTCCTCGAGCGACATCGCGCGGGGTTCGTCGTCGATCAGAAACGGATAGTCTTTGGGGTGCAACAGCGCGACGACGCGATGCGCCGCGGGGTCGATGGCGTCAAGTTCGGCGACGGTGGTGGCGGTCGCCCACCCCGCGGCTCCCATTTCGGTCAGCAAGTTGCGCCCGTCCGTGCGCTGCGTGAAGTTCTGGCTGCCCGGCCCGATGAGGACATCGATGCCGCTGTCGACGAAGTCCGCTGCGATTTGCTCGTACTGGTGACGATGAAATCGATGTGCACCGAACGCCGCCGGTGTCGCGTGGTTCACGCGGCTCGTGCTGACGATTCCGGTGCGCAAGCCGAGTGAACTGGCGAGCTCCAGCAACGTCTGCATGTGGTTCGTGCGATCGGTCTCGACGTCCTCCGCAGTGCCCGCCTTGACGCTCACGGCTTCGTAGCTCGTCTTGACGCCCGTCGAGATGGCCGTCGCCGACGCCGCCGAGTCGGTGGTCAGGAACTCGTACTCGTGCGTGGTCATGAAGCCGAGATGCGGCATCTCGAGCAGCTGCAGGTTCGCGCCGTTGGCGTACGTGGCGGCGGTGATTTGCCCGACGCCCATGCCGTCGCCGATGAACAACACGAGCCGCTTCGGCGCGCTGTAGGGCGCCGTGCGCGGGATTGGGGTCTCGGGTCCCGGTGGGTCAGGGACTTCGGCGGTCGGTTTCCGGCAGGCGCCGACCCAGCAGAGACACAGTACCAGCAGCAGATGAAGGCGCATGGAGGGTCCAAGCCGAGGTTGGCGGCATCATGCCTGCGTGGGCGGCCGCAGGCCAGACTTCTTGCATCACGTTTGCCCGACGCGCACGATGTGCGCGATGCGAAGGTACGCGACATGGACGGTTCTTGCGGTGCTCGCGGGATGCGGGTTTGAGGATGTCGGAATCGGTGCGCGTGCGCTGGGACCCGAACACTGCCGGCTACCGCTCGTGGAATCGACACCGGGGGGCCGCGCGACGAAAGGCGAATGGTGGCGCCCTGGGCCGCTCGCCGTGCGGTCGACGGTGGATTGGCCCGACTGTCCGCCCCTCGATGCGTCAACGGCGGACGGAGATCCGGCACGCATCACCTATCCAAGCGATGGGCAAACCGCCGTCGCAGACGGCACATGGCCGGTCATCATCTTTGGTCACGCGAACAGCGTCGCGGTCTGCAATCCGACGGATCGCTACCGTTCGCTGCATGAACAGTGGGCGAGCTGGGGCTGGATCGTGTACTCGGTCGACGCGTCAGCGGAAAATTGCAAGCCGTGGTCTCGGGCTCTCATGAACGACCGCGTCGACAAGTTCGACCTCGCCGTGGACGATCTGGAGCAACGCAGTGAAGACCCAGACTCGCCGTTTTTCGGCCGCGTGCGCTTCGATCAGATCGTTGCCGTGGGCCACAGCCGCGGCGGAGCAGCTGCGATCGCGCTCGCCGCTCGCGGGCCGCGCTGGTCGGGGGCGATCAGCCTTCAGGGCGGTACGCCGCCGCGGTTTGGCCTCGGCAACACCTTCACTGACCTGCCGGTGCTGGGGATCTCCGGCGAGTTGGACAAGGACCTCGACTTTCCGCACGTGGACTTGACCGAGTCGTTGCTGCGCGGCCGCTACTCGTGGCACACGCTGCGCCGCGGAAACCACTCGTTCACCGCGGACGGGCTTCCGATTCGCGGCTCCGACGACCCGGAACTCATCCTGAACCGGGTGAGTCAGATCGAGCTGACGAAGTACCTCACCGTCGCTTTCCTGGCGTCGAACTTCGGTGTCTGGGACGGCGCATCGTTCAAGCGCCGCTCGCAGGCCGACCGCGTCATCTATTCGCACTTTGGCGACGAGTTCGCGCGCGGGTTCTTGCGAGGCACGGGGTTCGTCTCCCGGTGGAATTCCGATCCCACGGCTCCGACCGTATGGATCGATCGCTTCGATAGCCGAGCCGTGGGGATCGACGAGGCCGGAACCCGGCTCGATCCGAGCTTGAACGACCTGGGGCTCGCCAATCGCTGTGCCGGGCTGACGCGCTGCGAGGAAGTCTGGACCTACAACATCGATGACACCCAGCAGCCCAAAACAGGCTATCGCCTCGCATCATCGCTGTTCCTGGAGTCGAGCGACCGAACAGGCACGTTCAGCACGGAGATCGATCTCGATGTGGCAGCCGGCTCGCGCCTTCAAGCACGCATTCGAGCAGAGACCGCAGATGGCGCACAATTCGTGGTCGTAGTGGTGGGGTCCGACGGCGAACGCCCCATCAAAGGGGTCGACACGATCAACACGGCCGGGCTGACCGACCGATACGTGCAGCTCGATGTTCCCCTGACGGAGTCCCGGATCGAGGACCTCCGGTTCGAGCTGAAGTCCGGCGCGATGCACATCGACGACCTGCGAATTGTCGCGGAGTAGAAGCCCCGCCGACTCGACGTCGTCCTTGCACAGCGGGCGATCGAGGACCTCCGGATGGGGGTCGGCGCCCCCGGTTGGGTCAGCCGCCCGGCAGGGGGTTGTCGCGCAGGAAGTCGAGCATCGTGGGTTCCCAGTCGCGGCCGCCGCCGTCTGAGATGCCGTCGGGCCAATGGATGTGGTTGCGGAGGGCGCGGGTGGCGCGGCACTTGTCGGCGCTGAGGCAGCTGGCGGTTTCGTTGCCGTCGTTGTCGATGATGATGCGGCGAGCGTTGGGATTGGCGATGCGTTGGGCCAGCGTGCGCATCCAGGTCTCCTGAGAGGTGCCGGGGGCGACGGGTCGGTCCTTGTCGATCGCGCGCTGGTATTGCTCGTCGCTGCACGGGATCGCATCGCAGGAGCGGCCGATCAACAGCAGCGGCACCTGGCTGCGTGGATACTGGGCGAGCTGACAACTCGGCGTCTGCTCGAAGGCGCGATTGTTGTACGGATCGGCGGCCGAGAAACCGGCGATGGCGGCGATGCGGTTTCCGCCCGCCGTGGGCGCATCATGGCGCGCGATGCCGTACAGCTGGGCGAAGTGCATGCCGTTGGACCACCCCATGACGTAGATCCGGCGGGGATCGGCGACGCCGTCGTCGACGAGCTTGTCGATCAGCCGGTCCGCGAGCGCGACGTCGCGGTTGGCGGAGTTCGTGTTGAGATCCCGGTGAAAGACGTCGTGGTGCGGGCCGTCGCGCGGGTCGGCGGTCGGCCAATGCAGGTTGCGGCCTTCGATGGAGAGCAGGGCGAAGCCGGGCTGTGGTCCGCCGAGGTCGACGTGGCGCGCTTTATCACGCAGTCCCGTGTGGTCGTAGACATTGTCCGCGCTGCCGCCGGTGCCGTGGTACCAGAGCACCAGCGGCATCGGCGCGCCCTGCTCGGGGTCATAGAGGCAGTAGCGGCGGATGATGTTGTCGCGGTCGATGAAGTCCTGCGGGCCGCCGTCCGACCACCGCGGATGGTCGTCGACATCCTCGGCCGTTTCGCAATCGGGGACCTGCGTCGGTACCGCGATCGTGTCCTCGCCGCCGGGCACCGGCAGCACACGCGTGCACGGCCGACTCGGGTGGCAGGTTGGCAGCGGCACCACGATCCCGACCTCGGGATCGCAGACGCTCATCCCATACTGCTCGACCGATTCTGGGGTCGTGAAGACGGCGGCGTCGAAGGGCGGGCTCTCCGCACAGCCTCGACAGGCGAGCGCGGAGCAGGCGAGCAGCGTCGAAATCAGGAGGATTCGCATCCACCGATTGTCCGTCATCGGACCGCCGAATGCGAGGCATTAGCCGGCGCGCGAGGACCGGATCCTCCACTGCGCTTCCTTGTATGCGCAGTACAGCACCGGAACCACGAACAGCGTGACGAGCTCGATCGTCATGCCGCCGATCGAGGGCAGGGCCATCGGCACCATGATGTCCGAGCCGCGCCCCTGCGAGCTGATGACGGGTAGCAGCGCGAGGATCGTGGTCGCGGTCGTCATCAAGCACGGTCGCACGCGTCGCTTTCCAGCCTCCCAGACGCGTCGACGAATGTCCGCGATGCTGTCCGGCGGATCGCGTTCGAAGACCTGCTGAAGGTACGTCGCCATTACGACACCGTCGTCCGTCGCGACGCCCATGAGCGCGATCACGCCGACCCACACGGCGACGGACATGTTGACCGGACCGACCTGGAAGAGGTCGCGCATCGACGTGTCGAACAGCGTAACGTCGAGGAACCACGGCTGGTTGTAGAACCAGATGAGAATGAAGCCGCCGGATACCGCGACGAGGACGCCGGAGTAGATCACCAGCGTCGTCAGCGTGCTGCGGAACTGGAAGTACAGAATGAGGAAGATCAGCGCCAGGGCGATCGGCACCAGCACGAGGAGGCGCTGGTCGGCACGGATCTGATTCTCGTACTGGCCCGTGAACCGATAGGTGACGCCGGTCGGAAGCTCCAGCTGGCCGTTCGCGACCTGACTCTTCAGGAAGCTCTGGGCCTGCTCGACGGCGTCGGTTTCGGCGACGGTCGGCTGGCGGTCGAAGATGATGTAGCCGACGAGGAGAGTATCCTCGGCCTTGATGACCTGCGGCCCGCGCACGTAGCTGATCTGGGCGAGCTGCTCCAGCGGGATCTGTTCGCCGGAAGGGGTCGGGATCGACACGCGCTGCAGCGCCTCGAGATTGTCGCGCTCCTCCCGTGCGTAGCGGACACGCACGGGATAACGCTCTCGCCCCTCGACGGTGCGGGTGAGCGGGATCCCGCCGAGGCCGACCTGGATCACATCCTGGACGTCCTGGATCCGCAGTCCGTAGCGCGCAATCGCGGCGCGATCGATGTCGACTTCGATGTACGGCTTGCCCACGATCCGCTCGGCGAAGACCGTCTCGGGTCGAATCGAGGGTACCTCCTGCAGTTGCTTCTCGATCAACAGGCCCGCTTTCTCGATCGCTTCGAGAGTCGGTCCCCGCACCTTGATCCCCATCGGTGCGCGCATGCCGGTCTGCAGCATGACGATGCGGGTGTTGATCGGCATGAGCTTGGGCGCGCTCGTCATGCCGGTGACCGCCGATGCGGTGACGATCTCGTTCCAGATGTCATCGGAGGTCTTGATGTGATCACGCCACTGCCGCACACGCGTTCCGTCGGGATCGACCCGAAACTCGGGCTTGTAGGAGACCACCGTCTCAAACATCGACACCGGCGCTGGATCCAGCGCGGAGTCGACGCGGCCCATCTTGCCGACGACGTCGGTGATCTCGGGGATCGCGCGGACGCGGGCGTCCATCTCCTCGAGCATGTCCTGCGCCTGGCCGAACGAGGCGTGGGGCATCGTGGTGGGCATCAGCAGGAACTGCCCCTCATCGAAGGGCGGCATGAACTCACGGCCAAAGCCAGGCAGCGCGTGCGCGGCGGCGACGGCCGGTGGGCTCAATCGCACGTCGTCCGGCAGCCAGCCGAACGTCTGATCGAAGCCGCGCCACGCCGTGAGGCCGAACACGACGATTGCGACGGGCAGGATGAGGAAGATCGCCTTGTGGTCCAGCATCCACATCAACAGCTGGTCGTAGAGCTGCAGGAAGATGAGGAACACCGCCATCAGCGACCCGATGATGGTCACGACGAACAACAGGTTCGTCCCGAACTCGACATCGACCCCGAGCGGCATCCAATCGCGCGCGAGCAAGATGGTGACGGCGATGACGGCCACGGCGTTCTCGAGCCACGCGGGGACCGATTTCCAGCGGCCGGGCAACAGCGGGCGCGCGAGCGCAAGCAACGCGACCAGCACGACGAAGGTGCCGAACCACGGGCTCGCGAGCACGACCGTCGCGACGCCGAGGCCGAGCAGAGCCAGGTCTCGCCAGTGCTCGGTCCGGAAGATCGACCGCAGGGCACGCCGCGCCGGCGACAGGCCCGCGCCGTCGATTGCCGCAGCACCACGCCACAGCAGCAGATGGGCGAGCGCGGGCAATACGAGCAGCGACAGTCCGAGCGCGGAGAGGAGCGCGAACGTCTTGGTGTACGCCAACGGGCGGAAGAGCTTGCCTTCGGCCGCGGTGAGCGCGAACACGGGCAGGAAACTCACGACCGTCGTGAGCACTGACGTCAGGATCGCGGGCGCCACCTCGGCGGTGGCCGCGCGGACCACGGCCATCCGGTCCTCCTCGGGGCCCGCGCGTTCGAGGCTCGCGACGATGTTCTCGACGATCACGATGCCCATATCGACCATCGTGCCAATCGCGATCGCGATCCCGGCGAGGCTCATGATGTTCGCGTCGACGCGGAAGACCTTCATGAGCACGAACGTCATCAGCACGCTGATCGGCAGCAGCATCGAGATCAGCAGCGAGCTCTTGAGGTGGCGCAGCATGATCAGCACCACGATGATCGTGATGAGGATCTGCTGGACCAACGCGGTCGACAGCGTGCCGAGCGTCTCCTCGATCAGCGTGGAGCGATCGTAGAACGGCACGATCGTCATCTGGCTGATCGTGCCGTCGTCGAGCGTGCGCCGTGGAAGGCTCGGTCCGAGTTCGTCGATCTTGTGTTTGATGCGTTCGATGACCTCCATCGGGTTTTCGCCGAACCGCGCGACGACGACGCCGCCCACACCCTCGGCACCGGCGACATCGAGCGCTCCGCGCCGGTTTCCGGGCCCGATCTGGACCGTGGCGACGTCCTTGATGCGAATGGGGGTGAGATCGCGCGACACGATTACGGTCTCCTCGACGTCCTCGAGCGACTCGATGAAGCCCAGCCCGCGCACGATGTACTCCACGCGGTTGATCTCCATCGTGCGCGCCCCGACATCGAGGTTGGAACGCCGCACGGCCTGCGCGACCTCGGCGATCGAGATGCCGTTCGCGCGTAGCGCCTCCGGATCGACGTCGACCTGGTACTCGCGCATGTGGCCGCCGATGGACGCGACTTCGGCGACGCCGGGCACCGACTGCAGCGCGAAGCGGACCTGGAAGTCCTGGGCGGTCCTCAGCTCGTGCAGGTCCCAACCACCGACGGGGTTACCTTTGGGGTCCCGACCTTCGATCGTGTACCAGAACACCTGGCCGAGGGCCGTCGCGTCGGGGCCCAGCGCGGGCGTCACGGCGTCGGGCACCGTACCGGGGGGCAGCGAGTTCAGCTTTTCGAGGATCCGCGAGCGGGCCCAGTAGAAGTCGACGCCTTCTTCGAAGATGAGATAGATGCTGGAGAAGCCGAACATCGAGTAGCTGCGGACCGAGCGCACGCCGCCGATGCCCAGAAGCACCGTCGTGAGCGGGTAGCCGATCTGGTCCTCGATGTCGCGCGGGCTGCGCCCCTCCCATCGCGTGAAGACGATCTGCTGGTTCTCACCGATGTCCGGGATGGCATCGACAGGGACGCGATCGCGCGGCAGGTCCGCCGCGCTGAACCCGAGGACGTGGGTGTCTTCGTCGAGGTTGAACGGCAAGACGACGAGACCGCCGAGAACCAACATCGCGGTGATGATGTAAACGACGAGTTTGTTCGCGACGAGGTAGCCGATGAGCTGACCGAGTGCCGAGCTGTGGGGGTCGTGGGCGCTCAATGTTGGTGTCCCTTCAGCGGCGCGCTTTCAGGCGGCGCGGCAGGTTTGCCCGTCGGTTTCGGCACGTAGTAGCCGCCGCCGGGCACGACAGAGCGCACCTCACCGCAGGACCGCATGCGTTCGCCAAAGTAGGAGTTGTCGATCGCTCCGTCGCGCTGGATCCATTCGGCGCCGACGTTGTCGAACGCCATCGGGCAGAACGCGAGGTTCAGCGAGGACTTCAGCGGGTTGCCGAAGCGATGCAGCGTGTTGATGACTTCGGTCGAGAGCCGTTCGAACGGGCCACGCGCGGCCTCGAGCGACGGTGCCTTCGCGATGACGGCGAGCGGGGTCAAGAGGGCGCTGCGCAGGTGCAGCCACACTGCGGCCGCATCGGCCGGCTCGGACGGCGCGAAGCCCGCGACGGCGGTGGTCATTCGCGCCGCGGCGGCCTTCGTCGCTGCGAGGTCGTCCGCGGCCAGAGCGGACTGCACGTTGAGATACTCCTCGACGACCGGCACGAGCCGGTCGAGGAAGCCTGGCGGCACCGGGATGATCTCGTCGAACGGGCTCGCGTCTTTGTCGTCGCCACGCGTCATCAAGCTACGGCCACCTCGGATCTGAAGGTCCGCGTCCAGCGCGAACGCCCCGTGCGTCACGACATGCTCGCGCTCGTTGAGGCCGGCGACGACCGGGTAGACGTCGCCCATCTTTGGCCCCAGCCGCACTTCGCGGGCTTCGTAGGTGGGCTTGTCCGCGTCCGGAAGCTCGACGTAGACGACGGACCGCCGCCCCGAGAAGAGCGGCGCCGTCGCTGGCACCACGAGCGGGACGTCGGCGACGCCCTCAGCGCCGGCGGCGGCCCGGCCTCGAACGATCGCTTCGGCAAACATCCCGGGCCGAAGCCGACCGTCGGGGTTATCGACCTGCACTCGTACCCGCGTCGTCCGCTTGTTGGCGTCGACGACGGGGTCGATGAACGCGACGACGCCGTTGAACGGCTCGCCGGGGTACGAGGAGACCTTGAGCTCGACCTCCTGGCCGACAGCGAGGCGCGACAGGTCGGATTCGTACGCGTCGAGCTGCACCCAGAGCTCATTGAGCCCCGCCAACTCGTACAGGGGAGTGCCCGGTTTGACGTACTCGCCTTCGGTGACGAGCCGCTTGATGATCGTGCCGGAACTCGGCGATCGGATCGGGACCTGTTGAAACGGCTTCGCGGCAGCTTCCATCCGCGTGATCTCTTGATCGGGGACCCCCAGTAGCCGCAGCTTCTGGCGCGCGGACTGAATCGTTGCGCGCGCCGATGTCGCCGCGAAGCTCTCGGCTCCCTCGAGCTTCTTGGCTTGATTGAGGGAGATGAGCAGGTCCTGGTGTGCGCCGTAGATCTCGGGGGAGTAGATCGTGGCGATCACCTGTCCACGGCGGACCTTCTCGCCGGTGGTGTCGACGTGCAGTCGGTCGATGCGACCGCCGGTCCACGCCGTGACGGTGCGGCGTTTCGACTCCGCGTAATCCAGACGACCGAGCAACCGGAGGTCCTGAGACGCGTCGCCGGCGCGTGTGACCGGGGAGGTGCGGATCTCGGCGAGTTTGCGCGCGCGCTGCGTGAGTACGACCTGGTCGTCAGGTGCGTTCTGGTCGCCGATCGAAACCGGGATGAGGTCCATGCCGCAGATCGGGCACTGTCCAGGTTCTTCGCTGCGGATCTGGGGGTGCATCGAGCATGTCCAGACGCTCGCCTGCTCTCCGTGGGTATGACTTGCGTGTTGGTCGCCCATCGGCGGCGTGGGAGCGTCGGAGCCGCTGCCGCCAAAGAGGGCGGCTCCCACGGCGAGACCGCCGAGGAATATGGCGGCGAAGAGCGCCCAACGGCCCTTGGTGGGGGCCGGATGGCCCTCGGCGTCAAGGTCGAGTTCCGGCGGCTCGGTCGGCTCGGACGGCTCGGACGGCTCAGACGGCGCTTCCGCGTCAGGTTCGATCGCGTCGTCGGTCGGTGGCGTCGGGTCTTTCGTGTGCTTGGTCATCGCGGATCCTCATCGTGTGCAATCGGTTGCGCGGCGACGCTCTCGAGCGCGGCGGCGGCCCAGCCGACCTCTGCGCGGGCGGTGGCGGACGCAACCTGAAGTTCGATCAGCTCTCGCTGGGCGAGCAGGACGGCGGCGACTTCGCTGGCGCCCGTCTCGTAGGAGGTCAGGACCGAGGCGTAGGTGGCTTCGGCCTGAGGAATGAGGGTGCTTTCGTACAGCGTGACCCGTCGCAGCGCGTCGCGCCGCATCGAGATCAAGCGCCGCACCTCGGCGGTCAGAAACTCGCGTTGCGCCTGCGCGTCGGCGGCGTGGCCGGACGCTTCGGCGCGTGCGGCATCGGCCGCGGCGCCGTACCCGCCAAAGCCGAGGGGGATACGAATGCCGACCATCGCGATGACGGCGTCTTTGCCGCTGTCGGGCGGCGGCGTCGGCATCCTCGAAGCGCCGGTCTCGATGTAATCGACGCCGATCGTGAAGTCCGGCAGCGCATTCAGCGCAGCGCGTTTGGCGCCGATCTCGCTCCCGGCCCGCAGCTCTTCGTGCATCGTCACCGACGGGTGAAGGAGCGCTTGGCCAATGAGAGTCGGCTCGTCGAGGTCCTCCGGACGTAACGGCGGACCGTCCGTGGTGACCGGCAACGCTGTCTGCGGCGTGGCGCCGACGGCTGCGGCGAGCAGGGCCTCAAACTGGCGACGTTGCTCGTCGAGCGCGGCGATGGCGTCATTGGTGCGGGACCGTCGGAGCTCGACCTGGTTGAGGTCGGCGAGTTTTGCCTGACCGATCTCCAGGCGCCCACGCAGCGCGTCGGTGAGGGAGCTCAGCAGGATCTCCTGCTGGGTCTGCCAGTGGCGAAGCTGCTCGACGAGCCACAGCCGCCAGTACAGGTCGGCAACCCGCGCTCGGATCTGCAGCATTCGCCCATCGAATGCGGCGCGCTTGCTCTTCGCCCTGGCGCCCGCGGCGTCCTTGGCGCGGCTGAGTTTCGTGGGCCACGGGATCGGCTGACTCACGCCGATTCGCTGCCGTTGTGGCCCGACCCGCGTCTCGACGCTCTGCACGAACAGTCCGTACGTCACCGATGGCCCCGGCCAGATCCCCTCGCCGTCGACGGCGAGCGTCGCGGCGCGCCACTCCTCGTAGTTGGCGAGGAGCTGCGGATGCTCGCGCAGCGCATGGCGGACGTAGTTTTCGAGCGTCCCGTCGAACGCCGGCAGCTCGTCGCGGGGCTCCGCACGCCGGGCCGCGATACGGTCGAGGTCATCGGCCATCGCGCCCGTGTAGGGCGGTGAGGAGACACACGAGGATGCCGCGACGGCCAGCGTCAGCGACGCGGCCTTGAGGCGACTCGAGAAAGTGAGAGAACAAATGCGCACGTGGAACCTCCACAGGGCTTAAAACAACGGAGCGCGCAGAGCTGCGCAATGCGCATGCTCTGTGAGCGTGTCGAGCCGAGTGGTGGCGCTAAATCAGCAGGGTATCGTAGAGGATGTACAGGGGCGGCTGTGCGCCGGGTGGGGGGCCGCGAGCGGCGTGAGCCGCGGGCTCGCGGGTCAACGGCGTGACGTCGAGCGAGGTGACTCGGGGGTGGCGTAGGGCGATCGCGACCACGCTGGTCGGCGCGTCGCTCGCGACCACGTGCAATGGGGTGAACGGTGTTGCATCGCCGATCGTGCATGCGCACGCCGGGCAGCCGCAGTCCTGGGTCTTCGCCGTGGGTTGCTTGCTCTCCGCTTTCTTGGAGCAGCAGCAATCGTCGGCGTCGTCCGCGCTCACAACCGCTGCGAATGCGGGCGCGCACAGCAACGCCGTGAAGGCGAGGGTAACAAAGGCAGCGATGGCTCGTCGAAGTAGCACGAGCTGAGACTGCCACTAGTCGGCTCGCTCGTCAAAACTGTGCGTCGAAGAAGTCCACTTGGGGCCCGTCGAGGACGCGGGAACGCCGTGCGGAAGCTCGGCTTTCCTGCCACCGACTCAGAATGTACGATGCATCGATGGGAAACGTAGACTGGGAAAGTGTTCCGAAACCGGAGCAAGAGGCCGCGCCGCCGAAGAGTAGTGTCGCGGGTACGATCGGGTTCATCGTGTTCCTGATCGTCGGCGTGACGGCCGGCGGCGGATACGTGAACTCGGTCATGCTGGGTGAGCGCGTCCGCGATCTCGTGGTCGCCGAATGTCCGGATCCGACGTGCGCCGTCGACGTGCGCGCAGCTCACGCACAATGCTTTTCGGACAACGTGACGTACGGGGCGCCCTCGTCGCTCGACGATTTTCAGACGCCGCCGACCTCGCCGAAACTTGGCATCGGCACCGTGAACCTCGACGCGTACCGCCCCTGTGTTCAGCCGGCGAAGCCGAAAACACTCGCCGAGCAGTAACCCCAAACAAGGACGTTGGATGTCGGAACCGCGGCGACGGGTGCTGAGGATTGTTGCGGGCCTCGCGGGTATCGTCGGCCTGCTCGTGGCGCTGTTGCTGGTGCGCACCGCGACGATATCGACGCTGCAGGTCAACGTCCCGGCCACGACGTTCAAGGCGTTGCCCGGCGCGGCGGAGCGCCTGTCGCGTGCCGTGAGGTTCGAGACGATCTCGAACGCTGACGCCTCGAAGATGGACATGGCGGTGTTCGCGCAGTTCAACGAGTCGCTGGTTGCGGAGTTTCCGCGTGCCCACGCGGTGCTGCAGCGCGAGCTCGTTGGTCCCTGCTCGGTGGTCTACACGTGGCCCGGCAGCGACCCGAAGCGGCGCCCGGTGCTGCTGGCCAGTCACACCGATGTGGTGCCGGTCGAAGTCGAACAACTCGCGGGATGGACGCACCCACCGTTTTCCGGCGACATCGCCGATGGCTACATCTGGGGCCGCGGTACGCTCGATGACAAGGTCGGCGTGCTGGGGCTCCTCGAAGGGGTCGAGGTGCTCGCGACCGCCGGGCATCAGCCCCAGGCCACCCTCGTCTTGGCGTTCGGCTGCGACGAGGAGGTCGGCGGCGAGGTCGGCGCGAAGCAGATCGCGACGCTGTTCGCCCAGCGGAAACAGTCGTTCGAGTTCGCCCTCGATGAGGGGCTCGTCATCGTGCAGGGCTACATGCCCGGCACCGCCTATCCTGTGGCACTGGTCGGGATCGTCGAGAAGGGATTCGGCACGTTCACGCTGACCGTGGACGCCGAAGGCGGTCACTCGTCGATGCCGCCGACGAACTCCGCGATCGGCATCCTCGCCCAGGCGATCACGCGCCTCGAGGCTCGTCAGATGCCGGCCGGGCTCAACGAGGCCAGCCGCCAGATGTTTGAGACGATCGCGCCGGAGGTCGGCTTCGGGTTGCGGATCGTCTTCGCGAATCTGTGGCTCTTGGAACCGGTGCTGATCAAGATCTTGGCCGGCAAACCCGCGACCAACGCCACGATTCGGACCACGACCGCCGTCACCATCATGCGCGCCGGTGTCCAGGACAACGTGCTGCCGAAGCAGGCCGTGGCGAAAGTGAACTTTCGGCTCGCGCCGGGCGATTCGCTGGAAGACGTCCGCGACCACATCATCGCCGCGGTCGACGACGACCGCGTTCAGGTCGTGATGCCGCCCGCCAAAGGGTTCGCCAATCCGGCGTCGAACATCTCGTCCGCCGATACCGACGGCTTCCGGGCGATCCGCGATGCCGTGCGCGCGACGTTCGGCAACGAGGTCATCGTGACACCGGGGTCCACGACGGGCGGCACCGATGTGCGGCTGTACGCGGGCGTCTCCGACAACCAGTACCGGTTCGCGCCGCTACTGCTGAAGAAGGAGCTCGAAGACACGGCACGGATCCACGGTACCGACGAGCGCATCAGTCTCGACGGTTACGAGCTCGCGATCGTCTTCTACGCGGACTTTCTCAGTCGGCTCTAGCTCGTGCGTCGTCGGCGACGCAGGCCGAGGAAGCCAAGGACCAACAGACCGGCGAGGGACGCGTCGGCCGAGGTGGTCGCGCAGCCTTTGCTGCCGCCGCCGACGCTCTTGCCGCCCACGTCGCTGGGGTGCGGGAACAACGCGTTCGACGTCTCGAGCTGCTGGCGCACGGTGGCGAGGTTGTCGCGCACGACTTCGCCGGAGCCGCTGGTGCCGACTTCGCTGACGGTCAGCGTGGCGGGCATCATCTCATCCTGGACGATGGGCCAGCTGTTTCCGGCGCCACGGACGAGGAGGCCGCTGGGCAGCTCGGCGCGCCACGGGGCGTCTTGTCGAAACACGCTCGGATCGCATTCGATGATGCGCTCGGCGGTGTGCACGTTGGACTGGTCCTCGAGGTCGGCGTTGAAGTCGAACGACGGGTCGAGCGTCATCTCGTGCGCGGAGAGCGTCGTGTACATGCGCGTGACGTACGTGAAGGCGTCGATCAGCTCCTGGGTTTCGCGCATCGGGCCGACGACGAAGTCGTCGAGGGCGGTGATGAACGTCTGGGCGTCGAACGACGCCGGGACCACCTCGTCTTGGAACGCGCAACGGGGGCCGCAGGCGAGGAGGTTTTCGCGCTGTTCGGCGGTGAGGTCCGGCATGGCGGCGTCGAATGCCTCGGGCAGTCCGTCCCACTGCGTGGACTGGCCAAAGTTGTCGAAGCGGTTCCACGCATAGTTGCTCATCGCCGTTTCCATCAGGCCCAGCGCATCCGTGCTCCAGTCCCGGGTCTCGAGGTTGGTCCACTCGGACTCGTCGCCCGCAGTGAAGACGATCTTGCCGAGGTCCGTCGTCGGCAGCGCGTACTCGGTCACGAACCCTTGCCCGCTGGCCTCGTTGGCCGCGGCGATGATGACGTCGTTGTAGTTGGACGCCGGGTTGAACCAGTTGAGGATCGCGTCGTTGAGCACCAGCGACTTGTAGTTGACCGGCACGGCGCGACTCGGTCCGAGGACCCACGTCATGACGCCCATGTCTTCGTTCGCGGCGACGGCCGTGAGCTTGATCGGGATCATCGGGTGGTCGGTGTCGTAGGTCAGCTTGAGGGGCCGGATCGACCCGCTATCTGCGGACTTCTGAAGCCGAATGGCGAGCAGATTGAAATTCTCGTCGAGGTAGGGCGCGAGCAAGTCGGGGCCGACATCGGTGACCTGGTAGTTGTTCTCGCTGAGCCAGTCGATCGCGAGCTGCGCTTTGTCGCCGGCTGCGCCGTCGATCTGGATGACGACGTAGTCGTAGGGGCCCGCGCTGCCGCGGTCGACGACGGTGACGCCGCCAGTGGTGTTGTTCGCCGTGGTGTTGTTCGCGGCATTATTCTGCGGGGAGTTGTCGCTCGCCGTGTTTCGCGCGAAGTCCTGCTCCTTGCACTCGCCTTCGACGGTGGTGTTCATCGTGTATTGCGGGTTCGTCGCGGTCTGCAGCGCGGTGAACGCGGCGTTCGATGACAGGCCGACTTCCGGAATGCCGGGGACCGGCAGCAGCCATCCGAAGCGGTCGGACGGGCCG
>JBFIHF010000069.1:0-21574 GCA_041601915.1 Bradymonadaceae bacterium
GAGGAGCGCGGGCCTCGTGGCGAAGTCCGCCGAGCCCACCAACGGGCACGCCGCGCACTCCGAGGCCTTCGAAGAGGAGGCCGTGGCGTCCGCAGCGACGCAACGGATCGACATCTCGACGCTCGATATGTACCGCCAGGTGGATCGCGACCATGCGCTCGATCGGTCTGAGGTCGAAGACGACGAGGAAGACGCCCAGGAAGACGCCCAGCACGCGGCGCTGGACACCGAGGAGTTGGGACGGGACGCGGACGGACCGCCTCCGGTGACCCTCGATATCGAGATGGAGCTGGTCGGTGGATTGGACGCCGAATCAGAGTCCGAGCCTGCGCCCGACGTCGAGCCTGCGCCCGACGTCGAGCCTGAGGTCGAGCCGGAGCCGGAGCCTGAGCCTGAAGTGGAGTCGGAGCCCGAGCCCGAGCCCGAAGTGGAATCGGAGCCCGAACCCGAGTCGGAGCCGGAGCCGTCCGAAGAAGAAGTCGACTACGACAGCGCCAACACGGTCCGGCACGAGGCCGTCTCCGTCGATATCGGCACGGTGGCCGGCCTCGGACAAGCGCTGCAAGTCGACCCCACCAATCTGGAGTTCCTCGAGGCACTGCACGTCGCCGCGACCCAAGAGGGCGAGTGGGAACGCTACGTCGAGATCGCCGAGAAATCCCTCAAGCGATTGCGCAAGGCTGACGGCGAACTCGAGACGATGATTCGCGTCGCCACTGCGCTCTGGCAACATCTGGGCGACAGCGACCGTGCCGAGTACTACTTCAAGCGCGTCAAGTTGCTCGACGGTGAGAACACCGCGATGTTGGCGTTCTACGGCGACTACTTCCGCGAGCGCGGAGAGTGGCGGAAGCTGTTCGCAATGCTGAGCACGGCGCAGCAGCACGCGACCGACAGTGCGCAGCGCGCCGAGCTGACCGAACGGCTCGCCGAACTCGCCGAAACCAGCATGGGGAGCCCCGAGAAGGCGATCGATGTCTGGAAGGGCGCCCTCCGGGACAATGCCGAAGACACCCGCGCCCGCTCCGAGCTTCGCCGTCTCTACGAAGAGAACGACAAGTGGTCTGCGCTCGTGGACTTCTACAAAGAGGACCTTCATACGCTGCAGGCCGATGGCGCCGACGCGGTCGAGCAGATCGACCTGCTGAAGAAGATGGCCACGATCTACGATGAGCATCTCGGTCTGGAACCGATGGTCATCAACACGTTGAACGACATCATGGCGCTCGATCCGGGCGACGGGCCCGCGTTTCATCGGCTCCGCGAGCTGCTCGTGTCGAGCCGCCGCATGAACGACCTCGCCAATCTGCTCAACGATCGCGCCGAGTCGGCGATCGCGGAGGGCAATGTCGCCGATGCGGCCGAGTATCTCGAGGAAGTCGCTACGATCTGGATGGATCACCTCAAGAACGTGACCCAGGCCCTGCCATACCTGCGTCGGGTTCTCGAGATCGATCCGACGAATGTCGGGGTGCGGGACAAACTGAAAATTGTGTACGAGAAACGGCGCGATTACGCGTCGTTGTTCGAGATCCTGCAGCTCGAAGTGGCCGAACTGTCGGGCGACGAACGCCTCGCAGCGTTGCGCGATCTCGTCGACCTCGCCGTCGATCGGATCCGCGACCCAGACCTCGCGATTCCGGTGCTGCATCACGTCCTCGAGGATGCGCCCGGCGACGCCGACGCGCTCAACAAGCTCGAGTTCATCTACCGTCGTCGTGAGGAGTACGAGCCATTGGCCGAAGTGCTGCTCGCACGGGCCCGCTACGAGACGGAGATCGGTTCGCAGGTCGCATCGCTGGGCGAAGCCGCCGCGATCTATGAGAACCAACTCACCGATTCAGCCGCTGCGCGAGCGATTTGGAGCCAGATCCTCGAGCTCGATCCCAGTGACGCTCGCTCGCTCGGGGCGCTGACACGCAGCTACATCGCGGACCTCGAGTTCGAGGACCTCGACACCCTGTATCGATCCCGCCCCGGTGGCGTCGAGCAGTTGTACGACCTCCTCGACAACGCCACCGGCACCACGGAGTCCGTCACGGTCGCCAGTGCGATCTATCGCAAGATGGCGACGATCGCTGAGAATGACCTGCAGTCCGACGAACGCGTCATCATGAGTCTGGAGAGCTTGCTCGACATTGCCGAAGACCCGGTGATGGTCGCGCGAGAGTTGATCGGTTGGTACCAGCGGGTCGAAGACATCGGTCGTGAGATCGACATGAATCGGCGCATCCTGGCGAGCCACGGCGAGGACGATCCACGCCTGGACACGTTGGAGCGTCTGCGCGAGTTGGAGTCCAACCGCGACGAGAGCGAGAGCGCCCTTCGATGGGCACTCGAGGCCGTCAAAGCTGCGCCGTCGGACGACCGTGTGGCCGAGAAAGCCGACGAACTGGCCCGCAAAGTCGACGCGCTGGAGCTGTACCTGCAGACCCTCGAAGACGTCGCCGAAGTCACGACGGATACCGACCTGCAGCTCAAGTTGTGGGGCCGGATCGGTCGCATTCAGTGGGAAGATCTCCAGAATCACGGCACCGCCGTGATCTACTACGAGCGTCTCTACGAGGTCGATCCGACGAACCTGCAGTGGCTGTCCGCCTTGGAGCGGTTGTACGAGCTCAACGAGCAGCCCGGCGAGCGCATCACGATCCTGCGCGCTCAAATCGACGTGCTCAAGGATGGCGGGGCGACCGAGGATGATCTGCTGGACGAGTATCGCAAGATCGCCGACGTCCAGCGCCAGATGGGCGACCCCGACGCCGCGCGGAAGACGTACGCGGAACTGCTCGATCTGGACCCCGACAACCTCGGGGCCCTGCGCGGCATCAAGGAGATCTATCGCGATGAAGCGCGATGGGACGATGTCGTCGATTGTCTGATCCGAGAGCAGTCGCTGATCCCGCTCGACGACCAGGACCGTCGGATTGCCGTCGAGCTGGAACTCGGCGATGTGTACCGGCTCAATACCGAGCAATTCGAAGAGGCGCTGCGCTACTACGGCCAGGTGTTGACCGTGGTGCCGGATCAGGAACAGGCCCTCGCCGCGGTGGAGACGCTGCTCTCCAAGCCGGAGCTCGCCCGTGAAGCGGCGCTGATGCTCGAACCGATCTTCCGCGAGAATCAGGCCACCGAGCAACTCGTTCAGGCCCTCGAAGCTCGGCGGGGCGTCACGGAAGACCGCTTTGAGGCCGCCGAGATCCTCGACGAGCTCATTCCGCTGTACATGAACCAGCTCCAGGATCGCGAGACCGCGTTCGAGCGCGCGTGCAGTCAGTTCGAGCTCGATCCGGATCGCTCCGAAATCTGGCTGAGACTCGAGCAGCTTGGGGCGGGCCTCGATCGCTGGGAGGCCCTCGAGGCGATCTTCTCGCGATTCGCGCCGGCCGACGGCGATGCGCACCCCACTCGTTTCGACCTCCTCAAGCACCTCGCCGCGATTCGGGAGTACAAGCTTGGGATGCAGGACGAAGCATTGCAGGCCTGGGAGCAACTCCACGTCTACGACCCGATGGACCTCGCGACGATCGAGGCACTGGATCGATTGTATCGGGGCCTGGGACGCCACGAACGACTGATCGGCGTCCTGGTTGCGCGCGCCGACGTGGCCGATGATCCCGACGCACGCGTTCAGCTGTTGCTCGAAGCCGCGACGATCGCCGACGACGTCGTCGCCGACACCGACCGGACGATCGACATTTACCGCAAGGTCCTGCTCGCCGATCCGGAGTCGAGGATCGCCGTCAGCAGCCTGCGCGGGCTGCTCACGCGTGAACAACGCTGGGCCGAACTCGAAGAGCTGCTCACGAACCAGGCTGATTTCGCCAGCGACGAAACGATGCGCCGCGAGCTCCAACTCCAGCTCGCCCACGTGCGTTGGGACCAGCTGGGACAGTTCCGCGGCGCGGCCGATCTCGTGATCCAGCTGCTCACCAATGATCCCAGTGACGGAGAGGCGCTGTTCGAGCTGCAGTCCCTGGACGAACGCCTCGAGAAGGAGGGCGAGTCCGAACTGCGCCTCGACCTCGCGGCGGTCGTGGAGCCGATCCACCGCGACAACGAGGACTGGTCCGCGCTGGTGTCCGTGCTTCGCATCCGACTGGACAACACCACCGATCCGTTCGATCGCGTCCAGCTCCTGGACGAGCTGTCCGCGCTGTACATCGAACGCATCAACGACCAGGCCGCCGCGTTCGAGATGGTCTCGGAGGCCGTCAAGATCTCACCCGAGGACGAGGAGCGCCGCGAGATCCTCGAGGCCTTGGGCGACAATCTCGACCGAGTCCAGGACGTGCTCAGCACTCTGGCTCACGCCGCCGATGACGCCGATTCGTACGTCGCGGCGGACCTGTTCCGCCGGATGGGCGAGTTGTTCCGCGACCGGATGGGAGCGCCCGATGAAGCGATCGCGTGCTTCGAGCATGCGCTGCAGGCTCACTCGACCGATGAAGAGCTGCTCGGCGCCCTCGGTGCGCTGTACGAGCAGGTCGGCTCGCACGAGAAGCTCGCCGACAACATGCGCCAGCAGTCCATCTATGGGGCTCCGGGTCGCCGCCCGGAGTTCTTGCGCCGCATCGGTATCATCGAGACCGACGTCCTCGGCCGGATGGACAAGGCGATTTCGGCCTACGAGGAACTGCTCGAAGCGGAGCCTGGTGCCGATGATGCACTAGACGCGCTCGAGCTGCTGTACGAGCGCGAAGAGCGCTGGTTCGACCTGTCCGACATTCTCACTCGCAAGGCGAACAGCGGGCAGAACGAGGCCGCTCAGCTCTCCTCCCTCGCGAGGTTGGCCGTCGTGCAGGAACGGTCGCTCGACGACCGGCAAGGCGCCATCGACACCTACCGGCAGATCCTCGCGATCCACGCCGACGAGGGGGCACTCGAACAACTCGAGCGGTTGCACACCGAAGAACTGCAGTGGGCGGAGCTCAGCGAGGTCCTGCGATCGAAACTGCTGCTGGCGCGCGCCGACGAAGACTTCGGGTTCCGGAACGCGACCGAGTTGCGACTCGCTGATGTGCTCTCACGGGAGCTGTACGCGGTGGACGAGGCGCTGAGCCTGTACCGCGGCGTGCTCGAGCGAGTGCCGCATCAACACGAAGCGATTGAGGCTCTCGAGCGCTTGTCTCAAGACGATAGCCAGATCGAGGGCGTGGCCGAAGACCTGATTCCGCACTATGTCGAAGCGGAAGAGTGGGCCAAACTCGTCGAACTCTACGATCGCCTCCAAGGGATGACGCACGATCCCGAACTTCGCTCGGAGTACTTCCACAAGATCGCTCAGGTCGAGCGGGACGGCGCCGGCGACATGAACGCCGCCACGGCGGCCCTCGCGAACGCATGGAAGTTGAACGTCGGTCGCGATGACCTGCACCACGAGCTGCTGACTTCGATCGCGCAGACCCAGGACTGGAGCCGGTTGGCGCAGATCTATCAAGACGTGCTCGTCGAGATCAACGACCCGGATCGGATGCTGGAGCTCCGGCTGCTGCTGGCCAATCTGTTCTATGAGCAGATCGGCGATTCCGAAGAGGCCGAGGTTCACTTCCGCGACGCCCTGTCTCTGGACGAACGCAACGCCGAAGCATACTCGGCGGTCGAAGCGATCCTGACCGGCGGGGAACGCTGGCACGATCTCGTCGCGTTGCTCGAGGCGAAGTTCGCCGCGACCGCGGTCGATGATCCGAGGGCAGCGCGACACACGTTGCACCGCATCGCCCAGATCCAAGAGGAGTTTGTCGAGGACGACTTCGGGGCCGTGGACACCTACAACCGGATCCTGGAACTGGAACCGACGGACGCCGAGGCGTTGAGCGGCGTCGAGCGACTGTACCGTCGTCAGCAGCGCTGGGAGGACTTGAACGCGCACCTCGTGCGTCGCATCGATCTCACGAGCGACGAGTCTCAGATCGTCGATCTCAAGTCCGAGCTGGCTGTGTTGACGCTCGACAAGCTCGAGGACCCGCTTGGTGCGATGGAGCTGCACCGCGAGATCCTGGCTCTGAACCCCGACCACGAGGACACACTGCTCATGCTGCAGGGGATCTTCGAGCAGCAGCCGTCCTATCGCAGTGATGCGGGTCGGCTCCTCGAACCCGTGCTGCGGCGTCATGACCTGTGGGAGAACCTCGTGGTCGTATTGAACGACCGCGCGCAGAACATCGACTTCCGCGACGAGGCGCCCGCACTGTTGCGCGAGCTCGGCGAGATCTCGACCACCCATCTGGGCGACAACCAGGCGGCGATCACCGCCTACGAGACGCTGTTCGCGATGGAGCCGCAAGACGACGCCGTTCGCGCGAAGCTCGGTGAGCTCGCCGCCGCGACGCAAGGCTGGTCGGCGTTGGCCGAGAAGTACACCGCGGTCGTCGTCGACAACTACGACATCGGAGATGAACTGCGCGTCGAGCTCTTCGCGGAGCTCGGTCAGATCTACGAGGAACGACTCGAACAACTCGAGTTGGCTCGCGACACCCACGAACAGATTCTGGGCTACGAGCCGGAGAACGCGCGGGCGCTCGACTCCCTCGACCGGATCTACTCCCGCCAGAATGATTGGACGGCGCTCGCCGACCTGTATCGGCGCCGCGCCGACATCACGCTGGACCCCGATCAGCGCATGGATTGGTTGTTCAATCTCGCCAATCTTCACGAAGAGATCCTCGAGGACATCGATGGTGCCGTCGATGTCTACCGCGAGATCATCCAGGTCGATCCGCTTGCCGATCAGCCGCGTCGCATCCTCGAGCGCCTGTTTCGGCAAGCCACACGTTGGACCGACTTGGCGCAGCTGTTCCGCGAAGAAGTGGATATGGCGGAAAACGAAGACGAACGCCGCGAGCGCGTCTTCCGTCTGGCGAGCCTCTTGGAGGGCGAGCTCGATCGAGTCGAGGAAGCGCTCGACCTCTACAGCGAAATCATCTCCGCGACGCCGGACCACCACGACACGCGACGCTCGCTGGAGGGCTTGCTCCGCGACCTCGCGATGGAGGACTCGCCGAACGACCACCTGCAGCTTCGAATCGTCGATATGTTGCTCGACGTCTACGAACCCGAAGGTGACCTCGACAAGATCGTGACGCTGCTCGAGGACAAGGTGCGTCTGTCCGAAGACATCCCGACCAAGACGTCGATCAATCGGAAAATCGCGGATTTGCTCGAGGGCTCGACGCGGCGCGAGGATCGCATCCGCGGAATGGTCGCGCTGGCCACCGCCTATCGCGTCGATCCGTTGAACGCAGACCTCAAGCGTCGCGTGAACCAGATCGCGATGGAAACGGAGACGTGGGACAAGCTGATTCCTCTGTATCTGGAGGGGCTCGAGACCACCGATGACGTCGACACGCAGGTTCACATCCTGAACAACGTCGCCGAGATCTACTCCGGTCCGCTCACCGATCCGGAATCTGCGATCACGGCCTATCAGACGGTTATGGAGCTGCATCCCGACAACGAGAAGGCGCTGAGCCAGTTGGAGAAGCTCTACACCGAACTCGAGCTTTGGGAGCCGCTGGTCGACGTGCTGCAACGTCGCGTCGACGTCAGCTACGACGCCGAACTCCAAGAACGACTCCTGCGCCGGGTGGCGCGAATCCAGGAAGAGATCCTCGCGGCGCCGGAGGCGGCCGTCGATGCCGTCGAGCGACTGCGTGAGTTGGACCCGACGAGTTTGGACTACGTGAACACGCTCGAACATCTGTACGAGGAGATTCACGCCTACGAGCAACTCGAGGAGCTGCTGCGGCTCAAGGTTGGGCTGCTCGACGAGGACAGCAAGCGCTTGAAGGCGCTGCGCAACCTTGCTCGCATTCAGGACGAGGCGCTGAGCCGTCCGCAAGACGCGATCGACTCCTATCGTGCGGTCCTCGCGATCGACGAGGAGGACGTCACGTCGGTGCGCGCGCTCACTCGGTTGTATGGAAAAGTCGAACGCTGGAACGATCTGCTCGAGACGCTGAAACTCGAGCGCGATTTCGCCGGCGGCGTCGACGAGCTGAACCAGGTCGATCTACGGATGGGGATCGTGCTTGCCGAGCGCCTGAACTCCGGGCGCGAAGCGATCGCAAAGTTCAACGAAGTGCTCGGTCGCGACCCGGCGTTTGTCCCGGCGCGCAAGCTGATGACGAAGCTGTTGAGCAACGCCGAGACCGGCGAGGAAGTTCAAGCGATTCTCGAGAGTCTGTACCGCGACCACAGCGAGTGGTCCGAGCTGCAGAAACTCTACGAAGCGGTGCTGGAGCAGGTCGAGGCGGTTCCCCGACGTGCAACGGCCTACTTGTGCCTCGGAGAGCTGCAGGAGACCGAACTCGCGAATCCCGAGATCGCGTTCATCACGTTCGGCCGCGCGACGCGTGAAGCGCCGCACGAGGCCGAGTTCCGTGCGCATCTCGAACGATTGGCCCGTGAACTCGGGTCCCTCGACGAATTGGTTGCCGTCTATGAGGACTGTCTCGAGGGAGAGAATCTCGACGCCGAGACTCAGCTGTGGCTGCACAACCGACTCGGTGCGATCTACTTCGAACTGGAGATGTTCGATGAGGCCGTCGGCCACTTCGTCCTGTCGCTCGAGATCGAGGAGTATGACCTGTCGGCGCTCGCCGCACTCGATGACCTGTATCAGATCAAGCAGGACTGGCAGAAACTGGCCGCGATCCTCGAGCGCGAACTGACCGTCGTCCCCGATGAGGAAGTCAACGACGCCCGATATCGGCTCGGTTACCTTCACGAGGTGATGTTCGAAAACCGCGAGAGGGCGCTCGACCTGTACGCCCAAATTCTGACCGGCGAGCCGTCGCATCAGAACAGCATCGACGCGATGGAGCGTTTGATCGCGGACCTCGAGCTGCGCGCCCGCGTCGTGCCGATCTTGGAGCCGATCTTCGAGGAACTCGGCGAATGGGCCCGACTGGCGTCGATGTACGAGGCACATCTGGAGTTGTTGACCGACCCCATCGATGAGGCGCAAACGCTCGAGCGCCTCGCCGTCGTGTTCCTCGACCACCTCGGCAAGGGCCGCGAGGCCTACGCCTACCTGTCGCGGTCCCTTCGCGCCGACCCGCTCAATCCCGAGGTGCAACTGCGTCTGGAAGCGTTGGTCGGCGAGATCGAGATGGAGGAAGCGCTCGTCGCGCTCTACGAGGAGTTGATGGACCAGGTCGACGATCCGGTCCGCGTCGTGGAGTTGGCGCTCGTCGCCGGCACACTGTCGTACACGAGTCTCAACGACGTCACGCGGGCGTGGAAGACGCTCGAACGCGTCCTCGAACTCGAGCGTGACAACGAGGCCGCGCTGGCCACGATGGAGGAGATCGCCCGGGACCAAGCCGACCCGCAATCCCTCGCCGCCGTGTTGTCGCGCGAAGCCGACATCATCTCCGATCCGGACCAGCGCAAGCGCATCCTGACCGATCTCGGCCGCGTGCGCGTCGAGCTCGAGGAGTTCGACAAGGCCGCCGAGGCGTTCCGCGCCGCGCTGGAGATCGACGAGAGCGATCCAGACGTCTTGAATGCGTTTGTTGAGGTGTTGGAGTTCACGGAGAGCTACGCCGAACTGGTGGAAGTGATGCAACGCCTCGTGGCGTTTGAAGTCGACCCCCAGGCACAGTTCAAGCTCTACGTGAGGATGGGGCGCTACTCCCGCGTACTGCTCAAGGACGACGAGCGCGCGATCGAGGCCTACCGCGCCGCGCTGCAGATCGATCCCGATGACGAAGAAGTGCTCAAGGCCCTCGCCGAGCTGTTCCGCGAGGCCGAGGACTGGAGCAAGCTGCGCAAAGTGCTCGATCGGCGGATTCAGGTCATCTCGGATGCGGCCACGAAAGTCGCCCTGTACACCGAGCTCGCCCAGATCAGTCGCCTGCGGTTCAACGAGGTCGAGCGCTCCATCGAGGAGTACAGCGCCGCGTTGGCGCTCGCCCCGGCCCATCCTCCGACGATGGAGGCGCTCGGCAACATCTACCGCGCCGAAGAACGATGGAGTGAGTTGCTCACCATGTACCAGACCGTGCGTGAGGCGACCCCGGCGTCCGAGACGGCACGCGTCATCGAGCTTCAGGTCGAGATGGCCGAGATTTCGGCCAAGTACCTCGGCGACGAGGACACCGCGATCGGGTATCTGCAGACGATCCTCGAGATGGAGCCCGAGCATCTTCGGGCGCTCGATGTCCTCGCCGACCTCTACGGCCAGCGCGGAGATTGGGACGAAGGCCTGCGCATGATGGAGCGGCGCATGAAGGCCTGCCGCACCAAGGATGAGCAGATCGAGGCGCTCATGCACCGCGCCCACATCTTCGCCGACGAGCTCAATCGTCCCAAGGATGCTGCCAACGACTACGTGCGCATCGTGGAACTCGAGCCGCTCAACGAAGCTGCACTCGGCGCGCTCAAGCAGCTCTACGGCGAGCGCCTCCAGGCCCACAAGGCGCTGTTCGACATCCTCAAGTTCGAGGCGTCACATCGGCCGACGGACGAGGAGAAGCTGGCGATCTATCTGCAGATGGCCGACATCGCCAAAGACGTGCTCGGCGATCCGACCCTGACCATCGAGGCCCTCGAAGCGGCGAAGAAGCTGCGCAGCGGCGACCTCGAGATCGTCGAACCGCTGCTCGACGCCTACATTCAAGGTGGCGCGACGGCCAAGGCCGAGCCGTTGCTCGCCGAGACGATCGAGCACCTCAAGAATGCCCGCAAGATGAAGGACGTCGTGCGGTTCATGCACCTGCAGGGCAAGCTGGCGGAGCAAACCGGCGACATCGACGCAGCCTACGAAGCCTACGATTCGGCCCACAAGGTCGACGCGTCATACATCCCGAACCTGCTGAGCCTCGGCAAGCTGCTCTACCAGAAGTCGGATTGGGACCAGTCCCTGAAGATCTTCCAGACCCTTCTCTTGCATCAGATGAACATCGAGAAGGACTCCGACAAGGTCGACATCTACTATCATCTGGGCATGGTGCGCTGGCAGCAGAACGATACGCGGCGCGCCAAGGACATGTTCAACCGCGCGTTGAACATCGATGGCGCACACGGACCGAGCAAAGAGGCGATGTCCAAGCTGTAAGTTGAAGGCGAGCCCCAAACGGACGCGATAAGGAGTGGAGCATGACAATTGATGAGTTGGTGGACGCAGGCTTCCCGCGCGAGAACTGGCCCGAGGATCTGCCGGAGCCGAACGATGACAACATCTCGATGACGCAGGGCGACGGCACGCAGCGGCTGTATCGCTACGAGGCGTCGCTCGACGGGCAGATGTACGCGATGGAAGTCGTCATCGACACCGCCACGGTCCCCAATGCCGCAGAGGGCGTGAGCTTCATGCTCAACCAGTTCGCGTATCTGTGGCGGATGAACAAGCCGCAGATCGTGGTCGGAGACAACGCGACCTGCCGCCGCATCAATTTCTGAGTGAACGAACCGATCCACGTGATGTTCTTCTGCCTCGGGAACATCTGTCGCTCGCCGCTGGCGGAGGGCCTCTTCCGGCACAAGCTCCAGCAGCGTGGGCTCGATCGGCACTTTCACGTCGAATCGTCCGGGACCTCGAGCCACCATGTCGGGGAGCTTCCGGATCCGGGCAGTCGGCGCGTGGCGATGGAACGCATCGCACTCGACATTTCCTACCAGCGTTCCCAGCAGTTGACGCGCGACCACGTCCAGCGCTTTGACGTCCTCATCGCGATGGACGAGTCAAACCGCAGAGATGCGCAGCGCTGGGAGACGAAGACGCCCATCGCTCTGCTACGTGACTGGGAACCGGAACCGTCGCAACGCGGTCTTGCGGTGCCTGACCCGTGGGGCGGTGGTGGCTCGCAGTTCGGCCTCGTGTTCGACATCGTCGACCGATGTTGCGAGGCGCTGCTCGACGACCTCTGCGAGCGCCATTCGCTGTAGCAATCCTGGTGAGCGGGTGGGGCGGGCTGAGTTACCAGAGCTCTTCGCGGGCATTGTTCGTGGTCGCGCTCTCACGCAGTAGGTTCTGATCGAGCAGATGCGTCACGCGCACGTTGCCCAGCGCGGCGAGCATGCTGTTTCGCACCTGGGGGATATCGCTCTCCAGGTCGTCGAGCAGCTGCTTCATCATCTTTCGGCGGCCAGCCACCGAGCCGCACAGCGTGCATGGGATGATCGGGTATCCCTGCGCCGCGGCGAACTCCGCGATGTCGTCCTCCGCGATGTACAGCAGCGGCCGGATCACCTGGAACTTCCCATCGTCCGTCGTGTACTTCGCAGGCATCGCCTGGATCTGGCCGGCGTGGAACAGATTGAGCAGCAGGGTTTCCAGCGAGTCGTCGCGATGATGGCCCAGAGCGATCTTGTTGCAGCCGTGTTCCTCGGCCGCACCGTAGATGATGCCCCGGCGCAGGCGGCTGCACAGCGAGCACGGCGTCGCGCCTGGCGCGAGGCGGTCGGTGACGATCGAGTACGTGTCCTCCTCAGCGACGACCCACTCCACCCCGGCGGTGGCGAGGTACGTCGACATCACGCCGGCGGGGTACCCGGGCTGCTTCTGGTCGAGGTGGAAGGCCACGAGCGAGAACTCGAACGGCAGTTTCGACTGCGCTTCCTGGAGCAGCGTCAGCAGCGTGTAGCTGTCTTTGCCGCCGGAGAGACACACGAGGATGCGGTCGCCGTCCTCGAGGAGTGCGAAGTCCCCGCAGGCTCGCCCCATGCGCGTGGTCATACGTTTGTGGAGTTTGTGGTTCATCGCGCGGGATTATGTCCGAACGGCCAAGAAATGCAAAAGCCCACGTCCAGTCAGACTGGGCGTGGGCTCTCACGGGCGCGTTCCACTAGGAACGGCGCCGACGTCGTCCCAGCATCAGGCCGGCGAGGAGGAACAACAGCGACCCTTCGCCCACGCCTGCGGCCGTCGAGCAAGAGCTTGGGCTCTGCTTGGACCCCGAGCCGTCGTCCGTCCCGTCGACCGGGAAGAACTCTTCACGCTCGCTCTTCGTGACGGTCGAGCCGTCCCGTCCCGCGGCGTCTGCGACAGCCTCCGCATAGCCACCGCCGTAGTAGCCGTAGCCGTCCGGCGCGCAGTAGGACACCGTCTCAACGGGCTCCGGCGGTTGGTCGGGGCATTCCTCACCGTCGGGGCACACGACGCCCGCGCCGACGCTGTACGCTTCCTGGCAGGTGAGTTCGCCGGCACAGTCGGCGTCGGACGAACACTCGACCTCGATGAGCTGGCAGTAGTTCTCGCCGCTCGCTTCGCAGACGCAGTCGTCCTCGACGGGCTCCGGTGGCGCGCCGTCGCCGGGCTCGCCGGTCGATCCGCCGCCGCTGCAGGTGCAGACGTCATAGGCCTCACAGGTAAATCCGCCACCACAGTCCGCGGCGACCTGGCACGGCGCAGCGTACGCGGGCACGCAATAGCTCTCGCTCGACGTCTCGCAGGTGGACGGCTCTGGTGGCCGCTCATCGCAGGTCCCGTTGGGGTCACATGCCGGCGCGGTCTCCCCGGAGCAGCTCTCGAAGGTGTAGGTCACACAGACATCGGTCCCGTCGCAGTCACTGCTCGCGCTGCACTGTTTGGGCGGCGGCGGGATGCAGACGGAGTCCGATCCCATCTCGCACGGTGGGCATTCCTCGCCCTCGGCACATGCCGGGCAGGCGCCCCATTCGAACACTTCGCAGGTGTAACCGTCGGGGCAATCGGCATTGGCTGCGCATTCGCCCGAATCCGGTGCTTGGGCAAAGGCGGGGAGGGCGAACGCCATCATCAGGCCTGCCGAAAGAGTTGCGAGTTTGAGTTGTGTCTTCATGGTCTGCTCCATTCATTTCTCGATGCGTGGACAGGCTGCACGGGGTGTGCCAGCGGTGACCGAACTGACGAGCTTAGGATTATCAGTGGCTTACGCGATTGAAGCGCGCGGGCCCTCGGGGAAATCCGAGACCCAGTTCCCCGCGAACTCAAAAATCTGAGAGGTCGACGCTACTCGCTGGGGTTCAGCGATGTCTTGGGCGCGAAGAGCCCGGTGCGCTTGATCTCCTTGCGCTCCTCGGCCGTCGGCGGCTTGCTCGCCTCGTCGGCGGGCTTGGATTCTGGCTTCGAGACCGCCTTGGCGGTGGCGAGGGGCTCGTCGGCCACGGGCTTCGGCCTCGGGACGGCCACGGCATCGACCGCCGGCTGGTCGGTGGAAGGCGGCGGGGTCGGGTTGCGCGTCGCCTCGGCGTCGACGACCGAGACCTCGGTGCGTTGGTCCTGTGCGGTGAGCGGCGTCACCACGACGTCGTCCACTCTCGTGGGATGCGCGACGGGGGGGAGGGTGGTGGTCTGCGCGATAACGGGCTCAACCGGCGCTTCTTTGTCTCCGGGCGGAGCGGGAGCGAGGCGCTCGATTTCGGCGGTGGTCGTCGCCCCCGCCGGTTGCACGACTTCGCCTGAGAATGCGCCGAACGCGATCATCGCGTACATGGCGCCCGCGCCGAGCGCCGACGTGGTCACGCAGGCCGCCAGGATTGCGCCCCAGCGCGGTCCACCGGTCTGGATCACGATCCGAGAGCGATTGTTGGGGTCCGCAAGGATGTCCGTCAAGGTCTGCACGGAGAAGTCGGATGTCCGCAGGTGCTTGCCCGCGCCTTCCATCAGCCGCAACTCGGAGTTGGTGTACCCTCGAGCTTCCTCGTCCTTGGGCTCCGCGGCGGCGTCCTGTTGGAGCTGCTGGTACAGGTTCGTGCCCGCGCTACCGGACTTCTGGTAGATCACCTGAAGCCGTCGCAGCAGCTCCTGGCCGTTCTGGGGGCGATCCGCAGGATCCTTCTGCAGGCAGTCCGCCAAGAGTTCGGCGAGCTCGGGCGAAACGTGCGGACGATACTCGTGCACGCTCGGGGCCGGATTGTGAACGTGCTGGTAGCCGAGGTCGCCGGCGCTGGAAAACGGCAGCCGCCCGGTCAGCGCTTCAAACAGACACACGCCGAGCTGGTAGACGTCGCATGCCGCGGAGAGCCGACCGCCCGTGATCTGCTCCGGGGACATGTACGCGGGGGTGCCGCGAACACGCGTACCGCGCGCGTGCAGATCGTCGAAATGCCGGGCGAGCCCGAAGTCGATGAGCTTGACGGTCCCGTCATTACGCAGCATCGCGTTGGCGGGCTTGATGTCGCGGTGGATGATCTCGTGATCGTGCAGGTAACCAACAACGCGGGCCAGCTGAATCATCGTCTGCAGCGCGACGGTCTCGTTGAACCCGCGCACGGTGCTCACGAGCTTCTCGAGGCTTTCGCCCTCGACGTACTCGATGACCATGAACACCTGGTCGTCGACCTTGCAGATATCGTGGACGGAGACGAGGTTGGGGTGCGACAGCGTGGCGAGGTTGCGCGCCTCGGTAAGGAAGATCTGCTGCGCCTCGGTCTGCGCTTGCAGCTCCTGAGACAACACTTTCACCGCGACTTCACGATTGAGCAGACGGTCGTGCGCGCGCAGCACGATGCTCATACCGCCTCGCCCAATGATCTCCTGGTAGACGTAGCGTTCGCCGAGGTTCAGCTTGCCGATATCGAGGAAGCTCGTGTCGGGGTCCGGCAGCTTTCCAAAATCGCCGGTGTCACGCTTCGCGAGGTCCACGACGATCAGCGATGACTCGCGATTCGTCTGCACGATCTGAGGGATCCACTCACCGCCCTTGAGGATCCGCAACGTCTGCCGGCCCTCGAGCAGCGGGACGGCGACCTGTCCGTCGGCGTCGGTCTCGACGGGGTCGTCGGCTTCGTGCGCGCGCACCGACAATCCTTCCACCGGCTTGCCGTTCTCGGTAAAGAGGATGCGTGTCTTGGGTTCTCCCATTACTGCGCCTCGGGCGGGTGTTCGTAGATCACGTGTCGCGTCAGATCGGGGCGGGGCTCGGTGAGCACCAGACGCGCACCACGCTCCACGAGGAGGTGCGCTTGTCGGCGCCGTTCAATCCGCGCGCCGGCTTCGATGGTCAGTGTGACGTCCGACTTGATCAAGACAGCTCCATCTACGATCCACACCTGCCGGGCGGACAGACTCAGGTCTTCGTCCACCACGGTCGGCACCAGTGCCTGCCGAAGCTGCGACGTCGCGACGCACTCGCCGTCGACGCACTCCAGGCCCGCGCCATCATCAAACTCGCAGTCGGCGCGGGTCACGCACTCGTCCGTGTCGACGACGAGTGAACACGACACCATCGTCGCGCCGAGCACGGTGAGCCCGATCTGACGGGCGCACGATTTCAGAAGCGTAGTGACCACGCGGCTCCCACCCCATCGCTGCGGATCGTCACGTCAACAGCCTGGCGAGGCTGGAGACGTTCCCGTCGTGGCGACGCGAACGCTGTGATGACACCTGTGACAATGAGGACTGCCCCAGAAATATACAGGGCATCGGCCGCGGTAGCTAGATCCCGCGCGCTCGACCCCGCGCTGCGCCGTTCAGCAAGCGATCCGGCGGCGTCGAACTCGGACTGCTTGTTCAGCGCCGCGACACCGACGCCCGCCCCGACGAGCACTGCCGCTCCGCCGACCGCCGCCAAGGTATAGCCCAGCGGGCGCATCGCACTCGTGGTCGGAAACGGGGCCGGGCGAAGCAGCACCGCGGTTTGCGGCGGCGCCGCCGCGACTTCGGGGCCGCGCTCCGCGGCGGCCTTCGCCGCGAGCGTCTGCTCGATCGTCTCCGAACTCTGCAGCGCCTCACGGCGGTAGTCGAGGTCGACGTTCGGTGCGACGACGAACCGGCGATAGAAATCGAGCGCTTCCTCCAGCTGCCCTTGGGCTTCGTGGACGCGAGCGATGTTGTACAACATGTTCGGATTGCGGTCGGCGTCGTAGGCCTGCTGCAACAGAGTAATCGCGAGCGGATAGTCGCCGTCGACAAAGGCCTGCTCGGCTTCACCGGCGAGACGGTCCGCCCGAGCTCGCCCCGGCGACGTCTTCGGCGCGAGGCCCGTCACAGCCTTCGTCTTCGGCTCCAGATCTTCGACCGCGCGCGCCTCTTCAGGCGTGATCTCTTCTGTCGGCTCCAATTCGAGCGACCCGTGATCGGGCGTGGTGTCGTCTTGCGCCCACGCAGGGGCACTGACGAGGGCGCTGATGAGGACGAAGGTCAGGCGTGTGCGCATGCGAGCATTTCCCGAAGAGATGATGATCTAGCATCGGTGACTTCGGCCCGATGATCAAAAAAACCGGCGCGTCCGCCTCGGCCGGCGCGCGTGTGTGCGAGGATTCGAAGCGAATGGTACGCTGGGATCATGAGCGTTCGTCACGGTGTCGCGTATGGTTTGGCGGTTCTTCTCGGCGCCTGTGGCGCCTGCGAGGACGGTGGCGGCCGTTTCTTCGAGCCCGAGCAGTTCGGGACCTACGTCTTCGATCCCGCCCCCGACATCGTGGTCCCGCCGATCCTCGATTTCGGCGAAGTAGGGATCGGTACGCGGGCGCGCCGCGACCTCGAGATCGGCAATGTGGGTCGCGAACCCCTGATCGTCGACGCCATCTCTACGTCACATCCGGCGTTCACCGTCTCCACCATGCCGCTCGACACCGAGGCGATTCTGTTTCGAGAGTCCCGCCGACTCGATGTGGATTTCATCGCCGCGGACCGCGACCCCGTTCACGAGCTGCTGCGGATCGATTCCAACGACCCCGATGAAGGCGTGGTCAACGTCATCCTGCTCGCCAATCGCAACCAGCCGTGCGCGGGGTCATTCGAAGTGGGCCAGCCGCTGTGGCAGGTACACACCGGCGAGGGTCCGGCATGCTGGCCGAGCCGCTCCGCCTCTCACGGCGACGTGGCCGAGTATCAGTACGCCGATGTCCCACCGGCCGACGACCCGGGCTGGGTGATGGAACCGGACCGACACATCTCGTTCGAGCGTCGTTCGTCGCTGTGTGGCACCGACTGTGCCTGTCGCGGGGGCGGTGACTTCACCTACTTTCAAGCGTTTGTCTACGTACCTGACGGTGCGCGCGTCCGCCGATACGGGGTCGACATCCACGATGTGGACGATGGCGCGCGCGTCTCGGTCTTCAACGACCGGTACCCCGACGGGGTCACCGATCCCGATTCGTACGCTCGCATCCCGGGCGGCTCCTCGGCCAACCTCGCCCCCTATCTCGATCGCGGCATGAACCGCGTCGTGATTACGCATATCGACGATTGCTGCAGTATCAGTCGCATCCGAAATGTCGTCGTGACCGTGGACGGCGAAGAGCTCGAGGGCTGCGCCAACTGACGAATCAGTCGCGGATCTTGCCCGCGATGCCGTAGATATGCAGTGGCGGGACGTCCGCCGTCACTGTCAACACCGCCCCCACCTCGAACGGCAACACGAGGTGCGGACCATCCAGATACACGCGTCCCTTCTCCATCTTCGAGACGACCTCGAACGTGTCCTGCGGCTTGCGGATGCCTTTCACGTGTCGGTACAGCCCGACGGTCGGTGGGCAGGGTTCGCGCACGAGGTACTGGATGCGCTGGCTGTCCAGCGGCAGCACGTACCCCCCGGCGGACCGAATCGCGGCGGTCGATCCCGCCGCCGTGGAAATCCAGATCCCGGATGACTTCTGGGGTTCCGGCTCCGCTTCGCCCACCTGAAGCACGTAGCTCGTCACGGCGGCCGGGTTCTCGTGCGAGACCAGGATGTCATTGAGGATCGACGAGCCGACGCGCACTCCGTTGAGCTGCACGCCGAACCGAAACAGCGCGATCGGCTGCCACGTATCGTTGAGAGTCTGATCCAACAGCTTCGGGAACTCGTTCGCGGTTCCCGCGCAGAAGTATCCGAACGACAACCGCGGATCCGAATTCACCGCGAGCAGTGGCTGGTCCGTGATCTTGTGCGAGAGGTCGAGGACGGTCCCATCACCGCCTACGGAGAGCACGAGGTCGTGTTCGCGCACTTCGTCCACGTCGCCGCGAAAGATCGCGTCGTACGCGACCCCGCGCTCGCCGAGGTGAGTCAACACCGCGTCAAGGCTGCGATAGTGCACCTCGTGCGACTCGATCAGGCTCTGAACACTCAGATCCCCGGACGCGATCAGGGCACTCAGCGTTGGGTCATTCGACTCCGCGTAGCGCTCGTAGGTGGTGCGTTTGTAGGAGACGAGAATTCTTTCGAACGAGGACATCGTCGGCTCGAGATCTAGCGGATCGTGAACTGCAGACCGATCATGACGGAAGCATACGCCATCGAACTGAAGACTGCCTCTTCGGTGGTCTCCCCGGCGACGAACGAGCCCCGAGCGGCGTCGGCCAGCGGCCGATACGCCGGCGTCAGGACGCCGTGCGCCGCCGCCGTCAGCACGATACCGATCGGAGGTGCGATGATGTACCCGGCGCCGATCCCCGCGTTCGCGCCAAGCCCAATGATGGTGGGCTGCGACGTCTCCAGAATCTTCGTCGCCAACACGCTCGCGCCGACGGGGAACCAGAGGGAGAACGCCCCATCGAGCAGATAGAACCGATGGCTCGCGCCGATGTCGATGATCAGCAAGTCGCCCGGCTGGGCGCTCGGCGATGGGCTGCGCACGGGGCCGAACGGGACGTACTCGATCCCGGCGTCGTCGACGCTGCCGTCGGCGCGGATGCGGCCCGCCGGGATCGTCTCCGTGCCGCGATGGTGGAGGCGAATTCGGTCGCGATCGAACAGACGGACCTCCGCTCCCACCGACCATTTTGAAAAGATGAAATCCAGCGTGAACGCGACTCCCGAACCCGGCAATTCGTCGGCGAGCAGCGGCAGGTCGCCCTGAAGCACGACCAGGTTATCGACGTACGATGTCAGTCCGACGTTCTGACCGGCACCGATCTCGACCCCGAATCGCGGCTGCGCGACGGCTGGAACCGCGACCAGCAACGCGAGGAGCACGGTAGTGGAGATGAGGCACAGCAGGGTGGGGCGCATGCGCGCAGCATGCCACAGTCACAGCGGCGTGACGAATCCCGCGACACCGCGCCGTGACTTCAGGGAACTCTGGAAATCGCGCGCCTCGTCCATCGAGTGGAACTTGCCGACCCGGACGCGCCAGAGCTCGCCTTTGCCCGGCACGTTCACGACGACGACATGGGGCTCGACGCCCATTTGGGTGAGGTGACTCACCTCTTGCTCCGCCGACTCGCGATCGGGATGCGAGCTGACTTGCAGTGTGTAGCGAGCGGGCAGCGGGGCGGCCGCACCAGCGACCGGCGCTTCGGAGGGCGCGAGCGATCCGACGACTTCGTTCAGAATCTTCGCGATCGGGGCCGCGGGGGCCGCTGCGACGCTGGGCGCCGCGGCAGCAACACTCGGCGCCGCCGCCGGCTTCGCGACGACCGGGGTCGGGGCGGGGGCAGGGACCGCTGCGGGGGCGACGGGTTTGGCCTCGACCGGCGCTGCCTCGGCCGGCTTCGCTTCTTCCGCGGGCTTCGCGGCGACGACCGGCTTCGCGGCCGCGGGGGCCGATGGCGGAGGTGTCGCCGAGGCGTCGTTCGTGAGGTGCTCATAGAAGGAGAACGTCGTGCGCAACGAAGGCTGAGCCTCGTCGTTGGCCCCGGGCGACGGGGCGGCTCGCGTTGTCGATAGCGAGACCATCGGTGCCCGCGCCTCGGCGCGCAGCAGCCGCTGACCCGTGATCAATCCGCCGGAGAACACGATGCCCAGCACCACAGTGCTCGCCAGCATCTTGCTGAATCCGCTCTCTTCAACTTCTTGTTTTGGTTTCTTGCGGGCCATGTTCCTACAACCAACGTGCGTGTCCTACATGCACGGTAGCATGCGCCGGATCGCGCACAATTTTTTGCCTCAACGTCGCGTGAACCGGTCGTGATCGCGAGACTCGAGTTTTGCGGTCACGTCACGAAACGCGTCGTCCAGATCGACGTTCAACTGGTTCGCGAGCGCCGCGACCACCCACAGAATATCACCGAGCTCCTCGGCCACGTCCACCACGTCGTCACTTGCTTTGCGCGGTTTATCGCCGAATCGATGATTGATCTCCCGCGCGAGCTCGCCCACCTCTTCGGTGAGTCGTGCCAGATTGGACAGCGGGTGAAAGTATCCTTCCTTCCACTGCTCGATCCACGCGTGCACCGTTTGCTGCAGCTGGGGTAGGGTAATGGGGTCCGAGGGCATCATTCATCCAACGCTCGAGGTTCGAGGCACTGTGGAGAGAGCGGACGAGTTTTTCAAGGCTGTTGCAACCGACGTCCTCACCGACGGCGAGGGCCGCGTCGTGCAAGCCGGCCTCAAGAAGATCGCGCTGTTCAAGCTCGGCGACGAGTACCACGCGATTCAGAACTTTTGCCCCCACGCCGGCGGCTACCTCGGCCTTGGCGAGGTGAAGAAGGGATGCGTCCGCTGCCCGCGTCACGCCTGGAACTTCGACATTCGCACCGGGGCATGCCTCACCAACCCCCGCTACGACGTCCGACGCTACCAAACCAAAGTCGAAGACGGCTGGGTCTGGGTCGGCATCCCCTCGGACGGCTCCCTCATCTAAAGGGCGCGAAGCGCCCCCACCCTAACCCCGGCGCGAAGCGCCCCCACCCTAACCCCGGCGCGAAGCGCCCCCACCCAACCCCGGCGCGAAGCGCCCCCACCCCAACCGCGGCGCGAAGCGCCCCCACCCAACCCTGGGC